>CAZEWA010000086.1:0-20292 GCA_964515685.1 uncultured Polyangiales bacterium | reverse complement strand
CGGGTGGGTCGAGACGAAAGGAGCGCTGAAGGTCCGCGACCATCGTCGCGGTTAGGCCCTCGATGTCGCGCAGCTCAGCCCACGTCCTAAAGCCAGCGCTTGCGGTCCGTGCTTGCACGATCCTGCGCGCCAGCGTCGCATCAATGAAATCCGAACGGCTAAGCTCCTCTTCCGACGCCTCGTTCAGGCTGAGAGCACGAGGATTTCCCGAAATATCGTGTGGCCCGCTCTCCAGGTTCGCGCCCTCTGGCTGCTTACGGAGCGCAGCGGCGATGCTCCGAGCCGGATGATAGAGCTCAAGGTCTGGTCCTCTTCCCATAGCGTAAAAGTAGCCACGGCACGGCGAGCGCTATACACGGCGGCCACAGCGCGGCGACATATCTGCGGCATCACTGAGGCATGATTACAGCACAGGCGATAGGCTCCCCTGAGTGCCCAGACGGACCCGTCCCGATGTCTTCAGACTCATGGATAACGATCGATCGCCCAGCGAACGAATGCGTATCGTCGGGCTCGAGGTTTGCGCCCGGGACAACGATGATGAGCCGTCCATCCCCATTCTGCGCAATGTCCACATTCCCTAGGTCGCCTAGATGATGGTGTGGTGCGGTGGGCAGACCGTGCGTTTCGTCCGCGAGCGCAAAGTGCTCCCCCATGCTCTTCCCTGCGATGTCTGTGCAGTCGCCCTTCTCGTGGATATGCACGCCTTTGGCCCCCTGTTTCGCCCCGTCGATTGCGACCTCGATCCGCACGCCTCCGGACACCTCTTCGAGATCGGCGACGGCAGCCAAGTTCTCTCCCTCGAGGGTCACGAAGTCCGCCTTGGCCCCGCGCTGAGAAGCGTCCCCCTGCGTTCTTTGTGTGAGAGTCGGGGAGGTGTGAGAGCTTGTGAGCGCGCCGGATTGTCCGTGCGTCTTAGACTGCGCAGATTGATGACTGCAGCCCAAGGCGGCTCCAAACACGAAAAAGCCACTGAGAATCATGCTCCCATAAATCCACTCGCTTCGCTGCATTGGCTCGACCTCCGCCTTCCAATACGAGCAAGGGCCGTGCCTCCTCTGCGCAGCTAGCCGTGCTGGACGTTCAGCTGCCCGAAGCAGTGCTTGCGGTCTTTTTCTTGTCCGCACCATGAAAACGCAGGACCAGCGAAACGGTCGGCCCGTACACCAAGGGTGCCGGTGGTCCGATGAAGCTCACCATGGGAGAAAGCGTGAACCAATCTGAAATGTAAACCTCGATTCCTGCATCGAGCAGTGGATGCAGCGCTCCCATTCGGACCTTGGACCGACCTCCAAATGCAGACTCCGGCCTGACCTCGTCGTTCGTGAGTAAGGTCTGGAGAGCCGCTCCCGCCGTGAGCGCCAAGAACGAGACAGGACGTACGCGATACTGAAGACCTGTCGTAAACATGAAGGCGACGCTGCGATCGCGATGCGCGCCGCCACGTAGCGCGAAGGTACAGTTGTCCACGCACGCCGATTGGGTGCTGGAAGGCGCAATCGCAAGCCACAGGTCGCCAGTGATCGTAAGGTTGTGGTGCTCATTGTCGCGAATCAACCGGACGACGCCGCCAGGGCCGGCACCCACGACGGTGCCTCCGGGATTGGAAAGTCCCCCAGGCTGCCCACGCACAGCCCCTTGCCCTGGCGCGCTGAAAGCGGTACCTCGAATGCTCGCATGTCGAAAGGCATACTCGTAGGTTCCGACCGCCTGGCCGCGCGATACGAACAACGACGAGTCGCTCATGCTGGCTCGGTCACGCACGCTGGTCACGTAGCTGCCCAGCAAGGCAAAGTCCGAGCCGAGCGTTGCAGATGGCGTCGGAACCACGATAGCCGACGGCACCAACGAAGTCTGTTGCACCGAGTAAGTGCTGCAGCCGGATATTAAGAGCGCACCCATAATTATGGCTCGAACAAAACCCATCACACCCCCAACGCAATAGTAAGGGGCCACGAGCGATTCGATCAACGCTGCTGCGGACTCCTCTGGGCTCTGCTTGGCAAACCTCTGGCGGTCGAGCGAGATATAACGCTCGCCAGCACGAATCACTCACGATACGCGCACTTCTTCCACTGAGCTGTTTCCTGGGCAAATCGGAGTGCTAGGCTGCGGCGCGATGAGCGGAGAGAAGTACTGGAGCGGGTTCGTACGTGGGCTTTCACCTTACGTACCGGGTGAACAGCCGAAAATCGCAAATCTCGTCAAACTCAACACCAACGAGAACCCCTACCCGCCTTCTCCCCGGGTCCTCGAAGCGATACGCGCAGAGCTCGGGGATGGCTTGCGGCGCTACCCAGACCCTACTTCCCAGCAGCTCATCGACGCTGCGGCTCGGTTCTATGGCGTGCGGAGTGAATGCGTGTTCGCCGGCAACGGCTCCGACGAAGTGCTCGCGCATGTGTTTCAGGCATTCTTCCTGCGTCCGGGCGATGTGCTGTTTCCCGACGTCACGTACAGCTTCTACCCGGTCTACGCAGCGCTCTATCGCCAGCCGTTTCGTACCGTTCCGCTCGACGCGGAGCTCGGAATCCAGCTGAGCCAGTTCCCGAGCGAGAACGCGGGCATCATTTTCCCAAACCCCAATGCGCCCACCGCGCGTGCACTCGGACTCGCTGAGATCGAGAATCTGCTTCAGCGCAACACGGAATCGGTCGTGGTCGTCGACGAGGCCTACATCGACTTCGGTGCCGAGAGTGCCGTCCTGCTCACGCAGCGCTATCCCCAGCTATTGGTGACGCAGACGCTCTCCAAGTCGCGCTCTCTAGCCGGACTGCGCGTAGGCATTGCCGTGGGTCAACCTCACTTGATAGAAGCCCTCACGCGCGTGAAGGACAGCTTCAATTCCTATCCGCTCGACAAGCTGGCCATCGTCGGCGGTGCGGCCGCATTCGATGATGTCGCGCACTTCGACCAGACGCGAAAGCTCGTGATAACCCACCGCGAGGCGCTAGTTGGTGCGCTGCAGGCCCGGGGCTTTCAGGTACTGCCATCGGCTGCGAACTTCGTGTTTGCCCGCCATGAACGCATGGATGCAAGTGACCTCGCCGCGCGTCTGCGGCAGCGCGCTGTGCTCGTGCGCCACTTCAACAAGCCACGCATCGAGCAGTACCTGCGGATTACCATCGGCTTACCGGACGAGAACAACAGGCTCCTCGAAGCCCTCGACGCCATTCTTGGCAGTGAAAACCAGTAGCTTGACGAAACCTAACCTTCCATCGGACGCGAGCGGTGTGAGCATGTCTCCCGGCGCTCAGCTGCTTTTCGCGGCCTTTGTATGTCTCGCGCTCTGCGCTTCCGTTCTGTATCTCGCGACAAGCACGCCCTGGCTCGGGCTCACACTTGTGCCAGACGATGCCGGGCTTGTGCGCATCGCAGACGCCAAAGGACCCGCTCACGGCATTCCCAAAGGGGCGCGCTTAGTGGCCCTGGGTGCCCCGGAAGGTCCTTCTTTTAGCCTGCAGGCGCTCGACCTGATTGAAGAGCCCGATTTCTTCGATTCTTACGTCGAGCAGAGCACGTTCTATGCTCGACAGACCGAACTGGCGCGCATCTTTGAGTCACCGCAGGTTGTTCTTCACATCGAGCACGCGGGCACTCAAACGAAGGTTCCCGTTACGCACGCAACGCGGCCACCGCTCGATCTTCCTGCGCTGTTTTGGTTCCAGCTCTTCGCAGGCGCTTCGGGTTTCCTGATCGCCGCTTGGGCCTTCGTCGCGAGCCCTCAGAGCCTCGCAGCGCGCTGTTTCGGCTGCATGGGCGCCATGTTCCTGGTCTTCACCGCTCCCGCTGCCTACTACGGCACGCGCGAGCTGTTCGTGGAAGCCACGCTCTTTCGAATACTTGCCGCCATCAACCATTTCGGCGCGTTCGCATTTGGTGCGGCGCTGATGGGGCTCTTCTTGTGCCATCCTCGAAAGCTGCTCGGCACGCGTGGTCTGTGGCTGCTGCCTGCGATTTTCGTACCCTGGTACACTGCCGATCTGACGCAGGTTGTGTCGCCGGATCTGGGCTACCGGATCCCGATCCTGCTTGAAATGCTCTCCGCCATGGCACTCGCTTCTGTGCAGTGGCACGTGACGCGAGGAGACCCCCGAGCACGCGCCGAGCTGCGCTGGCTTGGCCTGTCGGTCATCGTTGGTGCAGGGCTGTTCGTGTTCTGCACCGCAGGCGTCAGCATCATCGGTATTGAGCCGCCCTTCGCGCAGGGATACGCCTTCGGATTTTTCAGCCTGATGTACGTCGGCTTTGCCCTTGGCTTGCGGCGCCACCAGCTGCTGGGCCTCGATGAGTGGGCCTACCGCATCTTGCTGTGGGTGCTGGGCGCTGTGCTGCTCATCGTCGTAGACCTCGCCCTGGTGCTGTTCCTCGGCACGCATTCAGTCGTGTCGCTCAGTGCATCGCTGCTCATCTGCGGGTTCCTGTATCTGCCTCTCCGCAACTGGCTCTGGGCACGCGCGGTCTCGGCCCGACCCAACGACGCGCCCGAGCTTTTCCAGAGCGTCATCGATGCAGCCTTCGCACCAACGGCCAGCGAACAAGAGCGCCTGTGGGTTCGCCTACTAGAGAGCATGTTCCAACCAGCGGAAATCTTTCGCGGCGAAGCCAACGCCCCGGACTGCGTTACCATCAGCGACGCAGGCCTAAACCTATCGATTCCAGCACTCGATGGCGCGCGCGCCCTACGTCTCACCTTTCCTTGGCGCGGACGAGGCCTGTTTGAGCTCCGACACCTGCATCTTGCCGAAACGCTGGTCTCCCTGATGCGGCATGCGGAAGCGGCGCGACAGGAGTTTGCACGCGGCGCACGCAGCGAAAGGAAGCGCATTGCACGAGACCTGCACGACAATCTCGGAGCCCGACTCCTCACGGGCCTGTACGCCGAGAGCGTCCAAGACACGCGCGAGGGCATTCGGCACGCCATCTCCGACATGCGGTCCATCGTCCAAGAACTGACGAACGATGCGCCCTGCCCACTGTCTGAACTGCTCGCCGATCTACGACATGAGACTGCAGAGCGCTCGAGAATGGCAGGCCTCGTACTCGAGTGGCCCTACGAGAGCACCGTCTCCGAGACGACGCTTAGCCCAGCCCTCGCACGCCACTACTCCGCCATACTGCGGGAACTCGTGTCCAATGCGCTGCGACACGCCAACGCCAGCACGCTCCGCGTGACCACACGCGTGGAAGCGGATGCCCTCGTGACCACTTTTGAGGACAACGGCATCGGCATCGCAGAGGGCGAGCACGAGAGCGCCATGCACAGTGTACGGTCGCGTCTCCAGGAGCTTGGAGGTACTCTGAGCTTCCACGCTGCGAGCCGAGGCACATCATTGGAAATCGTCCTGCCCCTCAACGTTTCTGCCGATACGGAGCCTAGGCGGAGCGCGCAATGAGCGTGGACTTACAGCCATCTTGGAGGCAACGCGCGCTCATCGTGGAGGACCTCCCCCAGGTGCGTCGAGGGCTGCGCCAGGTGCTGCTGCAGGCCTTCCCTGGCATCGAAATAGACGAAGTGGAAGACATCAAGGGCGCACGAGCAAAGGTCTCAGAAGCCGCGGGCTACTCTGTCGCGCTCATCGACTTGGGACTACCTGATGGCTCGGGCGTCGAAGTCATTCGGCACATTCGGCAGCAGCCCCACCGCACGCTGGCGATTGTGACGACCATCTACGACGACGATGAGCATGTATTTCAGGCACTTGCTGCCGGCGCCGACGGCTACTTGCTCAAAGAGCACGCCCCTGAGATCTTGGTGCAACATCTGACGCGACTCGACCAGGGCTACGCGGCTCTCTCGCCCGCGGTCGCCAGGCGCATCTTGGCCTATTTCCGGCAAGCTCCACCCTTCCGCCCGCAGAGCAATCAACCTACCGCATCGGCTGTGCGACTGACGGCGCGGGAGACCGAAGTGTTATCGCTGATCGGGCGCGGTTTACAGCGCGGTGAGGTCGCGAACATTCTCGGCATCGCCGAAAACACCGTGGCCAAGTACGTCAAAGAAATCTACCGCAAGCTCGACATCTCCTCGCGCGCAGAGGCTGCTCTCGAAGCCCAGCGCCGAGGCCTGGTGTAGAAGCCTGGTGTAGGGCGGTACGCTCCTACGTCTCCACCCAAGCGGGCTAATGCGGCCCCTACATTGCGTTCGTCATGTCACGCACTTCGCGAATTCGCCGCCCCGCGTGTAGGATGCGCGTGTGAACTCCTTGCGCATTGAGGGTGGTCGGCCCCTATCCGGCGAAGTGACGATTGCTGGCAACAAGAACGCGGCATTACCTATGCTCGCAGCCACGTTGCTGACGGACCAAGAGGTCATACTCGAGAACGTTCCGGGCATCCGCGACGTCCTGACGATGCAGACCGCCCTGCGCGCGCTCGGCACCGAGGTGACGCCCGAGGGCCAGGGGCGGATCCGATTCCGCACGCAAAACCTGCTCTCGACCACGCCGCCGGCCGAGATCTGCCAGAACATGCGCGCAAGCTTCGTGCTAGCCGGGCCGCTCTTGGCGCGCGCTGGCCGAGCTGAGTTGCCTGCCCCCGGCGGCGACAAGATTGGACGCAGGCCTGTGGACACCCACGTGGAAGCGCTGCGTGAGCTCGGCGCTGAAGTCGAGGTGCTGCCCGACCGCTACGTGATGTCGGCCCCGCGCGGTCTCCACGGACGCGACATCTTTCTCTCCGAGATGAGCGTCATGGCCACGGAAAACGCGGTCATGGCCGCGGTTTTGGCCAAGGGCACGACAACTTTGCGCAATGCGGCCTCCGAACCGCACGTTCAAGACCTGTGTAATCTGCTCGTTGCCATGGGCGGGAGCATCCACGGCATCGGCACCAACACGCTCGAAATCGAAGGCGTAGACAGTCTGCATGGCTGTACCTCGCGCGTCGGCCCTGACTACCTCGAGGTGGGCAGTTTCATCGCGCTCGCCGCCATCACAGGTGGCGCTATCCGCATCCGCAAGGCTCGGCCTGAAGAGCATCGCGTCACGCAGGTAGCCTACGCCAAGCTCGGCGTTACGTGGCAGGTCGATGGCGACGACATCATCGTGCCGCCCCATCAGGAGCTGGTCGTACAGGAAGGCCTGCACGGCGCCATTCCGCGCATCCACGACGCTCCCTGGCCCGGATTTCCGGCGGATCTCACTTCGATCGCACTCGTGCTCGCCACCCAAGCGCGTGGCACGTCGCTGATCCACGAGTGGATGTACGAGAGCCGGCTGTTCTGGGTCGACCGGCTGATTGCAATGGGTGCACGCGTTATCGTGTGCGATCCGCATCGCGCGGTCGTGACAGGCCCTGCCAAGCTCTACGGTCAGACGGTGTCGAGCCCAGATATTCGAGCGGGCATGGCGCTTTTGTTGGCGGCACTCGTCGCAGAAGGCACCACCATCATCCATAACGCGCAGCAAATCGATCGAGGCTACGAGCGTGTCGATGAACGCCTGCGCGCTCTCGGCGCTTCGATCGAGCGCTTCGAAGCCCGCACCTCAGACTGACTGCGCGCACCGCTTGGCCGAGAGTACCCCTCGGCCCTTACTGCACGCCCGCGTCGGTTGAACGCACAGGCTTGCCCGCGCCAATCCCCGTGCTGCCCGGCCCGATGCCGGTGCCGGTACCGAAGCCCTGGGTGCCCTCGCCCTCACCGCTGCCGAGCCAAGTGCCAAACTCTTCCTCGTAGCTATCCGGTGTACCGCCGCGGAAGCCTGTACCAAAGCCCTCGGTGCCCGCGCCCTCACCGCTGCCAAACCCAGTGCCAAAGTCTTCGTCGTAGCTATCTGGCGCGCCTAGCCCGAAGTCTGTGCCAAAGCCCTGCGTGCCGCCGCGCTCACCAATGTTGAGGCCGGTACCAAAGCCTTGCGTGCCGCTGCGCTCACCCATGCCAAAGCCCGTGCCGAATTCCTGATGGTACGCGTCCAGCCAGGACTGCATCTCCGGTGGCAGCGTCGGCGGGAGTTCCTCTTCGCTAGGCCCACCTGCGTCTTCTGCGCCAGCGTCTGCAGCCGCATCAGCCCCAGCGTCCGGCTCCTGTTCCGTGCCGCCGTCAGGGCTCTCTGCTTCGACCCCCGCGTCCCCGACACCGGCATCTCCGACGCCACCGGCATCGGCCTCAGGCCCCAGCAGCGGATCCGTCGCGACTCCTGCATCGGCCCCCTCGGTTTCTGCAACGCGGGCGGCTGCGGCTCCCTGCGCGGACTCAGCCGCTTCAGACATTCGGTTCTGATCCTCGACCGCGTCCGCCAGAAAGCTCCGCCAAAACTCCTGCTGCGCGCGTGCGTACATGCTCAGCTCCTCTTCGCCAGCCCCGAGCGGGCGCTCGACCGGGGGCATGGTGATGAGAAGTACGAAGGCAAGCTTGCGCGAGGCGGCAGAGCCGGTGTGCATGCGCCGACACGTTGCACAGGCCATGCCTCAGAAAGCAGCGGTAGGCGCCACCTGCTCGCAGGCGGACTGTCGCGAGATGCCCCCGACCGAGGCACTTCGACTCGCCCCAGGATTGTCGCTTACTTTCGCGCTGTTTCGCACAGCCAGTGCGGCGTCAGTGGAGCGTGATGCCTTCGCACGGGAATGTCATCGACAACGAGATGCCAGGCTCGCGCTTGAAGCGGGCACATGCTGCTCCCTCGAGCCGCACGTGCTTCGCATCTACGATAGAGAAGCCATCCGGTGTGCCGCACGCAAGCTGGCTGTCGCCGAGCAGCGCCGTTCCCGCACAAGCAGCCGGGTTTTCTACTTCGCCCGCAAGCTCGAGCGTGCACGAGATGGCTGATTCGATGATTTCACGCAATGCATTGCGCAGCTCCGCGTCATCGGCAGGGACAAAGGCTGCACCCGTACGCCCACGTTGAGCAACCTCTGAAAGGTGGGCTGCGTAAGCTCCGCTCGTGGGCGCAAGACTCATGACATACAGGTCGATGCCTTTCGCCACGGCGTCGTCCGTAGCGGTCAACACGCTTGCGTAGTCCAAGGCCGGCTTCTCTAGCGTATCGCGGTCCATGCAAGCGAAGGGCTGACCGTCCGTCGCGAGCACCACACGCTGCGGACCGAGCTTCTGCGCATCGCGCTCACTCGCGTTTGGCAGATTCTCGATCAATGCCGCAAGCGCGAGGCCCGTGGGTGTGTTGAAGCCCGGAGGCTCTGCGGGAAACGCGGCGACAATCTGCGATGCTATGCCTAAGCCCGGAGCCACCTGCACCGGAAACCCCGGACACTCCGTGCGATTGGGGTTGTCGTTGTAGATCGTGAGCCCGAAACGAATGGCACCCTCGAGCTCTTCGATCAAGCCTTTCTGCGCGCCAGCGCCGACCAGCACCTTGGACAGCGCTTGCCAGCGGCTCACGCTGCCCTCGGCGTTACAGGTCTTGGCCACCTGAGCGTCGCAATCGCACGCGGGGTCCTCGGGGTAGACGCAGGTCATGCTGCCCGAGCCATCGACCAAGAACACCACGCTCGGCACCACCCGCGCGGGCGTCACATGGACGTCCGCGCAGATTTCGCCGCCGTCCGGGGCTCGACTCCCCGTCTGTCCGCCTCCATCCCAGGCGCTATCGCCGTCGCCCGGCGAGGACTCCCCCGCATCGAGGTTGCCCCCCGACACAGGGCCTGCGCCTGGGTTCTTCGCTTCGGGGCTCGAAGCGCACGCAACCCCGAGCCACAGAAGCGGCCAAAGTGTGCGTGTGCGTCTCGTGGAAAGGATGGACAGAAGGGACTGCATCGTGATGGGTCAGAGCACCAAGGCGCCGCAGCGGCCGTTCTCGTAACAAACTAGCGGTGCGCAGCAATCCGAGTCGAACACGCAGCTTGTGCACGCGCCTCCGACGCACGTCTTGCTGCTGCCGCATGTCTCGTCGCAGGCGTCGTTGCACTCAGGCACCTCGGGCTCGGGAACCGGAGGCGGAACGCACGCCTCGTCGTCGCCGCGCGTCAGGATATCGCGGTCGTAATCGACCGTGACGTAACCCTGCGCATGCAACCTGCGGACAAACAGCGAGCCACGGGCCGCGATGTAGCCGGGGCTGTAGAGGCGACTCTTCGGTGCATAGATATTGGCGTTGATGGGCTCGTAGCCGATGAACGTGATGTCGCCCTCGCCGCCCACGAAGATGCGCACGTTTGCCGGGCGCGCGCGGTCTCCGAGCGGGCTGAAGCCAACCTGCGTCAGGTTGCCCGAAATGAACAGATCAAGCTCGGCATCCGGACCGAGCTCGATGTTGAATGCACCCACAGTGGTCACGTCGCCACCCACAAAGAGCGCCGTGCGCCCCGTGACAGCGAGGGTCACAGCACCGATGCCACCGATGCTGTCGAGGTAGAAGCGTCCGCAGGGCAGCGTGAGTTTTTGCGCAAACCCAAGGTTCGAGAGCGCGCGCGGGTCGAGGTTCACCGCAGGGTTCTTGTTGTCGTTCTTCAGCTTGCCCTGCTGCACAACGGCGTCGACGTCGAGCAGCTCGTCCGGCTGACAGGGGCACGGCGCCTCGAGGTTCACGGCCTCTTGCTTGTACTGTGAAGCCAAGGCAAGGAGGGGCCACGAGCCAGGCGGCGTGGTGAGCGTACCGCCGATGCCCGCGACGCCGAGGAAGGTCGCCGAGGATGCAAAGGTAGCGTTACGCCCCACTGTAAGGAGGCCCGCGAGCACCATCGGATTTTGCGACTCGAGGTCACCCGCCACGTTGACCCAACCTCCAGCCAATGTCGGGTCGGAGAGCTTGTAGGTATCCTCTACCTGGGTGTTGCCGTGGATGCGAAGGCTACCGCCGACGTCGATGTACGATCCCGCCGAGAGTGAGCCGTTGATGCCCACCGCGCCGCCCTGCTTGATGATGGTCCCGTCGTCCGAGCTGCTGAACGAGCCCGTGTTGAGGTAACCCGCAAACCACATATCGTCGCAGGTGCAAACGGCGTTCTTGAACACGCGGCGCGCGATGGTGCCGGTACAGACGTCTCCGCTTTCCGACCAGCCGCCACTTGCCGGAATCTGAATCACGGGTCCACGGCCAGAACAGTAGGCGTCCTGCGGGACTTCGATCGGAGGCACCGAGCCGTCCCCAGGGTTCTCCGAGCCATCGCCTGCGTCGCCCTGCGATGCGTCCTGGTCGTCCACCGAGCCATCCGTACCTACGCCGCTATCGCCTGCGCCAGGACCGTCGGTGCTAGCGTCGCTTCCGCTGGCAGCGTCGGCATCGCCTGGGCCACCCGCATCGCTCGTCTCGTCCGGCGACGTGACCGGATCCGTCACGGTCGAGGCATCGTCGAGCTCGATTTTTCCTGCGTCTCCTGGAACATTCTCTGCCGCACAACCGCCGGCTGCCAACAATAGAATCCCCGCCCAGCCGATTCGCTGCCCTTGCATAAGCATTTGCTCCCGTACCTAAGCCCTGAACCTGTGTTCCGACAGACGCCGCTTTGCCGGCCCGAGGCGCCGCCGCTCTCGTTCATCACGAACGGAAAAAGCCGACCCTACGGTGACCCGAGTGTGCGAGGTGAACATCAGTTCGGGTATGACCGTAAGAGACATTCTTCTGACTTGAACGGCGTTCGCCCCACTTGAGCGGGCCTGTCCGCTGCCTCCGCTGCCCTCGACCATGCGCCTACGTCACCCCCATCTAGGGGTGTGCGTGCCGCTTTCTAGAAACGGTGCGTCGCGCGCAGGCTGGCCGTGCCGTCCAACGAAAGGCTGGTGCGCCGGCGCGCATCCCAGTCTACCCACCACACGCCTGTGACGAGCGCCGTCCCAGCCAGCACGGCTGCACCCGCTATCAGGTAATCAGTTTGGCGCGCCAAGGAACGCACCGTTTGGGCGTCGTAGGCGCTGGGATCGTCGCTGCCGTGCAGATTGCGAGCCTGAACCGCGCGTGCGCCAGTCCAACTCGCCATCCCGACCAGGGCTGCCGCTGCCACACTGCTCGTCACAAGTACGGCCAGGGGCCCCCGTGACGGGCGCTTCGCGGTCGCAGCTGGCATGCGCTCGGGTCCGTGGTGCAGATCATCTTTGGCACTCGCTTGAGCGACTGCGTAAGGCGCAAGCGGCGCCGTGGCGGCGGTCAGCAACGTCCCAGAGGTGTCCTCCTGAGCCGGCAACGTGAGGCGACAGATGGCGCGCGCCGCACATCGAAGCACGACAGGCGCGTCCGGCTGCTCCTTCAAGCGAATCTCGTGCTGGCCAGGACTAAAGTAGGAGATCCCTTCTGGCGCCGATGCACCATCGACCTCGAACGAACACGGTCGTTCGCCGCACACCAACTCGAGCTGCGTAAGACGATCACTGGCCCTCGCGATGGCCTTGCGTGCCAGCGTACGGCCTTCGTCAGACACCTCAGCCCGCGACAAAATGCGCTCGGCAACCTGTACGATAAGCAAGGGCGCGTCCAGCTCGACGGCCGCTTCGAAGCCGCGCACCAGCGTCGCCATGCTGCGCTCTTCTTGATCTGCCTGCACGAAGCCTTGCACGGCAGCTTCCAGGTCTCCGCGCGCTAGAGCACGCTCGGCTTCAACCAGCGAGTTTGGGCGCTGCGCGATTTCGGACCTCGTGACGGCATGCTTTACGCGCCCGCGTGCCTCCGCCTGTGAGACCGATGGCATCAGGCTCGACAAACAGAGTGCCAGCGCACAACCACGAAGAAAGGCAACAGACATAAAGTTTCCACGCTCGCGACACACGGGACGCGACTGTGAGGGGTATCTCTATGGTGGAAAAGCGGCGCCCAAATTATGAGCTTGGACTTTCGCTACGTTTGCTGAGCAGCACGAGCGCGCGAGCGGCCACGCGCTGCGCACAAAGCTCATAAAACGCCGCTAGGTCGCTCCACTGTACGAATGAGATGTCTAGGCCCCCTCATACGTTCGCTCGCTATCTTTTAGGTATCGCCGTGTGTCTACACACGAGTGCTTGCGAACTCGTCCTCGGGGATATTCCTGCCGAAGCGCTCCTCTTAGATGGCGGACTCGATGTCGATGCAGCCGTGATCGGTCCGGTTTTGCCCGCGCCCAATCTCGACCCGTCCGACGCAATGGAAGACGACGACGGATCGACGAAAGACGATTCGTCGAATGATGGCGAAGAGACTACGCCGCCTGGCCCGGACGACCCTTCGACGCCCGGCGATGGCGATGCCCCTGAAAAGCCCGAGCCTCCCGACGAAACGCCTACGACAAATGAGCCTGGCGAAACGTCTGAGCCGTGCGCAGTCGAAACGGATTTTTGGCTCGATGCAGATGGCGACGGCTTCGGCACAGGTACGCCCGTGCAAGCCTGCACAAAACCCTCTGGCCTGTGGGCAAAACGGGGCGGGGATTGCGCAGACGACAACCCGCTCGTCCATCCAAATCAGCGGGACTTTTTCGACGAGCCCTATCTGCGCGCCAATGGCAGCGAGTCCTACGACTACAACTGCTCGGGCAGCGAAGAAGGCGATGGCACGCTGCAACTTGCCGGTAACTGTGAAGCCATCGTCACTGCGAAATGCGGCGGCTCGGGCTACGCAAAGAACACGCCTGTGCGGGCGGGCGGAAACGCCTACTGCGGGAGCACGACGCTTGAGACCTGCAAGACCACGCTCGCGGTCTTCCTGTGTAAGGCCGTGGCCTCGACGACCGACGTCGCCTATCGCTGCCGCTAGCGCTAGCTTCGCACACTGTCGAACATAATGCCTTGAGGCACGCCGCGAGCCGACCTGGTATGTGTTGGGGGTCGCTCATGGATCGAGCGCCCGGGGTGTCGTGTCAGCTCAAGCCAAGACAGCAATTGAAGAACCGTTTGGCGATGGAACAGGGCTCGCAAAGCAAGACCCGTGGCTTGTGCCCTTCGAGCCTGCGCTTCGCGCGCGGCAGCGGCACTTTCTCGAGGCTTACTCGGCACTCGGCGGCGCCCAAGGTCTGCTCGGTGAGGTCAGCTCGGGGCACCACGTTTTCGGGCTCACGCGTGGCAACCTCGATAGCCACCCCGGCCTTTTCATGCGCGAATGGGCGCCCGGAGCAGCCCAAGTTTCACTCATCGGGGACTTCAACCACTGGAATCGCCAAAGCCACCCGCTGCAGCGAGACGCATTCGGCGTGTGGAGCCTGTTTTTGCCCGATTCCCAGGGCGAGCCCGCTATCGCCCATGGCAGCCGAATCAAGCTGCACGTCGTGAGCGCACGCGGCGCAGAAGACCGCATCCCTGCCTATATCCGCCGCGCCGTCCAGGACCCCGAGAGCCACGACTTCAGTGGGCAACACTGGTCCCCGGAAAATCCCTACGCGTTCCGGCATCCCACTCCCGCCCTACCCGGAAGCTTGCGCATTTACGAAGCCCACGTGGGCATGGCTTCCGAAGAGGGCAAGGTTACGTCGTTCCGGGAGTTCACGCGCGAGATCATGCCGCGCATTGCCAAGCTCGGATACAACACCCTGCAGCTGATGGCCGTGATGGAGCACCCCTACTACGGCTCTTTTGGCTATCACGTAAGTAGCTTTTTCGCCGTGTCCTCGCGCTTTGGAACGCCAGAAGACTTGAAGGAGCTCATCGATGAAGCACACGGTCTCGGGATTCGTGTTCTGCTCGACCTCGTGCACAGTCACGCCGTAAAGAACACGCGCGAAGGGCTCAACGGCTTCGACGGAACAGACCATCAATACTTTCACGCGCCTCCTCGCGGCGAACACGTGGCCTGGGACTCCATGGTGTTCGACTACCGCAAGTTTGAGGTGCAGCGTTTCCTGCTCAGCAACATCCGGTTTTGGCTCGAAGAATTTCAGTTTGATGGGTTCCGCTTCGACGGCGTCACCAGCATGCTCTACCTCGACCACGGCCTGGGCAAATCGTTTGCGAGCTACAACGACTACTTTGGCCCTCACATCGACGAAGATGCGGTTTCCTACCTAAAGCTCGCCAATCTGCTGCTGCACACCGTCCGGCCTCACGCCACGAGCATTGCCGAGGACATGTCCGGCATGCCAGGCATGGCGCGCCCGGTACAGGAGGGAGGACTCGGGTTCGACTATCGTTTGGCCATGGGCATTCCTGACTATTGGATCAAGCTCGTCAAAGACAAGCCCGACGAAGCATGGAATCTGCGTGAGATGTACGAGACGATGCTCAATCGCAGGCGCAACGAGCGCCACGTGGCCTACGCGGAGAGCCACGATCAGGCGTTGGTAGGGGACCAAACGCTTGCGTTT
Source organism: uncultured Polyangiales bacterium (assembly GCA_964515685.1). GTDB lineage: Bacteria > Myxococcota_A > Polyangia > Polyangiales > DASUME01 > DASUME01. Next base: position 5,139 of record CAZEWA010000086.1, on the reverse strand, counting down.
CGTCTGATGGGACCAGACATGTACTGGCACATGCAGGAAGGTTCCAAAAACCTGACGATCGATCGCGGCCTCGCGCTACATAAAATGATCAGAGCATTCACGTTTGTGCTCGGAGGCGAAGCCTGGCTGAACTTCATGGGCAACGAATTCGGCCACCCTGAGTGGGTCGACTTTCCACGCGAAGGCAACGGCGAGTCCTTCCAATACGCGCGCAGACAGTGGTCCTTGGTCGACCGCAAAGACCTGCGTTACCGTGGACTTTCAGCCTTCGACCGCGCCCTCATGGAGCTCGACACAGAGTGTCAGGTTCTTGCGTCAGAGCCTATCGAGCTACTGTTTGTGCACGAAGAAAACAAGATCATCGCCGTGCAGCGAGGGCCTTTGATCTGGGTTTTCAACTTTCATGCGCGGCGCTCCTATCGCTCGCTCGCGCTTCCTGTCCCTACCTGTGAGCCCTACGTCTCGGTGCTGGACACCGATCAGCCGGAGTACGGCGGCTTCGGCCGAATGCAGAAGGCCGCGGTCTTCCCGATCTCAGACGTGGCGATGTACGGCCACGCGCAGTCTCTCCAGGTCTACTTGCCGAGTCGAACAGCTCTGGTCCTCGGCCCGCTCGGCCCGGAACGAGCCAAATAGCCTCGAAAGACGGCTCTTCCCGTCGCTCACACAAGTGGTATAAGGCGGACCTATGCTCGGTCCGCTCGAAACCGCCTTACTCGGTCTGCTCCTCATCGTGTTGATGTTCGGCATGGGTGCCACGCTCACGCCTGAGAAGTTCCGCGAAGTTGCACGCGAGCCGCGCGCGGTCCTGATCGGCTTGGCCTCCCAGTTTGGTTGGATGCCGCTGCTCGCGTACTTGCTCGCGATAGGGTTTGCTTTGCCCGCGCCGTTGGCCCTGGGCCTTGTGATCATGGGCACCTGCCCAGGCGGCACCACGAGCAACATGTTCGCCTACTACGCGCGCGCCGACGTCGCGCTCAGCGTGTCCATGACGGCCGCATCCAAGCTCGTAGCAGTGGTCATGATGCCGCTGTGCTTGTATGTGTTTGCCCGTCCATTCAGCGACGCCGAAGTCCAAATACCTTACGGCGAGGTGATTAAAACGCTCGTGGTGCTGCTCGTACCCGTGGCGTTAGGAATGTGGCTGCGCGCGCGCAAGGGCGAAGCCTTCGCTGTGCGGGCCGAGAAAGCCGGTGGGCTCGCCGGCCTCTTGGTGTTGGTCATGTTGGTGGGCGTAAGCCTGTTTCGCAACGCTGACCTGTTCTCGACCATCACACCGGCAATGTACGCTTCGAGCATTCTACTGGGCGTACTCGGCATGTTCCTCGGTAACCTTGTCGCTCAGCTTTGTGGTCTTCCCACCGCAAAACGCAGGGCCGTTTCGCTCGAAACCGGCATTCAAAACAGCCCGCTCGCTTTCGCCATCATCGCCACGAGCTTCGATGGCGAACTCGAGGCGGAGATGCTGAAGCTCCCGCTGCTCTACGCCCTTTTTGTCTTGGTCGAGGCCTCGCTCGTAACGCTGTACTACCGCGCGCGTCCAGAAGTCACTACCCCTGCGACCGCGGCAGGCCTCGCTGCACAAGTTGACTCGGCGCAAGCCTCTGCCCCGCAGACGTCAACGCCCACAGACGCCCCCGAGTCCCGCGCAGGAGCATCGTCATAGGCCTGTGGGTTTACCCGCTACAAGACGTAGTAGACGAATACTCCGACTGTCGCTGCGAGTACGAAAACCATCCCGACCGCCAGGCCAACATTACTGGCGCGCGGCAGTTTGATGTATTCCTCGTCGTAGCTGCCGTAGGCGGATCTGTGCGGAAAGTTGGCGTGCTGCAAAAAGCGCTGCTTGAACATCGAATCCCCCTGTCTGCCCCGCCTCGAAAAAGGCGTCTCACCGGGAACCTTCGCAATGCTTGTGCCAGCGCCTCAGGCAGCCTTTAGGAACGCCTGCAGCTCAGCTACGAACCGGAACGGCGCCTCCACCGGTACCACGTGCCCCGCTCCCTCTATCTCGCGTAAGACCGCGTGCGGAACGAGCGAAGCAATGGTGCGCTGACCTGCGGCCGGATACATGCGGGAGGCGCTCCCGATGAGCACGGTCATCGGCACGCGAATGCTGCGGAACGCTTCACGCAAATCATAATCTTGCTCCAAGTACGCACGCATGATGTGCAGATAGGTCGCGAGCGCTTCACCCGGCATGAGTCGACGCACCAAGGGCTGCCACTGCAAGATGGGGCGAAGGGTTTGCCGAACCTGTGGTCTGCCGAATGCCGCCAGCGAGAACGTGCCGAAAATCTCGACGAGCTCGTCCCGCAGCTCTGGAGGAAGCGCTGCGTAGTCGAGACGCGACCCGGAGGACCCGAACGCGGCATCGAGCCGTGCGAGCACCGCTGTCATGCGCGCAAAGAACAGATCCTGCTTTCCGCCCAGCAAGCCATGTCCGTAGTCCACGGAGTTGCGGATGATAGGCCCCTGATCGATGTGCATGTAACGGGAGAAGCGTCCGCCCCCAAAGAGCCGAAACGACTGCACTGCGGTAAAGGCGCCCATCGAAATGCCGGCGATAGGCAGGCCGTCGAGCTCCATGGCGTCGAGGATATCTTCCACGTCCTCCGCGAAATTCGTGAGCGGGCACGCCGTACGGATGCGCACCTTTCGACTCTGCCCGAATCCTCGAAAATCCGGCATGATGAAGCGGTAGCGGTGCGCAAGCGGTGCGATGAACGGCAACCACGAGGTACTGTCCGAGGCAAAACCGTGCAAAAGCATGCACGCAGGCCCCCGGCCCATCGTCCGAACAAAGATTTTTTCGCCGTCTCGCGCACAAACATAGGGCATGGACCGCGACCATAGCACCCGCGCAGGCCCCGCTGCACAGCCCTCGGACCGGTGCCATACTCCGACCTCATGGCACGCGCAGGAGAGCGGGAAATGGTTCAAATCGGGACGCCCAACACGAAGACGGCCACCAAGCTCATGCTGCTGGGGGCAGGTGAACTCGGGAAAGAGGTAGCCCTCGAGGCGCAGCGCCTGGGCATCACGGTGATTGCGGTCGACCGCTACGAGAGTGCGCCAGCGATGCAGGTCGCACACCGCTCCCACGTGATTTCCATGACCGACGGCGCTGCGCTGCGCGCGGTGGTCGAGCTCGAGCGCCCTGACTTCATCGTACCGGAGATCGAAGCCATCGGGACCAGTACGCTGGTGGAGCTCGAGCGCGAGGGTTTTTGTGTCATTCCCACAGCACGCGCCGCGCAACTGACGATGGATCGCGAAGGTATCCGCCGACTGGCCTCTGAAAAACTCGGCATCAAGACCTCGCCCTATCGCTTTGCCACGACGCTCGACGAGTATTGGGCCGCCGTGGAACACATCGGATACCCGTGCGTGGTCAAGCCCATCATGAGTAGCTCGGGCAAAGGCCAAAGCGTTGCGCGCGACAGGAAGAGTGCGGAGCAGGCTTACCAGTATGCCCAGTCGGGTGGTCGCGCGGGGTCGGGCAAGGTCATCGTCGAAGGTTTCGTAAACTTCGACTACGAGATCACGCTACTCACGGTGCGCCACACCGGAGGAACTTCGTTCTGTCTACCCATCGGGCATCGACAGGTCGACGGCGACTACCATGAGAGCTGGCAGCCGCAGCCGATGTCGGAAGCCGCCTACCGCGAGTCTGAACGCATCGCACAGGCCATCACGGAAGAACTCGGTGGGCGTGGCTTGTTTGGCGTAGAGCTATTTATCCAAGGGGACTCGGTGTACTTCAGCGAGGTCTCCCCGCGCCCACATGACACGGGCATGGTGACACTCATCTCCCAGGAGCTCTCCGAGTTCGCGCTGCACGTGCGCGCCATCTTGGGCTTCTCGATTGGACCCATCCGACAGCTTGGCCCGAGCGCTTCCTACGCAATTTTGGCTGAGGGTACGAGTCAGGCGCCCGCCTTTGAAGTGGATTCAGACGCGCTAGCGGTGCCCGACACAGGCCTGCGGCTGTTTGGAAAACCCGAGGTTTTAGGGCAACGACGGCTCGGTGTGGCGTTGGCACGCGGCGAAAACATCGAACAGGCACGCAGTAAAGCCGAACAGGTGAAACGTTGTGTCAGGATCGCTCTCTGAGCGCGACCGACAGCACACACGCTGCAATTTCTCCCCTAAAGCTCCCGCTGCCGAACACTGGGTCGCACGATCCCGCGCGACTTCCCCCAAATGCGCGCGGTGCAGTCAGAGCGAGCCTGGTTCGATGTTGTTCGCAAAGCGTCGCGCTTTGCCTCACCTCTCGCGCTCCATCTCGAATATTGCGTGCGAACGTGCGCTAAGTCGAAGGGTAGCGTTCCCGCTCGCTCTCGTAGCACTGCGTCGCCTGCTTCCGGCACGCGCGGTGCATTGGCGAGAAACTGCGACGTTCAGCGCCGGTGTACGGGGAGACTTCGATGCCGCTGCAGATTGCCGAGGGGGAAGCTATGGGCACGGCGATTCAAGAGGACGGGTTCAAAGAGCCCGATGAGCTCAGCGACACGGAAAACGCCGAGCAAAGCGGCGTACATCCTGTGCAGCGCCTCAAATGCGGTGACGCCATCGGGGACAAGTACGTAGTCCGCGGGACGCTGGGCGTCGGAGGCTTCGCCGTTGTCTACGACGCTGAACACTCGGGCCTCGGCAAGTCGGTGGCTATCAAGGTCATGCACCTCGATGCAGACACGCCTGTGGGCCTCGTCGAGCGTTTCCGGCAAGAGGCACGCATCTCGGCCTTCGTGCGCCATCCGAACGTGCTCGATGTCTACGACACCGGCAGTCTCGAAGACGGCTCGCCCTATCTCGTGATGGAGCGCATCGAAGGGGAAACCCTGTACCGTCGCATGACGCGACGCGGACTTGCCATTCCTGCGCTCGTCGAAGTCGCTCGGCAGCTCCTCGCAGCCCTCTCTGTGCTCGCCGAGCGCGGCATTGTTCATCGCGACATCAAGCCCGAGAACATCATGCTGCATTCGCCGAGTCGTACCTTGACCGTGGTCAAGATTCTCGACTTCGGCATCTCCAAGAATGTCGGCCACGTCGAACTAAGCCGAGCCTCGAACGGCTACCGCACCTGCAGCGGCGCGATGATAGGAACCCCCCACTATATGTCGCCCGAGCAGATTC
>CAZEWA010000085.1:0-20516 GCA_964515685.1 uncultured Polyangiales bacterium | reverse complement strand
TCTTAGCCCGCCTTCTGATGGTAGGGGCGAAACGGAGCGTTCTTCACTTCATCGATCTGCATGACGCCGTCGATGTAGCGACGACCCATTTTTTCCGCAAATCGCGTTCCACCCGGAGTCAATCTGCGCAATGTATCGACCGCAAACATGCCCGGAAAGACCATCGGCAAAAACCAAAACCATGGGCGCTCGGTGTCGAGCCTCATGGCCTTGTAGATATGGGGACCGTTAAACACGCGGTAGAGCGCGTGCGACACGCGGATATCGATGTAGTCGAGTAGCTTGCCGAGGCGTCCGTCCTGAGTACGAAGTTGAGCATTCAGTGTCGACTGCGTCAGTGCACGCGCGCGCTCATCGAAGGCGCCTCGCAGCGTGACCAGGATGAGCGTATTGATCCGCGCGACGTCGCCCTCAGACTTCGGATTCAAGTCGTCCACAACGCCGATCAAATGCCCATGGTAGCGCCAAAAATGTGTGACATCCGCAAGTTCACGGGGAGTCATGAAGGCGCCGACAGCGCGCAGGAGATGGCTGTGAATCATGAACATGCCGATGTTGGCGCCCGCCATATCGAGCTGTGGAATCGGCATGCCGAGCCGCTTGACGTCCCACTTACCCGAGGCAAGGAGGTGATAGCGGATGAGTCCGTGCAGCACGCGCACGCGGACCACCGTCTTGAAGCCATCGCCCGAGCGAGAAAGAGCGCGAGGTTGCTGGACACCGAGACGCCATCGTTCGGTCTCCTTCAAGCGCTTTGCTGCCGATTCTTGACCGAGTGATCCGCTCATGTACAGCGGCATGCCGGCATTTGCATTGATATAGGTCTGCGCGAAGGCGAGTCGTGCGAACATCCAGGTCAACGGCGCGTAGCGACGCATCGCCGCGGCTCCGCGCTCCACTCGGCGCCAATCGACCCACGCGGGCACATGATCGACCTCGGCAAAGAGCGCTTTGAGCGCCTGCGGTGCATCGGGCACGTGTTCAATGCCGTGCTCGAGAGCATCATCGAGCAAGCGGCGAGCCTTATCGTGGCCGAGCTTCGGATACAGCGCAGCGTAGTCGTCCGCCAGCGGATCCCCCATGACCGCGAGCTGCCGTCCGCGGTCCCACGAGCGCTGGTTGGGAAGGCTCCGTCGCCTCAAAAACTCGATGAGGTTATCGGATGCTTTCGGACGCTTGTACGCCTGGCGTGGTCGATGTCGCCCAGGATTCATGTCGAGCGGCAGACGGAATGTTCCGTCTGCTCGAAAGGGATCGACAACTGGTTCTGGCTCCGAACCGCGGATGAAGGTAGTGCTCATATCAACTTCTCCCGAACTCGTGCGTACAGCACAGGCCTGTAGACCTCATTCTGCCCGAGTAATCACTCGGAGCGTACTCGGGTTGGATCTTCGCCATGGCAAGAGTTGTCAAACATCGAAAAACACAGAGAAGATCGCCTGTACACGAGCGTTCTCAAGCCACCGTCGAGGCGATTCTCGAAGGAACTGCTCGGACATTGGTGAAGCGTGGCTATGTAGGGACAACCACCAACCACATTGCCCAGGAAGGTGGAGTTGGGATTGGCTCGTTCTACGAGTACTTCGAGAACAAGGACGCCGCAGTGTCCGCCGTCGTGAATCGCTTTGCGGAGCGAGCCTTTGCCCATGCCGTTCGGACGGCGGGACGAGCCCTGAAAAAGCGTCAGATTGACGCGGTTCGTCACTTTATTGGCGAGATGGTCGAGTTTATCGCTGCGGACGCAAAGCTTGTCCGCACTCTATATCAACAAGTTCCCTTTGTATGGGAAATGCCGCGCGTTCAAGGATTGGTAAGCCAGCTCGAGCGATTCGGCCTCGAAGTGGCGAGCGCGAATGGCGAACGCGCACGGCCATCCAAGGCCCACGATCGTTTCTATGTCCTCGGAGTCGCGGTGGGCGCCACCATCGTCCAGATCGCGACCGATCCATCAACGAACTCGCGGCGGGAACAGCTATCGGAGGAGCTCTCGCTGATGATTGCGCGCTATCTCCGCATCGGGTCCCCGTAGTGACCCAGTTCTGTCGTTACCACCTCAGCGCGCCGAATTCGGTTGACGGTTGTCATGTCTCAGTGATTTACACAATGTGTAGATGGATTTTAAAGGCGCGGATAGAGGTCACGATGTACGTGTTGGAGCGCGTGTGGGACGCCTGCCCCCACGGGTCCGAGGCGGAGAGTTATCCGAGTACTCTGGCGACGGCTTGACGCTTCAGCACTGCCAGTGGCCGCCTGAAAACACTCTGATTTTTCCTGTGGCGCCGCAGCCCCACGCCACCGAACGGGTTCTGGAAGGGAGGTTTTATGCGGCGGTTCAGTAGCCCGAAACAGCCAACAGAGGGAACGAGCCATATCCTCTCGCCGCGTGGCTGGGAGTCCCGCATAATCGGCGCTATGAGCACGAAGCCCTATCATCACGGTGACCTCCGCCAGGCGCTCCTCGATGCAACCCTGGGGTTGATCGAGGAAAATGGGCCCCAAGGGTTCACGCTTCGGGCCGCTGCGCGCAAGGCCGGGGTCACGCCGGGGGCGACGTACCATCACTTCAAGGACAAGGAAGATCTTGTCGCCGCAGTCGCACAGGAGGGCTTCGACCTCCTACGCAAGCAGCTCAAGGAGGCGGCCCAGGTGCCTGCGTCGCCCCGGGAGCGCTCTAGCAATGTAGGCGTGGCCTATGTGCTCTTCGCAATCGCACATCCGACCCGTTTCCGCGTCATGCTGGGATACGGCGTCCTCGCGCGCAACAACACCGCGAGCGCGGCCATTGAAGCCATGCACACCTATCGGTTCGTGCGCGAGATTTTGGTCGCGGGCCTGACCCAGGACGCAGCAGACCATCCTTCCGAAGCGGAGGTGTTGGGATGGTGGAGCGTCGTACACGGGCTCGCCTTCCTCGCCATCGACGGCTACCTCGGAAAAGCGACGAAGAACCCCAAGCGTGCCGAGGAACTCGTGCGCGCCGTCGTCGATGCACTCGACCGGCGCTCCACTACTGCTTCAAGCTCCGTACGGCGCAGAGACGCACGCTAAGCGGAGCGCCCCTCGATCCACAGGGAGGCTTTTCTCGCTTTCTTAATTGAACATTGTTTAGATTGAATTGAGGACTACCATGCCTGCAAACGGTTCTCTCAGACTCCGTTCGAGATTTTGGCGATGGCATTGCGGCGCGCTTGCGCACATGGCCATCCCACTTCTTGGCGGATGCTCAGATTCGAGCGGCAGTCCTGCGGGCCCGATGGCGATGTGGCAAGGCAACGTACTCGAGAACGACAGCAGCACCGATTCGGACCGAGGTGAGGATGCAGGCACGTACGAGGATGCGGAGGCATCCATCGAGGGCGATGCGAGCTTTCCGAATGACCCGGAGTCTACGGACTGCATAGCTCGGCTAGTCGCCCGCCAAGAGGTTCGGGCAACGCTCGCTGCGTGTCGTAGTTGCCATACAGCGAACGGTCTCGCGGCCAACTCAAGCTTGGTGCTGACCAGGGAAGCCGCCATGGACGAGGCTCGACTGCGCAGTGCATTCAAAGAGGTCGGCTACGATCTGCTCGCGATGCCTGCAGAGGAAAACGGACTCAAACACCCCGGTGGCAAACGCTTGATCAAGGAAACTCCTGCCTACGACACGTGGAAAATTCTGCTGGGGGCTTTCGACAATCCGAACGCTTGCAGTGCCCCTCCCTGAGCCCTGCCTTAACTCAACCGACAGGAGTCCCGAGATGACTGTCGACCTCGACTTAGAAACGGAGCTTCTGCATGCGCCTTGAGAGTAGTCATCCCTGGTCTCTCACCTACGAAGCCCTTGGCAAGGACTGGCACCAGATCCCTGAACTTCCGCACCTCACCTTGTCTGGATACGTGCGCGAGCACGCGCGCCATCTTGGAACGCGCGAGGCACTCGTCTTCCTGGGCAAGGGTATGAGCTATGCGGAACTCGACAAGCTTGCCGACCGCTGCGCCAATCTCTTCCTCTCGCTAGGATGCAAGCGCGGCGACGTACTGGCATGCCATCTGCCCAACACCCCTCAGTACGTGGTTGCGCTCATCGCTGCCGCCCGCATCGGCATGCTCACGACGTGCATCTCTCCCCTGCTCACAGCAACCGAGATAGCCCATCAGGCGAACGACGCGAAGGTGAAAGTCCTCCTTACGCTCGATGCACTCTTGCCGACCAGCGTCACTCCGCTCAAGGATCTCATTCCGAGCCTCGAGGTCGTACTTGTGTCGAGCGCGACCGAGCTCGTAGCCGGCGCACCGTCCGCCAAGCCACAAATGACCTTACTCGGGAGCGCCATGGTGCGCGGCCTGGCGGAAGCTCTAGAAACAATTCCGCCCGCGCCGCCCGCACCTGTGGACGTCCCCATGACCGACGTTCTGTACCTGATGTACACGGGCGGCACGACAGGCATGCCAAAAGGTGCGCAGCTCAGCTCGCGAAACCTGCTGATAAACAACCTGCAGTGCGACGCATTCTACGGCTATCGCCTGGGCGAGGAAGTCGTCGCCTCCGCCTTTCCGCTTTTTCACATCGGAGGCATGGCGGTCCTCGCCAACGCGCTGCGCACTGCTTCAACGTTCGTTCTCGTCCCCGATCCGCGCAACATCGAGCACCTTTGTGCCGAGATGAAAGCCCGTCCGCCGACGGTGCTCGCTGCCGTGCCGGCCCTGTTTCAAATGCTGCTAGGTAGCTCGGCATTCCGTGCACTCGACTTCAGTGCGCTGCGCACCGCAATTTCGGGTGCGGCTCCGTTTGCGGAATCCGAGCTGCGCCGACTCGAGGAGCTGATAGGCGCCGGCAAATTCTGCGAGGTCTACGGCATGACCGAGACGGCCCCTGTTCAAACATTGAACCCGGCATCGCGCTTCAAGCCCGGCTTTGTCGGAATCCCACTTCCAGGCACCGAGGTGCGCATCGTTCAGAGCGAGACCCACGAGACACTGCCCCTCGGAGAAGTTGGCGAAATTGTCGTCTCAGGCCCACAAGTCATGTCTGGCTACTTGGCGCTGCCAGAAGCCACGGGCACCGCCTTGCGTGAGATAGATGGCCGCACCTGGATGTTCACAGGCGACGTGGGCTTCATGGATCAGGAGGGCTACGTCAAAGTCTGCGACCGCAGTAAAGACATGCTGATCGTCGGCGGCTACAAGGTTTTCTCGGTCGAGCTCGAGAGCAAGCTGCAAGCGTTGCCGTTTGTGGCGCTGTGCGCGGTGGTAGGCCGGCCCGACAAAGCGAGACCCGGCAACGATATCGTGCAGCTCTACGTGCAACGCAGGCCAGACGACGAGCCCACGGCGGCCACACGCGAGGAGGAAATCCTCAACTTCTGCCGCACGAATATGTCGCCTTACAAGGTTCCAAAGGAGATTCACTTCGTCGAAACCATCCCGCTCACTTCTGTCGGGAAGATCGACAAAAAGGCCCTACGGCAGCGCCAGTGAGGTCCCCCAACAGCATACAACGATATGACTGGAGACAAGACTTGCGCGGGCGAAGGTCAAAGCCCCGCACATTGACAGGTGGTGGCTATGGATCCCCAATCGCGTCGAGACGTTGCAGAGGCGAACACGGAGCCGAGTTTTACCGGCGACCTGCCAACCCGTCACGTGAGACGCATGGGCGCGGCAAGCTCAGGTGAGGTACTCAAAGCCACCAGTCATGCCGATGCATTCAGCGGATCGACGCCACAGACTAATCCATCATTCGAGCTGTCCCTCGAAGCACTGCAAAGCGAGGAGCGAGGGCGTCTGCGTGTCACCGCGCAGGTGATGCTCGGCATTGCCTGCCTAGGTCTGATGCTGACGCCGATTCTGGGCGGCGACCCGTTCGCAAAGAAGGTATTCGTTGCGGGTTTGTGCTCGGCCGTAGTCACCATGGCGCTTTTGCTCCGGAGCTCATACGTGTCGAGCTACAACACGAACATGATCGGCGCAGGCGGCGTAAGCCTCGCTATCGCCAATACCTGCGCACTCTATTACATGGGCACGTTCTCCCAGGCCTCAATGACGGGCGCGCTGGGTCTGTACATCTTCTGCTTGGGCGGAAGCACAGGCTGGTCGCTCGCCGTCTACGCAGCGCTGGCCGTGCCTCACGGGCTGCTCGCCCTGCTGATCATCACCAAGGTCATGCCGGATCCCGGCCTCGTGGACGCTGAGTCTCTTTCACTTCCCGACCAACTCGCGCTCCAAGGTTGTGTGCAGGCGGTCTACGCAATCGCGCTGATCGCGGGGCGCAAAGTACGGCGCAAGCTCGAACGAGTCTTCGGCGATCTTGAAGGAGCCACACGCGTGATTGCGCAGCGCGATGCCCTGCTCAACGAAGCCAAGCGTGAGCTCGAGCGTGCGGTATGGGCCTTCGGTGAAGGCCGGTTCACGGATCAGATCGTCGGCTCGTTTCGCCTCGGCAATATCATCGGCCGCGGCGGCATGGGCGAGGTTTACGACGCGGTCCACGTCGAGACTCACGAACCCGCGGCGGTGAAACTTTTGCAGCGCAGCGTCGTTTCGGACCCGAACAGCATGGCGCGATTCGCGCGGGAAGCCAAGGCTACCTGCTCGTTCGACTCCCCCAACGTCGTGCGTGTGCTCGAGGTTCCTGACGATCGTGCCCCGCTACCTTACCTCGCCATGGAACGCCTGCGGGGCGAGGATCTCGCGAGCATGCTGCGACGAGAACAGCGGCTTTCGTCCCGCGAGCTCGTGGAACTCGTGGAACAAGTAGCAGGCGCCCTCGATGAGGCGCGCGCAGCGGGTGTGATTCACCGCGATATCAAGCCGCAAAACCTGTTTCTTGCGCGTCAGGAGAATGCCTCTTCTCTCTGGAAGATTCTGGACTTCGGTGTGTCCAAGCTGGTGGGCCACACCACGCTCTCGCGTGACCAGTTGGTCGGCACGCCGGAGTATATGGCCCCCGAACAGGCTGCGGGGGACAACATCGACCACAGAGCAGATCTCTATGGACTCGTCGCTGTCCTGTATCGATGCATTGTCTCGCGCTCCCCCTTCACCGAGCGCTCCCTGGCGGCGCTCCTGTACAAAGTGGTCAATCACATGCCTCCGCAGCCTAGCCGCGTAGCGCGCGTCTCAGGCGACATGGAGGCCTTTTTGGCAGTAGGCCTAGCGAAGACTTCGAACGACCGCTTTGCAAGCGGCACAGACCTCGCCAAGGCATTCAAGCTGGCAGTGGAAGGTGCGCTACCGAACGAGCTACGCATGCGCGCGGGACGCATTCTCGAGACTCATCCTTGGGGCCAAGCATGACCCATCATCGCGTCAGCACCACCGAAGCGGTCGTTCTGAGGGCCCGTCGCCGGCCGCGCCAGGCGCGCTCGCAGGTCACCGTCTCGGCCATTCTCGAAGCCACTGTGCGTGTTCTGCTCAAGCACGGATATCGAGGTTGCACGACCAGACGCGTGGCCGAGGTCGCCGGTGTCGGCATAGGCTCGCTCTACGAGTACTTTCCAAATCGGGAAGCTTTGATCGCAGCCGTCGTCGAGCGCGAGGCCGAACGCTGCATCGCAGTCCTGTATCGAGAGATGACTGTGACAGTCGATCGGCCATTCGCCGAGACGCTACGAGCCGCTGTCGGCGTGGCCCTCTCCGAAGTAGAAACGCGCCGCGAGCTCGTTACTGTGTTGCTCAGTGAATACCCTTACGTCGGGCAGCTCGCGGTGGCAGGACACCTGCCAGAACGAGCAGCCGACCTGGCCGCGTCCTGCCTCCATCGCTGGGCAGGCGATGTGTCGACAGCAGACCATCCGTTCATCTATCAGGTGTTGGCGAACATGCTCATCGGAGCTTGCCTCTCGCAGATTTTACGTCCCGCTGACCGTATCTCGCGCGACGCGACGCTAGATGCCGTCGTCGAAATTCTGCAGCGGATCCTGCGCCCGCGAACGGAGCAATCCCGCCTTCCCGCTCTGCCTACAGGCTGACTCGCCTTCTGCAGATTGATGCACAGCTCCGAGACTTACCCATCCCGGCTCAATCGGCTGACGTGCATGTCTCGCAAATCGATGCGCAAGATGAACGGGCGTGGAGGCAGATGCAGCTATCGCCCAGCATTGCTCATGCCAACACACGTGTGTATGTGCCTCTGCTTACACTTGGAGTGACAGTCGAGGAATTTTCTTTGCGGACACCGCGACGGCCTACATGGACCCATCTCCTCGACAGGCACTCCGTTTGGTAACCTAATCCAAGTGAATCTGGAAAAGCGGAAGCCTGCCGGGGACGCGAGCACTGAGCCTGCCAACAAGTCCAGTCCCCCCACGCGCGAGCTGAAGCGTCGGCCGGGCGGGACGGGCGCGGCGTCCATCCTTGCGCCAGGAACGGACTCGGTCGGTAGTTCCTCCGTCTCCAAGAGCGGGGTCACGCTCAGACTCTACGGCGATGCCTTACTGAATGAAGAGCGAGGGCGCCTGCGTGTCACCGCGCAAGTCATGATGGGCATCGCTGCGCTCGGCCTCCTGCTTGCGCCGATCATGGGTGGCGACCCTTTCGCAAAACAGGTATTCGTCGCAGGGCTCGCCTCTGCGATTGCAACGATGGCGCTGTTACTCAGAAGCTCATACGTCTCTGAGTACAACGTCAACTCGGTAGGCGTGGGCGGCATCAGCCTGGCAATGGCCTACACCTGCACGCTCTACTACATCGGCAGTGCATCTCAGGCCGCCATGACGGGCGCACTGGGGCTCTATATCTTCTGCCTGGGCGGGAGCACCGTATGGTCTGCAGCCGTTTATGCGGCCCTCGCGGCACCACATTTGGTTATCGCCACCTTGATCATGAGCGGAGTGATGCTCGATCGCGGTCTCATCAAAGTCAGCACTCTGCCACTGACGGACCAAATCGCGCTCCAAGGCTGCGTGCAGGCCGTGTACGCCGTGGCCTTCCTCGCAGGCCGGAGGTCACGCCGCAAGCTTGAGCGAGTCTTTAGCGAACTCGAAGCAGCAGCACGCCTGATTGCCCAACGCGACGCTCTGCTAAACGAAGCCAAGCGCGAGCTCGAACGCGCGGTGTGGGTAGGAGGCGAAGGGCGCTTCACCGAGCAGGTCATCGGCTCGTTTCGACTCGGCAATATCATTGGTCGCGGCGGAATGGGCGAGGTTTATGACGCCGTCCACATCAAGACCAACGAAGCGGCTGCAGTGAAGCTCCTCTCGCGCAATGTGGTCTCGGACCCAAACAGTGTCGCCCGCTTTGCTCGAGAGGCGAAGGCTGCTTCATCCTTCAACTCGCCCCACGTGGTCCGCGTGCTCGAGGTGCCGGATGAAGAGGCGCCGGTGCCCTACCTGGCTATGGAACGCCTCAGGGGAGAAGATTTGGCGAGTATGCTGAGGCGGGAGCAATGCCTCTCGGCGCGTGAGCTCATAGAGATAGCGGAGCAAGTCGGCCGTGGTCTCGACGAGGCCCGCGCGGCAGGAATCATCCACCGCGATATCAAGCCGCAGAACCTGTTTCTGGCACGCCGCGAAAGTGCATCTCCGCTGTGGAAGGTGCTCGACTTTGGCGTTGCAAAGCTAATCGGGCACAGCTCGCTCACGGACAACCAGCTCGTGGGAACACCGGACTACATGGCGCCCGAGCAGGCGGCCGGCGACCCAGTGGACCATCGTGCAGACATCTACGGCCTCACCGCAGTCCTGTACCGCTGCGTTGCCTCACGCGCGCCCTTTGTCGAAAGCTCGCTCGCGGTTCTCCTCCACAAAGTCATCAACAAAATGCCCACGCGTCCAAGCGTCCTTGCACGCGCCTCAAGCGACTTAGATGCCTTCTTCGCCGTCGGGCTGAGTAAGGCGCCGGGCGATCGATACGGAAGCGGCGCCGAGCTTGCAGAAGCATTCAGGCTTGCAAATGCGGGCGCCCTTCCCACTGAGCTGCGCACGCGCGCGACTCAGATACTTGAACGTACACCTTGGTCCGAACGCTGATGGGCGCCGATTGGACAGGAACATGTGCGAACCTGTTCGGCACAGCACTTGCCTAGCATAACTTTGAGGAACTCGAACGAGGGGACGCAACGTGTCCATACGCCACGCGAGTATCGTATCCAAGATTGCACATGAGGTATGTGACAAGGGGCTTCCGCCCGTGCCCAATAAAGGGTGGTGGAACCACTTGCAGCCCACGCCTGAGGCCTTTCGACTGAGTCCCGTGGACCAGTTGCAGATAGGCGCTGCTGCACTATTCGATGTCTGTCTGCGGACTGCTGCGGCCTCCGTGGTCGTGGCGACCAGCGCCAAGCGCGCGTTGAACGTGGCCGAGCTCGTGCGTGACGTGCAAGACGCCAGCATGTACGCAAAGCTGCTCGACGACGGGCGCGCACTCGAGCTCTATCCCCAGCCTCCCCGAAATATCGTCTTCGACGAGCGCACACCAAAATCGTCCTACTTTCGGCCAGACGCGGGCGAGTGTGTCGATTTGGCGTGGCGAACGCCCTTTTTGACCTACAACCCGCGCCTTCGCGAGCGCTACCTGGCACATACAAACAATCAGGTTGCGCGCGCGCGCTACTGGCGCCACGACGGCCCTGCGCGCCCCACCATCGTTCTTGTGCACGGCTTCGCTGCGGAGGCGCTTCGTTTCAACGAACGCTTCTTCCAGGTGGCTTGGCTCTACAACAAGCTAGGCCTCGATGTGGTGTGCTTTACGCTGCCATTCCATGGTCCTCGGCGCGACGCCGGCAGCGCCTACACGGGTCAACATTTCGTGTCCGAAGGCATGTGCTGGACCGCAGAAGCCTTCCGCCAGAGCGTGCTGGATTTCCGTGCTTTGCTCGACTATCTCGAGCATCGACGCGGCGCTCCGGCAGTGGGTGTCTCTGGAATCAGTCTCGGCGGCTACACAGCTGCGCTCCTGGCTTCGCTCGAGCCACGCCTTTCGTTTGCCATTCCGAACGTGCCCATCGTGAGCCTGCCCGATGCCATTCTCGAATGGAATCCTGTTTCGGCACTGATGAGAGCGGGAATGCTTGCTGGGAATCTCTCGATACAGGACGTGCGCCACCGCATGGCTATCCATTCACCTCTCTCGTTCACGCCCGTGCTCGAGAAGGAGCGGCTGATGATCGTAGGTGGCGTGGGCGACAGGCTGGCGCCTCCCAAGCACGCGAGCCTGCTCTGGGACCACTGGGATAGGCCTGATATCCATTGGTTCCCAGGCAATCATCTCATCCACTTCAATCAAGGCGCATACCTGCGTCACATTGCGAAATTCCTTACACGCATCGGCTTTTTGTCGGCAGGCGGCCCAGTCCGCAGCGTGCATCGCCCCCGCGCATTATCTCATAGGCTGTCTGCCGCCGTCTTCCCACGCGCCAAAGCCTCCGGCACCAACCGTCGCAGGTAATCCAATTTGGCCTTCGTCAATTGAAACAATGCAACGCTCGATGTATCTCTGATACATGCGAATCAAGAATACCAGAGTATTGATAACAGGTGCGTCGCGCGGGCTCGGTGCCGTTCTCGCAGATTCACTGGCGGCCCAGGGCGCCGATCTTATGCTCGTGGCTCGATCACAAGTCGATCTCGAAGTCGTACGTTCTCGCGTCGCGCGACACGGCACGAGAGTGCTGACGCAGGCCGTCGATCTGGGGGCCTCTGGCTCCCTTGAGCCCTTGGTCGAGCATGCACGAAGTGAGCTCGGTGCGATCGACATTCTCGTCAACAACGCAGGCCTCGAGCGCATCGGATTTTACGAGGATCTGACGGCCTCGGACATCGAGCAGGTCATAGCGCTCAACTTGACCGTGCCGATGCAACTCTCGCGCCTAGTCCTGCCTGACATGCTCCAGCACAATCGCGGCCATCTACTCAACATCGCTTCGATAGCAGGGCTCGTTCCCTTCGCTTTCGGCGAAACATACGGTGCAACAAAGCACGGTTTGGTGGGCTTCACGCGGGCGCTGCGCACGAGTCTCAAGGAGCGCGGCAGTGCCGTGAGCGCCTCGGTGCTCTGCCCCGGCTTCGTATGGGATACCGGAATGTTTCAGGAGGCTCGCGACCGCCATGGCGTCGTTCCCCATTGGCTGCTCGGTAGCTGTACCTCGTCGCAAGTTGCTCAGGCAGCTCTGCGAGCCATCGAGCGGGACGACCCGGAGATTGTCGTAAACAGTACACCACTGCAAGACCTTGCGGCACTGAGCACGGCGCTGCCGAGGATGCGCGAGCGTGTCGCCAAGGCCCTCGACTTCAACGCCGCCGCCCGGATTCTGGCCGAGCGTCGCCGCAAGGAGCGTAAACTGGAGTTGGAGTTGGAGCCTGGCGGCTGACACGCAGCTTCAAGCAAGGCGTATCCGCGCCTATCGACGTGCCCGGCGACTCGCTTCAAAAGCTCACGGCGAGCTCGGCTCCTTGCTTGATTGCGCGCATTGCATCGAGTTCTGCGGCTACGTGCGCGCCTCCAATCACGTGGTGATTCGGACGCCCGGGGCGCCCCTGTGCGTCGGCGGAGAAGACGTCTCGCAGCGATTCCTGGCCCGCACAGAGAACTACATGATCAACCTCGAGCAAGCGTCTGGTTCCGTTATGCCGAATGTGTAGACCTGCGTCGTCGATGCGTTCGTATTCGACGTCGCCCAGCATGTGCACGCCAGCACGCTCCAGCGTAAGGCGGTGGACCCAGCCGGTGGTGCGTCCCGGTCCGTTGCCCATGCGCTTCTTCGCAGGCCTCCGCTGCAACAGCCAAATCTCCCGCTTGGGTGGGCTCTTCACGGCTTCACGCAGCCCGCCCTCCGTACGCCCACTCGGGTCGATGCCCCACTCATTGCACCACGCATCGAGCGGCATGTCCGTTCCATGAAGCAGGAACTCGCAGACATCGACACCGATGCCACCCGAACCGATGACCGCGACCTTGCCGCCGACGGCCTTCCTCTCGCGGAGCACGTCTGCATACGACAGAACCCGCGGATGATCGACGCCATCGATGCGCGGAAGACGTGGAACGACCCCGGTGGCGAAGACCACTTCGTCGAAGCCGGCCACTTCCGATTCGGTCGCGCGGTGCCCTAGCTTGAGCGTGACGCCTGTGCGCTCGACCTCGCGTGCGAAGTAGCGAATGGTCTCCCGAAACTCCTCCTTGCCCGGGATCGCGGCAGCCATGACGAACTGACCGCCGATTTCCTCACGCGCCTCAAACAGCGTGACCTTGTGACCACGGGAAGCTGCAATCGTCGCACACGAAAGACCCGCCATGCCGGCACCGATGACAGCAATACGTTTGGGCCGATTTGTAGGCAGATAGATGAGTTCGGTCTCTCGACAGGCGCGAGGATTCACCAGACAGCTGACGGACTTTGCGGAAAAGGCGCGGTCCAGACAGGCCTGGTTGCAAGCGATGCACGTGTTGATGTTCTCGGGTCGCCCCTCGCTCGCCTTCTTGACGAACTCCGGGTCCGCAAGGAGCGGGCGCGCCATCGAAATCAAATCGGCCTCGCCGTTGGCGAGGAGCTCCTCGGCGGTCTCGGGCGTGTTGATCCGGTTTGACGCGACAACAGGGATCCTGAGCGCCCTCTTCATTTGCGCTGTGACCTGCCGAAACGCAGCGCGCGGAACCGAGGTAGTAATCGTGGGCACACGGGCCTCATGCCAGCCGATGCCCGTGCTGAGAATGTCGATGCCGGCAGCCTCGAGGGCCTTGCCTGTCAGCTCGACCTCCTCCCAGGTGTTTCCGCCTTCAACCAGGTCGAGCAGTGAGAGGCGATACATTACAATGAAATCGTGACCCACCTCGCCGCGGATAGCTTTTACGATCTCAACCGGTAGTCGCATACGCCCCTCGATATCACCACCCCAGCGGTCCGTGCGGCGATTGACGCGCCTACACAAAAATTGGTTCAGGAGATAGCCTTCGCTGCCCATGATCTCGACGCCATCGTATCCCGCACGCCGGGCCAGTGAGGCGCAGCGCGCATAGTCCTCGATCGTGCCGATGATTTCGCTCTCCGTCATGGCCTTTGGCGTAAAGGGATTGATGGAAGACTTTACCGCGGACGCAGAGACAGACAGGGGATGATAGCCGTAGCGGCCCGCATGCAGAACCTGCATGACAATCTTTCCGCCGTGCTCGTGGACAGCGCTCGTAACCTGCCGATGATTCAGCACATCGCCGAGGGTATTGAGAGTCCCCGCTCCCGGCGCCAACCATCCGCGACGGTTGACTGCCATACCTCCTGTGACGATGAGCCCAACCCCTCCCCTGGCTCGCTCCGCGAAGTACGCAGAAAGCTTCGGGTAATTCCAGAAGCGATCCTCGAGCCCCGTATGCATGGAGCCCATGACCACGCGATTGCGCAGCGTGGTGAAGCCAAGGTCAAGCGGCGCGAGAAGATGAGGAAAATGGTGAGTCACGTACAAACCTCCACGAAGCAGACATGCCTTATCTCAACATTGTGTAGATTGGAGAAATTGGGAACATTGTCAAGCGAGGCTCCTGGATGACCTGAGCCGCGTCGCCTGCCGCTAGCCGGCACGACCGACATAGCCGTAACAGCATTGTTGAATTGTTACGCCCTCCCATGGCCCAGACGTTGGCAGCGCCGGAATTTCTGTTGACACCGATGGCGACCTTGCTCGATCTATACATTGTATAGGTCAGTGCAGCGACTGTTCGTGCACGCTTGGTCAGGCTCGTCGAAATCGAGTTCCGACGCAGCCATCTTCTTCCCTGGAGTAAACTTATGCAGACATCCGCGCTCTTGCTACATGCCCTCTATGTATTCATGCGCGATCAGGGCTTGCCCACCGACGAACTTCTCCACAGGAGCGGACTGAGCCTCTATCGCCCTGAACACACGAACGCCGCTGTCGATTCGGCAACGCTGGCCACGGCCATTCAGGTGGCTTTGCAAGCCGGAGCTGGCGAGAGCTTGGCGCTAAAGCTGGGATTCTCGACTCCTCTTTGGGCGCTCGGCACCTTTGGGGAATTGATAGCGCAGTGCACAGACCTCCGCAGTGGTCTGAAAGCGGTAAAGCGCTTCATGCCCTTGCTTCAACGAGGCGGCGAAATCACTCTCGAAGAGACTGCTCAACAGGCGACCATCCACTACAAGCCGTCATTCACACGGGAGGCGAGCCGCAAGTTTGCAATCGAGCTCGCGCTTTCGATGACGGCATCGGTCGCCCGTGAGTTCCTCGGCAGCAACGCGAAGCCACTTCGGGTCCTGCTCCCCTACCCAGCGCCGGCCTACGCTACCGAGTACGAACTGCTGTTCCGCTGTCCCGTGGAGTTCAACGCTCCTACGGCCGCCCTGTGCTTCGCCCCGGCGACGCTGCACATCCCCCGACCTTTCGTCGATCACCAGCTGCACGAGTGGCTTGAGGCAAAGCTTGAGCGCGTGCTTCGCGCCGATGATGAGAGCACCCCTCTGCACGAGAAGATTCGCGCCATCCTCCAAAAGGAACATCACTTCGTCCCGTCCGAGAACACGTTTCGCGCCATTGCCAGACGCCTCGACATCGCGCCTCGTGCCCTTCGGCGCAAGCTGTGTATGGAAGGCCTAACCCTCTCTGGACTCGTCGATGAGTCGCGCAAGAACCTCGCGATTTATCTCGTGGTCGAAGCAGATCTGCCAGTCAAGGCCATCCCAAAGAGGCTAGGCTTCGCCGAGCTCAGCACCTTCTATCGCGCATTCCGGCGCTGGACGGGAATGACGCCACTGCAGTACCGCACGCTTCGGCAGAGACAGATACGCGCCGATGCCGCTTAGGCTTCGAGGACGCCCACACGGCGTCGACGGATGAGGCCGGGAAGAATGGCACAACGCCCGACGCCGAGTTCGACTGCGCCGCCTACCGCTACCCGTCTTCCCAAACCACACGTTTTTCCGCGCAAATCCAGCGCTGGATCTGCGATTCGTAGCGCTCCTCGACGGCGCCGCGCCGAACCTTCATCGTGGGGGTAAGCAGGCCGTTCTCGGTGGTCCATGGATTCGCGACGACGACCACGTGTCCCAGCCGCTCGTGCGGGTCGAGCGTTGCATTGATCTTGTCCACTAGCTGCTCGAGCTCACCTTCGATGCGTGCGCGCGTCACGCTGTCGGCGCTCGCATGCCCCGCATCTCCCGACATCACCAGCAGAGCGACTGTGGCAGAGAGATTGGCCCCGCACACACATACGGACTCAATCATCGGGTGCGCTGCGAGTCGATTCTCGATCGGTACGGGCGCTACGTACTTGCCCTTGCTCGTCTTGAAAAGGTCTTTGACTCTACCTGTGATGCGCACACGTCCGCGCTCATCGATTTCTCCCATGTCACCGGTCTTGAAGAAGCCGTCGGGAGAGTAGGATGCTTGGGTCTGCTGCAGATCCTTGAAGTAGCCGAGCATCTGCGCCGGACTCTTGACCATGATCTCGCCGCCGTCTCCGATGCGACACTCAACGCCAGGATTGGCTTGGCCGACGTAGCCCGCACGCACGGAGTCCGGGCGCGTGAAGTGCGAGTACGCCATGTTCTCGCTCATTCCGTAGGCTTCGAATAGCGACAGCCCGAGACTGCGATACCAGGCCTGTGTTTCTTCTGGAAGGGGTGCTGCGCCGGTAAAGGCGAGCCGCACATGGTCGAGGCCGAGCTGGGCCAGAATCGATCGCTTCACGGACCGGCCGATAAAAGGGAGCGCAAAGAGCAGCTTTTGTTTGTGCTTTGGCAGCTTCGCCTGCACACCCTGCTCGAACTTGATCCACAGACGCGGCACGGAGAAGAAGATGGTCGGGCGAGCGCGGCGCAAGTCCATGACAAAGGTTTCCAGCGATTCGGCGAAGAACACATGAAACCCGTGATACGTGGACTGGTTCTCCACGACGAGTCGCTCTGCCACGTGTGCGAGCGGCAAGTAGGAAAGCATGCGATCGTCAGGGCCCACCGAGATCACGTCGCGCATGAGTGTCCCGACGATGTTGAAGGACCGGAACGACTGCATGACTCCTTTCGGTCGACCTGTGCTGCCGGACGTGTAAACAATAGTCGCGAGATCGTCGAGATCCCGGTCGGGCTGCCCCTGAAGCGGTGAAGTTTGCTCGATGATGTCGTCCCAAGTCTCGCCTTCCGAAAGAGGCGACAGCGGCAACCTGATTTGCGGCATGCCAGAGGGAACACCAGACTTCATCGCGCCCCAGTCGTCGAGCTTACCCAGAAAAAGCAGGCGAGATTCGCTGTGCTCGAGCGTGTATCGAACGGTCGCGGCATTGAGCGTCGGATAGAGCGGCACCGTCACGTGCCCAGCCATCCAGATGGCCCAATCGGCCATGATCCAATGTGCAGTGTTCTTGCCTAAAATGGCAATCTGACTGTGCGGCGGAATGTCGAGCGACTTCAAGTGCGCGGCCATCCTGCGCACCTGACTCATGATCTCTGTCCACCGATACTCCACCACCCGCCCACCACCTACGGGTTGTGTGAAGTGCACTGCATCCGGCCGCGTCTTCTCCCAGTGGTATAGACATGCAAGCGGGCTACGCTCGTCGCGATTCATCATGGGCTTCCTCCTAGCGAAACCGCAGCGTGCGGAAGAGCTTGAGCTGCTTCGTGATCATGGTCACATACTTCGCGAGCGACATCTGCTTCGGCGGGGCTAGAGGCATGCCGCGTTGAATCGCGATGGTCTGAGCTTCCGTGTACTTGCGGATGCCTTCTGCTCCGTGACGCCTGCCGAGCCCGGAGTCGCGCATACCGCCCATGGGCGCCTCCACGCTGCCAGCCGCCGCTGCAGCGCCGTCGTTGATGTTGACAGAGCCACACATCACGCGCCTCGCGAGCTTCTCGGCGCGCTTGACGTCTCGGCTCCAAATGCTGGCGCTGAGACCGTAGTCTGAGGCATTGGCCTTCTGGACGGCTTCCTCTTCCGAATCCACAGAATAGACGGAAAGCACCGGACCGAAGGTCTCCTCAGAGTAGATCGACATTTCGGCCGTGACGCCTTCGAGCAAGGTCGGTTCGTACACGAGCGGGCCGATATCCGCACGGCGCGTTCCGCCGACCAAGACCCGCGCTCCCTTGCTTACTGCGTCGGCCACATGCGCCTCGACCACCGCGAGTTGCTCCGCCGACACAAGGCAGCCCATGTCCGTGTTGTAGTCGTACGTTTGTCCGAGCTTCAGCGCCTTGACGCTCTCGACCAACAGGCCAACGTAGTGCTTGTACACCTTCCGGTCCACGTAGACGCGCTCCAAGTGGATGCACATCTGACCCGAGTTTGTAAATGCACCGAGAACGGTACCTTGAGCTGCTGCTACCAGATCCGCATCGCTACAAATGATGGCCGGATTCTTACCGCCAAGCTCGAGTGAGGCTCCGATGAGACGACGTCCGGTTCGCTCCGCGACTAGCCGGCCCGTACGTGTCGAGCCCGTGAAGCAGACGTAGTCGGTCGTGTCCATCAGCGCAGCGCCTACTACCGAACCGCGCCCTACGACCACCTGCCAAATGTCCGATGGCAAGCCCGCCTCTCGCAAGAGTGCGAGCGTCCAAAGAAGTGTTAGCGGCGTCTGCGAATCGGCTTTGCTCACGACTCCGTTGCCAGCCAGAAGGGCAGGCAGGACATCCCCCACACCGAGGTAGAAGGGATAATTCCACGGGGATATCATGCCAATCACCCCCTTGGGAACGCGCACCTCACGAACCTTGGTGAGTCCGATCAGAATTCCGCGATGGGCCTGGTCCTTGAGGTAGTGCTTTCCGCGACGCGCGTAGTGGCGTGCGAGCATTGCCACTTGCGCAATCTCCTGGTGCGCGTGGAAGCGAGCCTTTCCAGTTTCCCACTGAATGAGGTCGAGGATTTCTTCCTGGCGATCGAGCAACAGGTCGTGAAAGCGCAGGACGATTGCGGCCCTACGCGCGAAGGGCTCCATTGCCCAGGCGACCTGAGCCTTGCGCGCGGACCCGACGGCCGCTCCCACGTCTCCGACCGTGGAGCACGAAACCTCCGCAGTGGGCTCCAACGTAAATGGAGAAAGAGCAAGGGATGTCTCGCCTTTTGCTTGGCTAACGCTCGACACAGGCCGTGCCACCAAGGGCAGAAGGCGTGTAATCGCCGTTTCATTGATGGTTGGAGGCCGAGTCCGGCTGACAGTGGGAAAGGTTCCCCGTTCGTGCGCAGCGCGTCTCGTTGCGGCGTGTGTGCTTGGCATGGTGGTCCCGCGGGTAGGTGTGTCGGTCACATTGGCTTCGACTCTATCGATCAGAAACAGTGAGTCAAGATGAGTCGCGTTGTAGCACGTCGATTCACCAAAGACGGGAAGCGCGAGCATGGGCTCCGGAGCATCGAGGAACCAGGCCCGTTCGACTTCACGCGAGTCAGACCATTATGTGAGTGGCATCTGAGTGACTGCTCATATTACATTCCAGTCTCCAATGGCCAGCTCACGCAGCACACCTGTCCTCGTTCGCCCGGTCCCAAGCCGTGCATTTCCTTACTCCTCGGTGCGCCGAAAATGGCTACCGGACTTCATCACGAAGGCCATCTTCGGCAAGCCTTTGGCTGCGAGTCCCGAGGAATGGGCGCGAGTGACCGACGGACTATGGAAGGGCGACCCTCAAATGGATCGCATCGTGGAGTGGATGTTCGATACCAATCCGGGTAAGGCGAAAGCACTGTTCGAGCGAGCACTCACCCGCGGTCTCGACACCATTGAGGATCCGCCCACAGCGCTCAAAGATTTTTTCGACCACATCGACGCCGGACCTAGCTGGCTAAACCATGCGCTTCTCGTCGAAGGAGCGAAGGTGGCTCAAAGAAACGGGATGGTCTCATTCTATGTACTTCGCGACATGGCTTTGATGGGAGGCTACGTCTACTTCAGCAGTTTGAATCAGACGCTCGCTGCCACAGGCTCTCTGCAGAAAGATGCTGCGCTCCGCCTCGGAGAAACCGGCAAGTGGCTCGCGGACGTGACGACGCCTCATGGGCTTGAGCGCTTCGGAGACGGCTTCATCACAACGATCCGCGTGCGCATGGTCCATGCGTTGATTCGCCGTGCCATGGTGAAGCGCCCTGACTGGGATGAGACAACCTGGGGCCTGCCCATCAACCAAATCGATCTGCTCGCAACGTACCTCGCGTTTGGGCCAATAACTTTGTTAGGAGCACGGATTTTTGGTGTGCCGATAGGCCGGCAAGATTCGCGCGCCGCGATGCACATGTGGCGCTACATCGGCTGGCTGTCTGGCGTAGAGGAGCCATGGCTCGCACGCACCGAGCGCGATGGCCTACGTAAGCTCTACCACACATTCCTGACACATCGTTTTCCCGATGAGAAGGTGCGCGCGCTCGGCACAGCACTGCTGCGAGAGCCTCTCACGCGTCACCTCCCAGACCTCGAGCGTTTCCCGCTGCTGACGAAGTTGGTGCGCCGCTACATCTATCACAAGCACATCTCGAACTCGGCTCTAATCCTCGGTCCGGTTCAGCGACATCGCCTCGGACTGCCGATATTCGCGATTCCCTGGTATCCGCTGCTAAGCGCGCCCGTTCGATTCATTACACTCTCTTGGTACCGCTTCCGCG
>CAZEWA010000084.1:0-20823 GCA_964515685.1 uncultured Polyangiales bacterium | reverse complement strand
GCCTTAGTCCCTGGAGCTGCGGCTATGGGACGGCCCGCTAGAAGGTCTGGAAGGCGAACTGGAAGGCGCCGCGCAGCGCAAAGGGCTGGGTGTCGAGTGCCCGTATGCCGTAGTCGAAGGCCAGGGATGCCACCGGCGTCTGGAAGCGCAGTCCCGCGCCCACGACCACCTCGAGTTGCCGGATATCAAGCTTGGTGGGGTCGGCCCAGAGGTTGCCCACATCGGCGAATAGGCCTCCATACAGGTCCCCAATCAGCGGAAAGCGGAACTCGTTCTGCGCGACGAGAAAAGTCTCACCTCCGCGCGAAACCACGCTGCTTGCATCTTCGCCCCGGTCTTCCAGGTCCTGCGGGATCATTTGGTTTTGGTTGAAGCCGCGGAAGTTGGTTCCACCCAGATAAAAGCGTCGGTTCGGATAGCTCTGTGAGTCTTTCGAGAGATGAACCACGCGGCCGTAGCGCCATTGGCTCGCGAATACGAGGCGCGGAGCGAGCGGCACGTAAAACGCGAAGCTCGCCATGAGCCTGAGCATGTTGCTCTCGAAGATGCGCGTTTCCGCATCGGAGCCTGTACCGATGGTTTGCGGCTTGGCGTCGAGCGTGCGAGCCCACTCATTGGTCAGCGAAATCAGCACGCCCTTGCGCGGATTGTAGGCCCTGTCGCGCCTGTCCCAGGCCAGCGTAGCCTGGGTGGAAGCGAGCGTGTTCTGTCCCTCGGGTACGAGTGCACTCGTCGGCAGCGTAGGCAGTGCCTGCGTCAGCTTTTGCGCAAACAACTGGAAGTAGCTGGCTTCCACTTCTTCCGCGACGTTGATAGTCCAGCGCTTGCTCGGTCGATAGACAAAGCTCGTGACTACGCTTTGCTTTTGCATGCGGAAGTCGCGCTGGATGTCCGAGATGACGGACAAATCGACGCTCGCCTGGGTCTTCGGTAGGTGCGGAATGTACGGCACCCCCAAGGTCAGCGTGGTTTGGTACTCGATGCGCTCATCGGTGGGGAGCGATTCGTAGCGGCGCTGAATTTCCCGGTCCAAGAACACGAACTGGTAGCCGAGTTGCCCACGAAAAGACGTCGTGAGCGCACTGCCAAATAAGTTCCGGTAGCCGTACTCAAAGCCGCCGCGCACGCCCTCACCCGTACTGAAACCTGCGCTCCAGCCAAGCCACTGCGACTTGCGCTCTGTCACGCTGATGACCACCGTCTTCACCCGTGCGGGGAGATCCGGCTCATCCGGCGCAACCGTGATGCTCGTGAAGATATCGAGTGCCAAGAGCGCGTCTTCGGTCTTGCGAGCGCGCGAAGGCTGATAGGGCTCTCCTATTTTGAACTTCACGCGATTGAGCAGCATCGCCCGGCTCGAGCGATCGATGCCGCGAATCTCGATGCCCCCGACGGTCACGACGTACCCTTCGTCGACCCGAAACGTCACCTCGGCGCGGGTGCCGTCCTCGGACATGCGGACACTCGGCTCAATTTGGGCGTAGAAATAGCCCTTCTCCTGGTAGGCCGCGAGCATGCGCAAGCGAGCCTCTTCGAGCTTGAGATAGCTGAAGGGCGCATCACGCACGAGCGACGCCTCGGACAAGAGCTCCCGCGTCGCAAACGCGCGATTGTTTTCGATGCGCACCGAATACAGAAAGCTGCGGGGCCCCTCTTCCACGGCAAGCACAGCCACGTGCCCGCTCCCATCTTGCGCGGGCTCGATGACGACCGGCCCCACCTTGGCCTCTAGGAAACCGTCGGCGTGATAGAGCTCGAGGATGTGGGCTATCGACGCGTCGTACGCGGGTTCGTAGAAGAGCCTGCGCGGGTCCCGCACGATGGGCTTGCGCACAGTCCGCTTCTCACGTGAGCGGCCGCCCCCGAAGCCAAGCCGATCCGCGACCTCAGAGTCCACCGGCTGTCGCACTGTCGAACC
Source organism: uncultured Polyangiales bacterium (assembly GCA_964515685.1). Classification (GTDB taxonomy): domain Bacteria; phylum Myxococcota_A; class Polyangia; order Polyangiales; family DASUME01; genus DASUME01. Next base: position 18,905 of record CAZEWA010000084.1, on the reverse strand, counting down.
ATCGAGCTCCTCCTCCAAGTAGCTGTACATCTGCTCTTGCAGGACCTGCTCGTCGAAGTGACTCGCTCCAGGAAAACGGATGCCGACGATTTCGAGCTGCTCCCCGGCTTCGACACGCACTTCGAGCACGACCGTGTGCTCCTGCCAGCGCTCGCCCGATAGCTCCACCTCCTCGACACGCGGCACGGCACGGATACTCACGCTCGCGTCGCGAAAGCCGTGGCGCTGGTAGGCGTCGACCAAGCGCTGCTCTATCGCACGCAGGTTGGCTTCACCTGCGATGCGCTCTTCGTGCAGATTCATCGCCGCGAACAACTCACTGCGACTCAACGGCCCCAGGTGCTCGAACCAAACCTCGTAGCGCGGCTCGATCTTGCTTTGCACGACGACCTGCGCGCGGTTGCCCTGCCTCTCGATGCGCAAGCCCGACAGCTCGGCGGCGTAGAAACCTGCCTGACGCAGCGCAAGCTCCGTGCGGCGCAGGCCTTCCTCGATGCGACCGCGGTCGGCGACATCGCCTTCCCGAATGCCAAATAGACGCCTGAGGCCCTTGCGCCGTGGCAGGGGCTCGCCCGCAAAGATCACGCTGTCGATCCGCGTAGGTTCGCCCTCCACGATCTCTACGCGCAGCACCTTTTCCCGAGGGTCGTCCGTGTCCCGGAGCTGGACACGGATGCGCGCTTCGTGATAGCCGCGCATCTCGTACGCAGCGCGTATCTCCTGCGTCCACTCGGGGAACGACTCTTGCTCGAGCTCCGCTTCCTCGCGGACTCCCAGCAAGCGCGAGAGATCGCGGTTGCCAAGGACCTTGTTGCCCGAAAATTCGACGCGCTTCACCAGCATGCGCGGCGTGAGGTGCACCATCAAAACCACGCCGCCCGTGGCGTAGGCGGCATCGATTTGCACGTCCGCCCAGCGCCCCTCGTTCCCCAAGCGCGCGAGTGTCTGCCGCAAGAGCTGGCGACTCAGCCGCGTTCCCGAAGCAATCCCAAGCGACTTGGGGTCCACACGACCGGCCTGCGTGCCGACCACGCGCACCTCGACCACACGCTGGCCAAGCCACTCCAAAGGCAAGTCCGCGAGCGCGGCCTGGGGCAATGCACACAAAGCTCCCCAAAGCGCGAGCCAAAACAAAATACGTTGGCGCATCAGTCGAACTCGAGCCGCCAGCGCAAATCGACGCCCACGTTTCCGAACTGCGAAGACGTCGTGGTCTGGACGTTGTCGTAGCCCGCTTCAACGCTCGTTTGATCGTCGAGGCGCCACTCGACACCGGTCTTGAAATTGGAATCGGCTGTGAGGCCCGTGCGAGCGCTGGCTCTCACTTTGTCACTGAGCCGCTTGCCGACCACGACTTGGGGTTCGGTACGGTTGGTACGCGCGGAGTAGGCACTGGTCACGGTGAAGTCATCGATTACGGGTAACGCCTTTCTTACCTCGCGATCGACACCTGTCACAGTCGCCAATGCTTCGAGTGCGGCCCCCTGTGTAAGCGACGTGGTACCGAGGCGCTCTGCTTCCGCACGCGTAAGGCCCACGGTCAGGAGGAGCGCGATGTCTTCTTGGGCAAGCGCTGGCTCACTCGATGTCTCGAGCTTGAGGTTGTCCACCTCTCCCGTGGCACGCAGCGAGATCCACCAATGGGCGCCCGACGCGTCCGCCTGACGCCGAAAGTCGGTCCGCGCGCGCACATCGAGACGCGGGCGCACGCGATGCTCATCGATGAATGTGACCGTGCCTTCGTCGAGATTGAAGCGAGTGTTCCGGAATGTGACCGTGCCTCGCGTGATGTCGAGTGTTCCGAGCACACCCAGACGCTGGTCTGTACCTACCAGCCGAAAGGGGCGCTCGCTGTCTTCGATGCGCAGCTCCGCATTGAGAAGATTGTTGCTGACCTTGATCGGCGCATCCTCGATGACGCGCAGGTCGAACGCGATGCGATCCTTTTCGGGATCGTAAGCCTCGCGCGTCTCGCGCTTGGCCTGGGACAGCCCCGTGAGTCTCTCCGCGATGCCGAGCGAGAAGGCGCGATTGTATCGGAGCCGCTGCACGCGAATCGTGCCCGTGACTTCGGGGATTCTGTGCGAGGCATCGAAGGTGAGCTTGGTGTTGGCTGCGAACGCCAGATCTACGCCCTGCAGAGGCGAATACGTGATGTCGCGCGCATCCATGAACAGCTCGTAACGCCCCACGTTCTGCTGCGCGAGAGCGGCCGAGCCGTGCATCTGGAGGGTGCCGCCTGCAACTTGCGCCGTGAGTTGCTCAAGCAAGAGTTCGCGTTCACTGAAGCTCAGTTGGGCTTCGACTTTGTCGAGCACTTGGTCTGCGCCCCTGAGCAGCAGCGAGCCTTGGCTCAGCGAAGCGCGCCCGAAGACTGACGGCTCGGCAGGCTTCCCCGTAACCTTCACGTTCACATCGAGCAGGCCCGTGGAGCGCGCAATAGCCGGCACAAATGCAGGCAAAACGCGCAAATCGAGCTTGCCCTGGATACTCGCCGCAAGGCCCTTCGCCATCGAGGCGTTGCCGCTTATCTGAATCTGCGTGCCCGCACCTGCGAACTGCGCCCGCTCGACCTTTGCGCCCCGGCCTGTGAGCGCTATCCGAACTGGACCATCGCTCGTGAGGACAGCGCGATCCTGTCCGATACGGAGACTGCTGATCTCGAGCAAGCCCTTCAATGAATCAAGCTGCGCGACAACTCCGCCCGTGAGCGCCAAGCTGCCAGCAAGGTTACCCGACAGCGGCACCTCGCTGCTGCGTCGACGCGGCCAAATGAGCGCAGGAGAAAGCTGCTCGAAGCGCACCTCGCCGCGCGCAGGAATACCCTCGCTGAGTCCGACCGCCACATCGAGTGCAATCCGATCGCCAAACAACGAACCGCATGCGAGCACGGCGCTCGGAGCGAGCGAACCTTGTGCACTGGCTGCGCCCGGCCAGTCGGCCCGCGCCAGGTGTTCGCGCGCCTTGGGACATGGCTCCGACGCCGGCAGCTTTGAGCTGAGCGCGCGCTTGGCCCACGTGGCGTCTTTGTGGCTCAAAAACAGGCGAAGATGACCGTCGCCCAGGGTGCGCCCCGCAAGCTGTACACCGACCGTCGTCAGGTCGAACTGGGCCTCGGGCTGAAACAACGAGCCCGCCACGCTTCCAACAGCACCGAGTTCGCCGCGCAGCTCGAGCCCCATGGCCCGAACAGGATCTATCTGGTCGAGTGGGATGCGCTCGCCAAACACCGTAAGCGCGAGCTTGCCGCCCTGCTCCATGCTGCCGCGCGCGAGCACGAGGCCCTTGCCCTTGCGCAGCGAGAGCTCTTCGAGCTTGAGCCGCGCGCCGCGCGTGCCTGCTGAAATATCGCGCCACAACCAGCTTGCCTCGAGCTTGCCGCCCTTGAAGGCGATGCCTTGCACCTTGGCGTCGAGCACATCGAGGTCGGCATCGAGTAGGAAGGTGCCGGCGGGCGCGTCGCCCGGAAAGCCGAGCGTGTAGCGCACCGTGGCCGAGCCGCGCACGTGGCCTTGGTAGGGCGTGAAGTCCGGGTCGTTTTCGAGCAAAAACGTGTGATAAAAGTCCGCCAGCGCAAGCTTCTCGAACTGCCCCTTGGCATCGATGGAGAAGGCCTGCGTGAAGTCCATGAACAGGTTTTCGACCCGATAGCGCGAGTCCCGCTTCTGCACCTCGGTCTGCGTGAAGCGCACCGCTTGCCCATCTTTCTCCAGATTGGCGCGGGTTTTGATGTGCCCAATGCGATAGCCGTCGAGCGCGAAATCTTCCAGATCGAGCGTGCCTGTGAGCGTGGTGTTCGAGTAGGTTCCGCCCACATCGAGTGAAAAGCTGCCGTGCCCGTCGATGGCCATGCCCATCAACGAAGTCGCATCGCGCAAATCGAGATTCGAGCTGCGCGCCGTGACACCAATCTTGTCCTCGAAGCCCACGTGCACGGTCGCGTGAATGTCGGAATGGGGCAGCCGACCGTGCAGGTTTTCAAAGCGCAACGCATCCGGGCGAATGACCACGCGGCCTGAAACGCGGCCGGGCGGCGTGCCTATCACTTCTCGCGAGGCGGGGTCACGAAAGCCCTGGCTCAAGGTGCGAAAGCTCAGGTGCTCGGCCCAAATCGGCCCGGAAATGGCCACGGGATCGATGGTGCCGCTGAGCTTGAAACCGCCGCGCAAGACCCAGTTCACCAGGCAGTTTTGGGTGACATCGAGCTGCGCCATCAGCTTGTGGAAGTCTAAGTGCTTGATGTCGGTCTTCACCTCGACCGGTAAGCCCGGCCCGAGCCCCAAGCGCCCAGTGATGCCCACAAGGCCGCCGTTTTCGACGATACGCCCGAGACTTCCCGGCAAGAGCACAACGGCCTCCGGCGTGGCCTCGACATCGAGTTCGAGTTGCCCAAAGCCAAATCCGTCGAGCACCGGATCACCCGAGACGTGGCCTGTGGCCTTGAACGCTTTGCCGCGGCCCGAAACCTCTCCCTTGGCGGACAAGGTGCCTGAGACCGGCGGAAAACTCAGGCCGTGAGGCAGCGCCGCAAGCTTCGCCAGATTCGCGCGCAGTGAGACCTGGCCCGCAAATCGGCCTTTTTCCGAGAAGGGAAACTCGAAGTGCGCGTTCTTGGCCTGCACATCGAACAGAGAGCTTGCGACGTCGAGCTCCTCCACCGCGACCAGGCCCCGCGTCATGCGCGAGACGAGCCGAACGCGCTCGACGGTCTCTGTGCCTGCGGGAGAGCGAAACTCCCCTGCCCCGGTCGACAGGCGCAGACCGATATCGTGATCGCCGTGCACCCAAAGCCGAATCAGCACATCAGAGAGCAGCCCCGAATAAGCCGGCTCACCGTCCACCTGCAAAGTCGCCCGGCGCACCACGAGTTCCTCGAGGGGCAAGCGTTCCGGGACTTCCGCCGTGTCGGCGCTCGCTGCGGGCAGCGTGGGCAAGTTGACGATCTGCCCGTCCTCGATGCGCAGGCGCACGACCGCCCCCTCGATGACCACGCGCTTCAGCGTGACGCGGCCACGAGTAAGCGCGAGCCACGAGGGAACCACTTCGAGTCGTTCGGCGCTCGCCAACAAGCCCTTTTGGGGGTGCGAGAGCTCGATGCCGTCGGCCACGAGTCGCGGCGGAAAAGCCAGACGCACCTGGCCGATGTGAGCGTCGAGCCCAAGCTCTCGGCGCAAGGCGAGGGACAGCTCCCGGTCGAGCTGTGCGCGCGCCCACGGATGTTGTGTGAGCGCGTAGACACCGCCAGACACCGCTGCGATAAAAGCGAGCAGAATCCACCACTTGGAGAATCTGCGTGAGGGCTGCGCGGACATCCTTCGACCCGGTTTGACACTCGTAGCACGCATCGCTTCTGTACCCGACGTTTTCCGACGCCGATTCGATCAACTCACCCGCTGCATTGCGCCTGTTGTCTCCCCACATTCCCCCTGCAAGACTTACCCGATGGACCCCACAAGCTTTCCGTTTGGGCTCTCGAGGGAGACCACCATTCTCCGCACTGCGGACGGCCGCTGGTTCGTAGACGGCGAACCCTTCGAGAATCCGAAGCTTTCGCGCGCCTTCGACCGCTGGATCGAGCGCGCCGAAGATGGACGCTTTTGCCTCAAAAATGACATCAACTGGGCGTACTTCACGCTAGAAGGCGCGCCCTATTTCGTGCGCTCGGTACGCATCGAAGCCGGCACAGGCAAGCTCACGCTCTCAAACGATCGTGAGGAGGTTCTCGACGTGCGCACCCTACGCGAAGGTCCCGACGGGGCGTTGTACTGCGACGTCCTCGGCGGCGAGGCAGCGCGTTTTGATAGCCACGCGGCCGTGCAACTCGCCGATTTGCTCGACGAAGATGAGGCTGGACCATTCTTTTTGTGCGGAAGCACCCGTGTGCGCCCCCCTCGCGTGCCCGATCCACTACACTCACTGCCTCGAGTATGAAGGTCAACGCAGACAAACTAGCCGCACTGCTCGCTTTCCTTGTGGGAGCGCCTTTCGCCTTCATGATGGTGCAAGGCTTCGCGGACGGAGAGGTTCGGCGCTACGAACTGCCGATCCGCGCCATGCTCACCGACGAAGTCTTCGAGACCTTCCGCGATGGCGAGCAGGCCAAGCTCCACTACTACGGTAACGATCGCCTGGCGCCGGACTTCACGCTGCAGGACCAATACGGCAAGCCGTTCAAGCTCTCCGAGCTGCGCGGCAAGACGGTCGTGATGAACTTCTGGACCGTGACGTGTAAGCCCTGTGTGGAGGAAATGCCTGCACTCGAGCAGCTTGCGCTGATCGCTTCCGAGCGAGACGACCTCGAAGTCATCGCCATCACCACGGACCGCGAATGGAGCGACGTCAAAGCTCTGTTCAAGCCAGGCTCCAAGCTGCGCGTCCTGTTCGACCCCGAGAAAGCCGTCATACGCGACAAGTTTGGTACGCGCCTCTACCCAGAGACCTGGATCATCAATGGCCGCGGCGTGATTCGCGCACGCGTCGATGGGGCACGGGATTGGTCCGCTCCCATCGCGCTTGAGATGATCGAGAACCTGTCGAGCTGAGGCACGCGCACATGGCTTCTCTCCCCGCGCGCACGCCTCAAAGCCCATTCATCGGCAGCGCGCACGCCGCGCCCTGAAAGCCGCGCAGCTTTGTGCTCCGACTCCGTTCGCCACGCCCCAAGGATTGCGCCCTACGCACGCGAAAGCTTGCCGCCCATCCCGCTTGGGTCGCCCTATGCTCGCTCTTTGCGAGTACTGCGCTCGGGCACGACACCGACCAGGAGAGCGAGCCGTTTTCTGCCCACGCCGTGGTATCGCGACTCGAGCAGGACGCGCTCTCCACAGTACACGTCCATCAAAGCGACTTGGTTTCCGTCCCGCTACGCACCGCCGAGGACGCGCTGCGACTCGTGCCAGGCCTCACGCTCGTTCAGCACGGCAGCGAAGGCAAAGGCATGCAGTTTTTCCTGCGCGGCTTCGACGCCATGCACGGAGCGGATCTCGAGCTGACGCTGGATGACATTCCGCTCAACGAGTGGTCGAATATCCACGCGCAAGGCTACCTCGATGTAGCCTTCATCCCGCCCGAGCTCATCGAGACGGTCGAGGTCGTAAAGGGCCCTTTTGAGCTCGATCAGGGCGCATTCGCCATGGCCGGCTCGGCTCGCTACCGGCTCGGGGTTGCGCCCGACGCGCTCGGTTCTCGGGCAAGCTTTAGCGTGGGCACCACCGGCCGAACGCGACTCTTCGTCGGCTACGCACCGCGCGAAAGCGACGGCAGTCAGTTCATCGCTGCGGAGATCGTAAACGATCCTGGCTACGGCGAGCGACGAGCCACACGTCGCGCGAGTGCCATGGGCAAGCTGCACTTGCTCGACTCCAAGGCCCACGGACGCCTATCGCTTTTTGTGTCTGCTTACGCAGCCGAATTCGAGCTGCCTTCGTTGCTGCCCGCAAGCGACATCGAGGCGGGACGCCGTAACTTCTACGCGGCGTCGTTTCCACACGGCGAAGGGCAATCGGTACGCGCGCTGGGCTCACTTCAGTATCAACTAGAACGCGTGAGTCACACGCTGCGCGCCACGCTTTACGCAGGCTATCGCACGCTCGATTTATTCGAGAATTTCACGGGATATCTCTACGATCCCGTCGCAGGCGACGCGCGTCTTCAGCGACAGGCTGGCACGCTGTTTGGCGGCTCCGCGCACTTCCAAGCGCCCCTGACCGAAGACCTCATGCTGCAGGCATCCGCGGGCTTTCGCGGCGACGCTTTCGACCAACGCGAGCAGCACGCCGATGTGGACCGTGTGCCGCTCGAAACCAGGCGTGAGCTCGAGGCTGTCCAAGGCATCGCGCACGCGACGCTCGGCATCAACTATCGCCCCATACAACGCGTGACACTCGAGGCAGGCACTCGCCTTTCCGTCGTACACGTGCGACCCAACCACGAGACTACCAAGTCCTTGGTTGCAGCATCGCCACGCGCCATCGCAAGCTTTCAGGCCCACAAAACCCTCAAGCTTTCACTCGCCTACGGACGCGGCCTGCGACCGCCAGAAGCGCGCGCGCTCGCGCCTTTTACCCCTGTGCAGCAAGGCATTTCCGAAGGCGGCGCGCAGCCCACAGAAGCCCACATCACGCAATCGCATACGCTGGAGCTCGGCGCGCGCCTACGTCCCGATCCGCGCTTTTCGGCGGCATTTTCGACGTTTGCCACACTGCTCGCCCGAGAGTCTGTATTCGATCATGTGTCTGGCCTCAACCTCGAGCTAAACGGTACGCGCCGCCTCGGTGCAGAGCTCGTGGGAACCCTGATGCCCATACCGTGGCTGCGCTTTCTGTTCGACATCACGTTCGTGGACGCTCGCTTCCGCAGCTCCGAGGCGCGCGTTCCCTTCGCACCCGCCCTCACCGCGGGAACCCGCGCAGTGCTAGCACACCCTTCCGGCGTGCGTGCTGGCTTACGCTTTCAGGCCGTCGCACCCCGCACGCTGCCTCACGGCGCACGTGGCGAAGCGCTGTACCTGCTCGATGCCAGCGCTGGCTATCGGTTTCGTTGGTTCGATCTGGGTGTAGTCTGCGAGAACCTGCTCTTTCGCAGGCTGCGCGAAGGCGAATACCACTTCGCGAGCTACTGGCCTGCAGATGCTACCCGCAGCGCGCTTCCCAAAACCCAGGTTGTTGCTGGCCCACCGTTCAATATGCGCGTGACCCTGGGTGCCGTGTTCTGAGCACTATGTTCTGAGCACGCCCCGCACACATCGCCAAGCGCTACACTGATTCACGTGCGACTGAGCGAAATCGATCTGAATCTGTTGGTGGTATTCGACGCCGTCTCGCGCGAACAAAACCTCACGCGCGCCGCGCAAAAGCTCGGCCTTTCGCAGCCAGCCATCAGCCACGCCCTCGCACGCCTACGCGAGCTCTTTCAGGACAGCCTGTTCACGCGCAGCGGTCGAGTGATGGTGCCGACCCCGTTCACACGCTCGATCCTCACGCCCGTACGCGAAGCGCTCACGACGCTGGAGCATGGGCTGTTCCCGAATCGCTCCTTCGACCCAAAGCTCGATACGCGCCGCTTCATGGTCGGCCTACCCGATGCGCTAGAGAGCGCCTGGTTACCGATGCTGGTCGAGCACTTCCACAAGCGAGCACCTCAGCTCTCGCTCGTGAGTACGCGCGTCGCGCGTACAGCGCTCGAAACGGAGCTGAGCACGGGAGAAATCGACCTCGCCATCGAAATTCAGCTCCCCGTGAACGCTACCATTCGTCAGCAAAAAGTGGCAGAGGACCGGCTGGTGGTCGTCGCGCGCAAGGGCCACCCTCTCGCCAAGAAGCTCACACTGGAGCGCTACCTCGATGCCACGCATCTGCTCGTCTCCTCGCGGCGCAAGGGTCCGGGCATCGAGGACATGGCACTACGCCAAGCGGGCCATCGGCGGCGAGTGGCGCTCAGGTGCCAAAACTACCATGCCGCCTGTCTGGTGGTGCGCAGCACGGACTTGCTACTCACGATGCCGGAACGGCTCGCGCGTTCACTGACCGAAGGGCACGACAATCTCGTGGTGCCGTTTCCTCTCGGTACCCCCGCGCTCGCCATGCACATGTACTGGCATGCGGCTTCGGACAACGATGCTGCCAATCAATGGCTACGCGACGAAGTGCTGCGCCTCGCAGGAAAGGTTTAGGCGCAGATTCCGCTCTGGGCTCCACAAACGAAGCAGCCCGCCGAGCGGAGGGTGCTCGACGGGCTTCAGGGGAAGTGGCTTACGAAAATCTCAGAAGAAGCTGAGACCGAACTTCGCGCCGATCGTCCGACCAAACAGCGTAAGGCTGGCTGCGATGCCGTCCTTCACATCCAGGCTCGCGCCCACAAGCGTCTTGTCGTTGACGCTGATGCCGAGGCTCAAGCCTCCGTTCACGTCTTCAAGAGCCGAGTCGTCGAGCGAGATAAGATTCTGTTCGTTCATGGCAGTCTCCTAAGGCAATAAAATTTGAAAGTAGCAGGGAGGAAGAAACAACTACCGAAACAGCTATCAGAAGAAGCTCAGGCCGAACTTCGCACCGATCGTCCTGCCAAACAGCGTGAGGCTGGCCGCGATGCCGTCCTTCACGTCCAGGCTCGCGCCCACGAGCGTCTTGTCGTTGACGCTGATGCCGAGGCTCAGGCCTCCGTTCACGTCTTCAAGAGCCGAGTCGTCGAGCGAGATGAGATTCTGTTCGTTCATGGTCAGGACTCCAGGGAAACGTTGGTTGTAAGAGGAAGTCTGTTCCGCCCGACCGAGTGTGTTCGCGTCGAGCTTGTATCTTACGGTGGGACGGGCCCCTCCCGTTTTATGAGCCTTCTCGAAAAAGATTTCGCCTTCGTGTCGCAGCGCGCGCAAAAGCCTCGAAGCACGTGCGTAGTCTCGTAGATCGGTGTCGAATCTTACGAACAATGCGACGCAGCGCGTTGGCGGCGTGCAGATGCGCGCCTTCTCTATAGAAGGTGCCCAGTCCACAGCGCATGCCACGGACGCGACGACCGTCTACCGAGGGGCCCTACTGCGCACGCGTACCGTCCTCCCCATGCCAGGCGTGAGCTGTGCCGAGCCCCTCTCCTACGCCCACCTCCCGCGCCAAAGACCGACACTGGCATCCCTGCGTCACATTATCTTGACACCAATCACTGTCACAGTTAGAAATGGAGCACTTGCCGGTGCCGGTCCTGTACCAGGATGCACCCGAGGAGAGGTTCCATGATGAACTCCAGTTTTTCTGCTCCGAGCCGCAACGCAGCTCCGAGCCGCACTTCCAGCCCAAACAGCCCAAATCAGGACTTCCGCGCGCAGATCAAGCTCTGGCTGAGCACCATTGATGCACTGCTGGTCGCCATCGAAGAGACCGCGCTCCAGGTTCGCTCGCTAGGCGATACCGCAAAAACCGCCGTTCAAGGCCTGCCTGGCTTTGGCCAAGGCGCGGGCGGCAGCGGCGGCAGCGTTTCCCCCCTGCGCTCCTTTACCCAAGAGCTGTCGCAGTGGCCCGCACGCCTCTCGCGGCTCACATCCACCGGTCTCGTGCTGGGTCGCGTGGGCGCGAGCTACCGCCTCCACACCACCAAGGCGGCCTTTCAATCGCGTAAGCGCGCCGAAAAGGCCCGCGAAGAACTGCACCAGGAATCCGCGCACCGTCTGTACGTGCTCTCGGTTCGGCATGGCGGCGCCTTCCTGAAGCTCGGCCAGATGTTGGCATCACGCCCAGATCTCTTGCCCGACGCCTATGTTCAAGAGCTCGGCAAGCTGCAGGACGCAGCCCCTGCCGTACCCTTCGAGCAAATCGCCAAGTCCATCGAGCGCGAACTGGGTAAGCCTTTCAGCGAGGTTTTCGCTACTTTTGATAAGGCCCCCTTGGCAGCCGCCAGCATCGGACAAGTGCACCGCGCCACGCTGCACGACGGACGTGAGGTGGCAGTCAAAGTGCAGCGCCCCAATATCGACGCCTTGGTCGCGCTCGACATGGAGCTGCTCGAAGTCTTCGTGCGAGCCCTCGCCCAAAATCTCCCGCCCCTCGACTTCGACACCATCATCCGCGAGACGCGCGCGATGATCAGCGCCGAGCTCGACTACACGCGCGAAGCGCAGCTCACGGCTCAGCTCTCGCAGTTCTTTCGTGACCACTCGCACATTCACGTGCCCGAGGTGGTGGGCGAGCTCTCCACGCGGCGCGTGCTCGTGACGCAGCTCATGCCCGGCAAGAAGCTGACGCATCAGCTCGATCGACTGCGCGATGCCCGCGCGGAGGGCAGCGCGCAGGCTCAAGCAGAGCTCACAAACCTGCTGTCGCACGTGCTCGAAGCCTACGCGCGTCAGGTCTTGGAAGCTGGTGTGTTCCAGGCCGATCCGCATCCCGGCAACCTGCTGGCCGACGACGCTGGCAACCTCACCGTGCTCGACTTCGGCTGCGCCAAGGAACTCGACGCAGTGCAGCGTGAAAACCTGCTGGCTCTACTTCGCGCCACTGTGATGCAGCACGCAGATGGCATGGGTGCGGCCATGGAAGCCATGGGTTTTCAGACGCAGAGCGGCTCGCGCGCAAGCTTGAACGCCTACGCCAAAGCGGCGCTCGATCAGATGGCCCTGGTAAAGCGTGATGGCGGCGGGTTCTGCAATCAGATGGAGATGGTGAGCGGTATCGCGAACTTCGGTCGCTTCATCGAGAGTGACCCGATTGTGAAATTGCCCGACGAATTTGTGATGTTGGGCCGCGTGTTCGGCACCCTGTCCGGGCTCTTCGTGCACTACCAACCCGACGTGACCGCCACAGCCCGCGTCCTGCCCGTGGTGCTTTCTGCATTGGCAGGCACCAAGACCGCGCATGGATCGTGAGGATAGTGCGACAATGGACAGAAGCCCCCTCGCAGAAAGCGGCATGATGACGCGACAGGACACGGGTCTCTTTTCTTTGCTTGGCCGAGCCACCGGCGCCATCACCGACGCGCTCGCGTGGCCCCTCCGCACTTCCCATTATCTCGAGCTGGTGAACCCTCTTTGGACCACGCATGCCCTGCAAGCGCGCGTCGAGAGTGTCTGGGATGAAACGGCCGACGCGCGCACGCTGACCCTGCGCCCAGGAAGAAACTTCCGAGCCCATCGTCCGGGGCAACATCTGCGCGTGGGCGTCCCTATCGACGGGATGCAGTACACACGCACCTACTCGATAAGTTCTGCCCCCGAGCGCGACGACGAGTGCATCCAGATCACCGTCAAAGCCATCACGGGCGGTCGCATGTCGCATCATTTGGTGCGCAAAATCAAGCCCGGTGACTACCTGCCCATCGGCGTTCCTCAGGGGGACTTCGTCCTACCCGACTCGGTGCCGATCAGGCCCCTCTTCATCAGTGCCGGCAGTGGTATTACGCCCATCATGAGCATGCTGCGCAGCTTGGTGCACAGGCAGCGCATGCCGGATGTCACGCACATCCATTACGCCCCCCATGCCTACGACGTGATCTTCGGCAATGAGCTGCGAGAGCTGAGCCAGGCCTTCCCTCGCTACAAGCTGCACCTGATTTACACACGCGAGCCGGGCGAGTTCGCGGCCCCCACGCACGGTGCGACGAAGCACTTCAGTGCAGGACAGCTTGACGCGTTGTGTCCAGACTATCGCGCTCGCGAGGTCTACGCGTGTGGCCCGCAGGGCCTGCTCGATGCGGTCGAGTCGCACTGGGACCAGGCAAACCTTAGCTCCCAGCTTCACACAGAACGCTTCCTGGCGGCAGTCGCGCAAGCCCCCACCGAAGTGACCGAAGGCGAGGTGCGCTTCACCAAGAGCGCCGTCTCCACGCGCTCAAACGGCCTAACCAACCTGCTGCGGCTCGCAGAAGATGCCGGCCTAAACCCTGCGCATGGCTGCCGCATGGGCATCTGCCACGGCTGCGACGCAACCTTAAAGGCCGGCTGCGTGCGCGATTTGCGCAACAATTCACTATTCAATGAACCCGGACAAACCATTCAGATCTGCGTCTGCGCAGCCGCCGGCGACGCCGAAATCGAAATCTGAGTCTTAAGCCCAGGAGCACATCGACATGGGTCTACCGAAACACTTGAGCGACGCCGAAATCGAAGAGTTTGGCCGCGAGCTCGACAACATACGCAACGAAGTCATGGCCTCGCGCGGCGAGGACGACCGCGCCTACATTCTTGGCATCATCCGCTTCCAGCGCACGCTCGCCTTGAGCAGTCGTTTTGTGATGGTCCTGAGTGTCTTGCTCGTGCCGTCCCTTGGCCTCCCCTTCGCAAACTGGACCCTCAGCCTGTCCACGATGGGCCTCGCTTTCAGCATGCTCGGGATAGCGAAGATTATCGAGAACATGGAAATCGGTCACAACGTGATGCACGCCCAGTGGGACTGGATGCGTGATCCGAACATCCAGTCGAATACGTGGGAGTGGGACACCGTGTGCCCATCGGACCAGTGGAAGCACTCGCACAACGTGGTGCATCACACCTGGACGAACGTTATCGGAATGGACCCTGACGTGGGCTACGGCGTACTCCGTGTGACCCCCGAACAAAAATGGGGCGTCCAGTACCTCGCCCAACCTCTCAACAACTTCCTGCTGATGATGCTCTTCGAATGGGGCGTAGCGCTCCACGATCTCGAGCCTGAAAAGCTCCTTTCTCGCGAGAAGAGCTGGGCGTCGGTCGTTCCCATGTTGAAGCGCGTAGTCTGGAAAGCGTCGCGTCAGATACTCAAGGACTACATCTTGTGGCCCTTGCTCGGCGCATTGCTCACGCTGCCCGTCGCACTCAGCTACGGCCTCGACCCCCTGCACAGCCTTGCTGTCGGCTTTGCATTCATTGCGGGCGGCAACGCCATCGCCAATGTGATTCGCAACATCTGGTCCAACATCATCATCTTCTGCGGCCACTTCCCGGCAGGCGTGCATCACTTCACCAAGGAAGAGGTCGAAGGCGAGACGCGCGCTCGCTGGTACGTGCGCCAGCTGATGGGGAGCTGCAACATCGGCGGCGGCAAGATCTTCCACATTCTGTCAGGCAACCTGAGCCACCAAATCGAGCACCATATCTTCCCGGATATGCCGAGCAATCGCTATCCTGAAGTGGCTCCGCGCGTGCGTGCACTCGCTGCGCGCTACAAGCTTCCGTACAACACGGGCTCGCTCACGCGACAGTTCGGCACCACGACCTTCAACATCTGGCGTCTCACCTTTCCCTCGAGTGCTCGAGCCTGAGCGAACCTGAGCGCGCCTCCTTCCTGGAAGCTGTGGCGCGCTTAGCTTCCTGAGCTACGACGTCCCGGATGCGAGCCACGGCAAGCAAGGCTTGGAGTTGGGCAGCGCTGGCTGCCATCTCGCTCCTGCTTTTTGCCTACGCGCTAGCTCGCCCGAACCCCAGCGCTCACGTGCTTTTTACCCCAGCGCAGCAGCAATGTGTCGATGGCCAGCATCGCGACAAGTCGTACACGTACTGCATCTACACCCCTCGCGCTAGTTCGAACGGCGGCGTCGTCTATCACTTCCACGGCCGCGGTTTGAGCGCCAGCCGCTGGAACGATGCTTCGCAGTATACCGGCATGCTGCAGGCGCAGTGGGAAGCGCGAGGCGTTAGGCCGCCTTCGGTGGTTTCGGTGTCGTTCGGCCCCGAGTGGCTCATGCTGCCCACTACGAAGAACGAAAGCAGCGGCGCCCTTCAGGTACTGCTCGAAGTCATCCTACCCGCAGCAGAAAAGGTCACCGGCGTCCCGCGCTATCGCTTAGCGCTCGGAGCTTCGATGGGTGGCCTCAATGCGCTGTTGAGCGGGTTACACACGCGCAGCGTGTTCGGCGGCATCGCGGCCCTGTGCCCACCCATCTATCCCCTGCGCGTCCGCCCGCGTGCGATAGACTTCTGGCAGCTTGCGACGCAACAGGGAGCAAGCTTGCGCAGCGTTCTTGGTCTTGCCGCGGTCAGCCACAAGTACGTTCAATCCGAAGAAGATTGGCGCGCGCTCTCGGTCTTCGACCTACTTTCTCCCCTCGATCCCAAGACCGCACCGAAGCTCTACCTATCGGCAGGTCTACAGGACGAGTACGGTAACTTCCACGGCGCACAAGCCTTGGCGCAAGCTGCTCTCCAATCGGGTTTCGACGTCACCTGGCAACCACTCTTCGGCGGTCACTGCGTCGCCGATATCTCTTCGCTTGCGGATTGGCTCATCCATTAGCGGTCCTCACCCTGCACGCACGCGATGACAAGGCTTGGCTACGCGATTCGACTCAAAAATTGCGTATACCCATCCAGGCAGTAGGCTCGGAGCCACTGGGGTAGGTCGATGCAGCAGCTAAGGGACAGCGTCGCGGTCGTCACGGGAGCCGCCGGAGGTATTGGTCGTGCCATCGCCCTCGAGCTTGCCCGAAAAGGCATGCACCTGACGCTCTCAGACTTCGACCTCTCGGGATTGACTGAAGTCGCACGCGAGGTTGAGTCCCTGGGGCGACGGGCCGTGTGCGTCGAGGCCGATGTACGTAAGCTTTGCGACGTGGAGCGCGTGCTCGAGCTAACGCTGTCGTCCTACGGCAGCTGTCATGTGGCCGTGAACAATGCAGGCGTATTTCACGGCGCTTCCTTGCTCGACTCGCCGCATGAACAATGGCAACGCGTCATCGACACCAACCTGTGGGGCGTGATCCACGGCAGCCGCGTGTTCGGGGCGCATTTCGTGGCGCAAAAGGCAGGTCACTTGGTGAACACCGCCTCCGCTGCGGGCCTCTTTCCTGTGCCGGGCATGAGCGCCTACAGCACCACGAAATCGGCGGTGATTGCGCTGAGCTTGCAGCTGCGCTGGGAGCTCGCGTCAGAAGGCGTGGGCGTCACGGTGCTGTGTCCTGGCGTGGTGAAGACAGGCATCGTGCACCGTAGCGGCGTGGGCCTATCGCACTTGGATCTCGAGAAGCACCTCGCAAAAGCCCCCGGCGCCGAGGGCCTCGCGAAGAAAGCCGTGCGCGCCGTTACGCAAAACCGCGCCATGGTACGTTACGGAACGGACGCCTACTTGTTCAGCCTGCTGCGCCTTTTGCCACTGTGGCTCATAGATCCGCTCGGGCGCTTTATCGGCCGCAAAACCCTGCGCATCCTGCGCGGTCAAGACGTGCTCTGATGGCCTTTTTTCCCCTGCGCGCACAGCTTTTCCTTTGGCTTTGTGCACTGATCGTCTTCGCGCCCCATCAAGCCCAAGCGGAAGCCGCCGTGTCGGCAGCGCCTCCGCACGCTTTGGAGCCGCCCGACGCAGGCTTTGCAGCCGAGCCGAGCTCCGAGCTGCGCCTTGTGCTGCAAAACGAGCCCGCCCCGCAGAAAGGCCCGCGCTGGTTCAAGCCCGGCCTTTTGCCTGCGAGCCTCGCCGTGTTCCCTGGCTTCTTTCTCCATGGGACCGGAGCCTTCGTGCTCGGCGAGCGCACCACGGCACGCAGACTCGCGCTCACCGAAGCCGCGGGTCTCGCCGCTTTCCTGGCAGGCGGCAGTCTACTTGCGGTGACGGGCACTTCACGCAGGCTCATCGGCGTTCTCGCGCCCGTCACGATTGCCGGATTCGGCCTGTTTATGCTGAGTTTCCTGGCAGACGTGTACGCCGCAAGCAGCGGCGGCCGCGACGCACACGCTCCGAACTTCGTGCCCAAAGTCGACGCACAAGCCGGCTACGCCTACGTCTACGATCCTCAGTTTGCGTTCCGAAGCTTCCTCACGTTGCATGCGGACCTTCGCGCCAACGCCTTCCGCGCATCTCCTCAGGCCTGGGTCGCACTCGACGACAACAACCAGCGCTTTCAGCTCGAATTCGCCTATCGCGCCCTCGGTCGCACCGAGCATAGGAGCGCGCGCGACGGTTCCTTCCTGGAGTTCGTGACAGGCGTTCGCTATCACCGCTTTCAAACCGAGGGCTTCGCCGTACTTACGCCAGCATGGTACCTCGACGGTCGATTCGACCTGGAACGCATGGGCGAAAGCCTGCGCGGCTCATTCGTCGAAGGGCACCTCGGTGCTGGCCTCGAGCTCTACGATTTTCGCGTGCCCGGCTCCACGCTTGGTGACAACGCGACAGGCCTACTGCTCGCACGCTTTGGTTTCGGCGTGTACTTTGGCGATGGCGGACGCAACAGCGGTGAGGCCTCCGTGTACTACGACCACCGGCACGACGACTTCGCGGCAGGCCTCGGTGTTTCGGGAATTCCTGGGGGCATTCTCGGGCATTTTGGGCTGCGCGGGCACTACTTCTTTACACGCGCCTGGGGCCTTTCAGGACTGGTTGAAGTCGGTTCTGCCTTGGTCACAGGCCTTTCGCTGCGCTACCGATACGCTCCGATGAAAGGCGGCCCGCTATGAATCGCTGGCCTCTCAACCTGGCTCTCGGCCTCGCGATGTTTACCTGCACCTGCTTTTTGCCAGCCGAGGAACGTGCTGTTCTCGATCGCAAGGTAGGCCGCGCCGAAGCCTCAGGCATGCGCATCGAAGTGGAGCAAGGCCTGGCAGGCGTGCGAGCGTTCGACGGCGAACGTCTCGAGCTTTGGGCTCAGGCGCCCGCTCTGCGCATTTTGATTCGGCTCGACGCAGATGCTGAGCGCCCTCTCGAACTCGAAGTGCACAACTGCATGCAAGCCGCCGCATTGTCTGTAGATGGAGGGCCAAGCCTCGCGCCTGAGCCGATCGCCGGCAGAAGTGCGGCCTGCAGGTTTTCGGTTTCGGTCCGCAAAGACAGCATACTCGAGCTCTTCTCCACCACAGAAACCTCGGATCAGACCTTCGTGTTCGCGGTGTTGAGTGATGTCCAAAACGCCATAAACCGCGTGCAAGACATCTTCGAGCGTATGAACCAAGACCCAGAGCTCGCGTTCGTGGTGTCCACAGGCGACTTGGTAAATACCGGCACGCGCGACGAGCTCACGCGCTTTCAGGACGAGCTCGCACACCTCGAGATCCCCTTCTTTTCAACGGTGGGCAATCACGAAATGGGTGCACCTCCCGAGGTCTGGCACTCGCTCTTCGGCCCCTTCAATGTGCACTTCAAGTTCTCGGGTGTCGCGTTCTCGCTCATCGACTCGGGCAACGCGACCATCGATCCCGAGACCTACGAGCGTCTCGACGACTACCTTGCGCAGAGCCGCAAGCTGCCCCACGTCGTGCTCACGCACGTGCCACCGCTCGACCCCGCAGGCCTGCGGGGAGGCGCCTTTCGCAGCCGCAAAGAAGCCGCGAAATTTCTGAAGAAGCTCGCCGACGGCAAGGTAGATGCGCTGTTTCTCGGCCACATCCACAGCTACTACGCCTTCTCGAACGCAGGCATTCCGAGCTACATTTCGGGAGGCGGAGGCGCCATCGAAGAACGCCTGGATGGTATTCAGCGCCACTACCTGCGCGTGCGCGCCCATCCGCAACGCGGCATCGAAGATGT
>CAZEWA010000083.1:0-20832 GCA_964515685.1 uncultured Polyangiales bacterium | reverse complement strand
TCTAAGAAGAGGAGCGGGCGCGATGTTGCTTGTGCAGTTCAGTTTTGGATGCTGGCCTGAGCTGCGGCTTCAGGTGCGTCTTCAGGTGCACCTTCACGTGCGGCGTCGCTCGCGGGCGTTGCTTCTGCATCAGGACTGCCAGCGCCGGGAGCGAGCGCGGGGTCGAACCAGGCGTTGACGCGCTTGATGTAGCGTTCGGCGCGGTGACGGGCGACCTTGTTGACCATGCGAATGTCGGAGCCCTGATCGGGTGCTTCGAGGATCTCGTGCAAAAGCGACAGAAACAGCGCGCGATCTTGCACTGCCACGGCGTAGGTCTTGGCGTAGCTCAGCAAGATCAAATGATTGCGGCGATTACAGACCTCGAGTGCGCGCTCGTAATAGGCCTTGGCCTTTTCCAAGTTGCCACCGAAGAGCGCAGGAAATGAGGCTTCTACCGTACCGAGGACGCCGAGGGCGCCGGCATCGGCGTAACCCGGATCGAGATCGACGCTGCGCTCGAGCAAAGCGCGCGCGACCGGTGCGTCGCCGAGATCGGTCACCGAACCCCCCGAGTTCGCAAGCTGCGAGCCCCAGCTCAATCCAGCCCAGTAGAGGGCGGGCGCGTCGTCCGCGTCTTTGTAGTTTTCTTTCAGGTAGGTGACCAAGCCGGGCAGATCGCGGGCCTTGAGCTTTTCGCGAAGATGGCCCTTACCGTCGCGCAGGTGGACGGCGCGCAAGCCGAGCTGGGCCGCGCGTTGGTACAAGCGCATCACGCGACCTTCGAGCCTATCAGCGGCCTCGAACTCGCCCTTCTCGTCCGCGCGTTCCCATTCGTCTTGGACCCAGCCGTAGGCGTAAGACACGTAGCTCTTGGCGAGGCCGAGCAGCAGCATCTCGTTGTCAGGGCTCGAGCGAACCAAGGCTTCGCTCTGCAGGAGTGCCCCGGGTACGGCCGCGCCGAAAATCTCGTAGTCCCAGAAGCCGTTGACGCCCTCCGAGCCGGCTTCGACTACGCGCGTGGTGGTGTCCACGGCGAGGCGATTGAAATCACAGCCCGGGGCGGTAGCAGCCCCCAGGAGAACCAACAGAGATGTGATGACGGGAGAACGTGACATCGTGGCAGTACCTCTGTGTCGGCGCCGGAAGACGGCGCGAATTGGCGCAAGTCTGTCCCCTGAACGGCGCCTAGGCCAGGTTTGGCGCGCACTTCCTGTACACTCGAGGCCAGATTTTGGCGTCTGAGCACGGTCTCAGAGCTTTAAGCTTCTCAAGCGCAGCGCGTTGACGATGACCGAGACAGAGCTGAGACTCATCGCCAGGCTTGCCAGCATGGGGTGTAGGACCAGGCCAAAACTTGGGTACAACACGCCCGCGGCAAGCGGAACGCCCAGCAGGTTGTAGGCGAAGGCAAACGCGAGATTTTGCCGGATGTTACGCATGGTGCTGCGAGAGAGGTGGCGCGCTTTTTCGAGGCCGCCCAGGTCGCCGTGTAGCAGCGCAACGTCGGCGCTTTCGAGCGCGATATCGCTGCCCGAGCCCATGGCGATGCCCACATCAGCAGCGCTCAACGCGGGCGCGTCGTTGACACCGTCGCCGGCCACGGCCACCATGTGTCCCTCGGCTTGTAAGCGCTTGACCAGCGCGAGCTTCTGTTCAGGAAGCAGTGCTGCGAAGACCTCGTCGATGCCGAGTTCGCTCGAGATGCGGGCCGCCGACTCGGGGTGATCTCCCGTGGCCATGACGATGCGCACCCGATCTCGATGCAGTTTCTGTACGGCCCCGCGCGCGCTTTCCTTCACCCGATCGCGAACGCCCAACAGCCCAACTAACACGCCATCTCGGGCCAAGAGCAAAACCGTCTGGCCATCGCGCCGCATGGCATGGGCTGTGGGCTCGAGATCGGCATCGCCCTGGACGTGCAAGGTCTGCATCAAGGCTTCATTGCCCAGGCCGACGTAGCTGTTTGCTACATGACCTGCGACTCCTTGGCCCACGTAGGCCTTGAAGTCAGTCACCGGGGACTTTGCCAGGCCGCGCGCTTGGGCGTAGTTCACCACGGCCTGGGCCAAGGGGTGTTCGCTGAGACTTTCCAGCGCAAGCGCGAGGCTCAGCCAGGTGTCTTCATCGCCAGCGCGCGCTGAATGCACACTCACGACACTCGGCTTGCCTTCGGTGAGCGTGCCGGTCTTGTCGACAACGAGCGTGTCGACTTTGTCGAGTCGTTCGAGGGCTTCGGCGTTCTTGATGAGTACGCCGACTTCTGCGCCGCGACCGAGGCCCACCATCAGTGACATGGGCGTTGCGAGTCCGAGCGCGCAGGGGCACGCGATGATGAGTACCGAGACGGAGTTCGAGAGCGCGTGAATGAGCTTGGGATCGGGGCCAAAAAATCCCCAGGCTACCGCGGTCACGCAGGCCACAAGCACCACGACCGGCACGACATACGCGCTGACTTGGTCGGCGAGTTTCTGCACCTGGGCGCGACTCTGTCGGGCTGTCACGACCAAGCGCACGATCTGCGCGAGGAAGGTTTCTTCGCCGACGCGCTCGGCGCGCATCACGAGGCTTCCGTGCTGGTTGAGTGTGCCGCCGATGAGCGATGCGAGAGCCGTTTTCTCGATTGGGGTCGGCTCGCCCGTGACCATCGCTTCGTCGACGTGACTCGTGCCTTCGACGACGACGCCGTCGGTGGGGATGCGCTCACCGGGGCGCACGCGAAGCAGGTCGCCACGCCGTACGAGGTGCAACGGAATGTCGTGTTCTTCGAGGCTCGGCTCGATACGCCGCGCGAGCTTGGGCGCTAGGTCGAGGAGCTTTCGGATGGCGCTCGAGGTTTGCTGCCGTGCACGCAGCTCCAGCACTTGCCCTAGGATCACCAGGGTGGTGATGACGGCAGCAGCCTCGAAGTACAGCGGCAGCTCGCCGTGCACGCGCGGAAAGGCCGCTGGAAATAGCAGCACGAGCAGGCTGAATAGAAACGCAGACCCACTGCCGAGCGCTATCAACGTGAACATGTTGGCGCGGCGATTGAGGAGCGAGGTCCACGCGCGCTGAAAAAACGGCGCTCCTGCCCACACCACCACTGGGCTGGCCAAGACAGCTTGCAGCCAGGCTGAGACCTGTTCGCTGGGCCAAAACGGAAGCGACGAGAAACCGAGCATCGGGCCCATGGCGAGGAGCAGCACGGGCAGCGAGAGCGCTATCGAGGGGCCAAGGCGCCGCTGCATGCTGTCGAGTTCAGGATTCTCTTCAGACAGCGTGCCGTCTACGGGCTCGAGGGCCATGCCGCAGTCCGGGCATACATCGGGACGGTCGCGCACGACCTCCGGATGCATCGGGCAAGTATAGCGTGTGGCCTTGTTGGCGTTTGCTGCGGCGGGCGGCGTGGTGCGGCCGGAAGCCTGAGCAGAAACTCCGTGGGCGGGTTTTGCGTGGGCGTGGCAACAGGGCGTCGCCTTGGGCAAATCTTCGGTGGGGCGAGTGGGCTCGGTCATGTTCGGCGGCTCCCTTTCCGGAGCAGACGTAGTGCCTGTGCTTCACCTTACACCAGTGCCCTGCGAGGTCGCCTCAAGCGATGGCTTGTTGCGCGCGTCGAGCTTCCGCAGTCTCCGGGACTTTCTGCCCCATCTTCATGATCACGGGAATCAGGAACTTCGACATTTCCTGGAAATCGTTGATTTCGGGCGCCAACATCTTGCCGATGCCCTGCACCGTGACGGTGCCCACGATGACGAGCGAGAGCTGCGGGATCGGGTGCACGTGATAGCGGCGGCCGAGCGCCAGGATAGCGCCTGTCATCTCGCCGTAGTCGAGCTGCGCCACGTCCTGCTTGCGGAAGGTCTGACCGAAGGCTTCGAGATCCTTGCGCATCGCATCCCAGTTCACGTCGCCGGTGTACAGATGGAAGCGTTGAAGGTGGGTTATCATGTCGTCGGGACTGCCCATGGCGATACACTTCACCATGTCGACGAACACTTCGAGGATCTCCGGGCTTAGCTTGGTGGCGAGGCCCACGTCGAACAACACCAGCACGCCGTCGTCACGGCGCACCATGTTTCCTGGGTGCATGTCCGCGTGCATGAAGCCGTCGATAAAGCACATCTTCATCGTGGCTTCGCGCAGCGCCGTGGAGAGTGCGGTGTGGTCTCCGGGCGGCAGCGCATCGACCTTGGTGCCGCGCACGAACTCCATCACCAACACACGCTCGCCGGACAGCTCGCGGTAAATTTCGGGGAAGGCAATACGCGGGTCGCTCGCGAAGTTCGTGCGGAACTGGTCGTAGTTGTCGGCTTCGATGCGCAGGTCGGTTTGGCGCACAAGGCCTCGCACGAACTCTTCCGTGAAGCCGACAGGATCGGACAGGCGCAGCGTCTTGTGCAGGGCCAGGACTTTCGCGCCGAGAGTGAGTAGCGTGCCGTCACGCTCTACCTGAGCGCGCACGCTGGGGCGCAGCACCTTCACGGCGACTTCGCGGCCATCTTTCAAGCGCGCGCGGTGTACCTGCGCCACGCTGGCGGCTGCGACTGGGGCCTCATCGAACTCCGCAAACACTTCGCTGAGCGGCTTGCCGTGCTCGCCCTCGACCGCGCGCTTGACCTCGGCAAACCCGAACGGCGGTAAGCGGTCCTGAAGGAGGCGTAGCTCGGCTATCATGTTTGGCTCGAAAAGGTCCGGCCTCGAGCTCATGACCTGCCCTAGCTTGACGAAGCACGCCCCCAGCATGCCCATCGCCTTTCGCAGCATGGAGCCCCGGAGTGTTGCGATTTTACCTTTGCGTTCTGCTTCGTCCTTGATGAAGCGCGTACCAAGCCGTTTGAGCCCGTAGGCACACACGAAGCAGGTAACTAAAAACCCGACCCAAAGGCCGCGGAGAACATTCTTTACCACTCGAAGAGCCGCCATCGTCGGCGCCCACGGTACGCTCTGAGCTGGCAGGGTTCAAATGGTCTTGGGATTTCCTGTGTAGAGGATCCTCCAAGCCTGAGGCGTGTACCGCGACAAACGCGCCCCCAGGGGACGATCTGCGACGATGGGCGCGCTGTATGGGCCGAGCGTGTGCTTAATGACCTGAACGCCCGTTGTGTTCTCTTCTGGTTGCGGTGGAGCGTGACGACGGGCCTGCGCGTGCCGTTTTTCGTGCGGCGCGGGCGCGGAGAGCGCCGAAAGGTATCGATATTTCACCGCGATGTGCTTGGCTCTGCAATACTTAGGGCGAACGGTTTTTACATACCAAGCCGTGTGGAATCGGGCGGATGCGGCAGGTCTCGCCGCCAAGGTTCTCATCGTGCGGCGACAACGCTTTGGGGGCGCGCCTTATGGCCACAAATGTCGAGGAGCTGAAGCGGTACTACAGGCAGATGTGGCTGATTCGCCGCTTCGAGGAGGAGTCGGCCCGTGCCTACGCGCAGGGTAAAATCGGCGGCTTCTTACACCTGTATATCGGTCAGGAGTCTATTGCGGTCGCGGGCGCCGAGGCGCTTACCGACGACGACTATGTGATAACGACCTACCGCGATCACGGTCACGCGATCGCGAGGGGAATGACCTCGCGGGCGGCCATGGCGGAGCTGTTTGGGAAAGCCACAGGCTGTTCGCAGGGGTTTGGCGGCTCCATGCACATGTTCGACGTGGAGCGAAATTTCCTTGGCGGTCACGGCATCGTCGGCGGTCACCTCGCGTTGGCTGCGGGCGTCGCGTTCAAGATCAAATATCAAAACGAGCCCCGCGTGTGTCTCGGGTACATGGGCGAAGGAGCCACAAACATCGGCGGCTTCCATGAAGCGTTGTCGCTTGCGGCGCTCTGGAAGCTGCCCGCGGTGTTCATCGTGGAAAACAACGAGTACTCCATGGGGACGCCGCTCGAGCGCACACTGCCCGTCCGAGACATCACGCTCAAGGCCTCGGGGTACGGCATGTATTCGGATCGCTTTCAGTCGGCGGATGTGTTCGAGGTGCGTGAGCGCCTCAAGACCGCCGTGGAACATGCTCGCAGTGGCAAGGGGCCAGCTCTAGTGGAGATCCTCACGTATCGCTACCGCGGTCATTCCATGAGCGATCCGGGCAAGTACCGTACGCCGGAGGAGGTCGAGCTGCGCAAGCAGAAGGACTGCGTGCGTGTGGCGCGGAAGCAGTTGCTCGACGAGGGTGTGCCCGTCGCGGAAGTGGATGCGCTCGACGCATCGGTGGAGGAAGAGGTGCGTGACGCGGTGCAGTTTGCGGACGAGAGCCCGTATCCTTCGGAGGCCACCATGCACGAGCTGGTCTACGCCAAGAGCCCAAACTTTGTGCTCGAAGATCCAGAGGCGTTTCAGCGCATACGCGGCAATCAGGTAGGAGGCTGAAGATGCGCACCATTCGTTACCGTGATGCCGTGCGCGAGGCCATGATCGAGGAGATGCAGCGCGACCCGAGCGTGTTCTTGATGGGCGAAGAAGTCGGCCACTATCAAGGCGCGTACAAGGTGTCGGAGGGCATGCTCGAGCTGTTCGGCGACAAGCGTGTGATCGATGCGCCCATCGCAGAAGCGGGCTTTGCAGGGATCGGCGTGGGCGCAGCGATGGTCGGGCTACGGCCTATCATCGAGTTCATGACGTGGAACTTCTCGGCCGTGGCATTCGATCAGATTTTGAACAATGCGGCCAAGATGTATCAAATGTCGGGCGGCAAGCTGAAGGTGCCGATCGTGTTTCGTGGTCCCAACGGGGCCGCGCGTCAGGTCGCAGCGCAGCACAGTCACGCGATGGAGACGTTTTACGCGCAAATTCCAGGCCTATGGGTGTGCGCTCCCTCGACCCCGCGCGACGCCAAGGGGCTGCTCAAGACAGCCGTGCGTGAGGACAATCCGGTGGTGTTTCTCGAAGGCGAAACGCTCTACGGCGTCAAGGGCGAAGTCCCCGACGAGAGCGAAGATGAGCTGATTCCCTTCGGTAAGGCGCGTGTGGCGCGAGAGGGGCAGCATGTCACCATCGTAACGTGGGGCAAACCTTACTATGAGTCGCTTCGGGCTGCAGAGGAGCTCGCGAAGGAAGGCATCGAGTGCGAGATCATCGATCCCCGTACCCTTCGTCCGCTCGACCACGAGACCGTGGTGCAAAGCGTAAAAAAGACCAATCGCTGCGTCGTTGTGCATGAACATTGGCCGTACGGAGGGCCGGGAGCGGAGATCGTCGACTTCGTGCAGCGCGAAGCGTTCGATGCGCTCGATGCGCCGGTCTTGCGTGTCTCTGGCCGTGATGTCCCCATGCCTTATGCACTGCCGCTCGAGGAGCAAGTGCTAGTGCGTGCGGAGCATGTGGTGGAGGCTGTGAAGCGCTCCCTCTATCTTAAGTAGCCATTCAGATAGCGAAGGCTGCCAACGCGTATTTTGCCCATTTTCCCGACGGAAGAATCATCATGGCGAAGATCATCGGACTACCCAAGCTATCTCCCACCATGGAAGAAGGCACGCTGGTACGCTGGGTGAAGCAAGAGGGAGATGCCGTCGAAGTCGACGACCTCATCGCAGAGGTCGAGACCGATAAAGCGACCATGGAGTTCCGCTCGTTCGATAAGGGCGTGCTCCTCAAGCAGCTCGCTGCGGAAGGCGCCACGTTGCTGCCTGACCAGCCGGTTGCGATCTTTGGCAATCGCGGCGACGACATCGCGGCTTTGCTCAAGAGTGCATCGGGGACGGCGGAGCCAGCGTCGGCTGCTCCTGAAAAAGCTGCCCCTGAAAAAGCTGCGTCTGCGCCGCAGGCCTCTGCCAGCGCGGCCGCTGCGCCGTCGGAAGCCGCTTCGCAGCCAGTGCATGGAAGCTCGGGGCGTATCCTCGCTTCGCCTGTGGTACGCAAGATTGCGCGTGAGCGTGAACTCGACTTGCGGAGTGTGCAGGGGAGTGGCCCCAAGGGGCGCGTGATCAAGCGCGATGTGGAGAACCTTGACGGCGGTGCGGTTGGGTTGCCTGGTACGCCCTTGCGCGGGCCCAGTGCGCCTCCTTCTGCGCAGCGTGCGGCGGCTCCTATGTCGCTGCCCAAGCCGGCTCAGCTGCCTACCGAAGTGCGCGAAATTGGCTCTGGGCGCTCCGAAAAGCTGTCGTCGATGCGCAAGACCATCGCGCGTCGCCTGACTGAGTCAAAGCGCGAGATTCCCCATTTCTATCTCACCATCGATGTCGATGCGGAGCCGCTCGTGGCCGCGCGTAGCGAGCTCAACGCCCGGCTCAGCGAGCGCGGCGAGAAAGTCTCGCTCAACGATCTCGTGATCAAAGCGTGCGCGGTCGCGTTGCGCCTGTATCCCCGTGCGAATGCCAGCTTTCTCGGAGACAGCATTCTCTACCACGACAGAATCGACATCTCGGTGGCAGTCGCGGTGCCTGACGGTTTGGTGACGCCCGTGGTGCGTGACGCGGACCGCATCGGCGTCCTGCAGATAGCGCACGCGATGAAGGACTTTGCGGCCAGGGCCAAGGACAAGAAACTGAAGCCCGAGGAGATGCAAAACGGGACCTTCTCGATCTCGAACCTAGGCATGTTCGGCATCGAGACATTCAGCGCCGTCATCAATCCGCCCGAGGGAGCCATCTTGGCTGTGGGTGCAGTGCGCGATGAACCCGTGGTCAGAAACGGCGCCATCGTGCCTGGAAAGCGCATGAAGGTCACGATGAGTTGTGACCATCGCGTGGTAGATGGAGCCGTGGGCGCCGAGTGGTTGAAGGTGCTCCGAGGCCTGCTCGAAGCGCCCATGTCCATGTTGCTCTAGCGCAAAACATGAATGTGCGGTTGCGTGCGACCGTGAGCTGAATCGTGCTGGATTGAGCGCAGCCGTTCAGCTACGCGCGTTGAGTTCATTCGCGAATTTGCGAGGACACGTAGAGGACGCCCAGATGCCGTGTGCGCTGCAGCGCGGTGTGCGCCTGTGTGCCGTTTGAAAGCACGAATCAGCTCGTGGTAAGCGATAACATGACGGCTTCGCTGCGAACGATGGTCTGTTTTCCGGCACTCCCTGCGCATACGCACGACCCCGAGCACGTGGTTCTGACGCGTAAATTCATGGAGGGAATGGTCCGCTATACGAAGCTGTGGCCGGGGCCTGTGAAAGCGATTTTGGCGCCCGCGAACGCGTCCACGCCTGAAAACAATCTGGACTACGTCACGCTGCGCATCCGCGACCTTCCGTTCGAACTCGAAGTGCTTCCCTTGGAGCGTAAGGTGCTAGCACCCAAGCTCTTGGGGAGCGGTCTCGTGTTGGCAGGTCCAGACTATCGCTTGCCTGAGTTGCCTGAGATGTGTCGCGCCGCCAACGTGCCGTGCGTCAACGTGACCGAATATACGCTGGCCACGCGTCTGCAAATCGCGCGTCTTCGGGCTCAGGGTACGTTACGCTTTCTGCGCTCGGCCGCCTGGGAGGCCAATCAAGAGCGCCTGAACCGACGCACGATAGCGGGCTCCGCGGGGGTGCAGTGCAATGGTACGCCCACCTTCAATCGCTACAACAGTCTCTCTCCGAATGCGCTGTTGTTCTTCGATACGCGCACGGAGCGCTCGATGTTCGCCACGGGCGAAGATATGGCGAGGCGCGAAGAGCGCTTGTTTACAGGTAGGCCGCTCACGCTCGCATTCTCAGGGCGCTTGATCGCGATGAAGGGTGCGGACGATTTGATGAATGTGGCAGCGCGGCTGAAGCGCCTGAACTTCCCGTTCCGTTTTCTTATCGCAGGGGATGGTGAGTCGCTCGAAGGCATGCAGCGTCGCGCTAGGGACGAGGGGATGCACGAGATAGAGTTCCTGGGCGTCTTGCCCTTCGCCACTGGTTTGATGCCGCTAGTGCGCAAGGAGGTCGATCTATTCGTGTGCTGCCACCGGCAGGGCGACCCTTCGTGCACCTACCTCGAGACGCTCTCGGCCGGCGTGCCCATCGTCGGCTTCGACAACGAAGCCTTGAAAGGCCTGCTCGAGATTGCGAACGTCGGGGAACATGCGCCGCTCGGTAACGCCGCGGAGCTCGCACAGCGCATCACGAGGCTGTCGCGGGAAAGACTCTGGCAGTTCGCGCAGAATGCGCTGCGCTTTGCCCGTAAGCACGACTTCGAGTCGACGTTCGAGCGCCGGGTGGCGCACATGATGAGCATCGCCGACAGCTTTCAGCTTCGACATCTCCGGCCCAGTCAGATACCTGCGTTCGGCTACTAAGAGGCGTCAGGAACGCTCGTCTGCCTCGAGGTTGACCCACAGCGCGCTGCCGTCGGGGGACCATTCTTTCTTCCACACGGGCACGCTGCGCTTGATCTGGTCGAGCGCTTCGCGGCACAGGGCAAATGCCTCTGCACGGTGCGCGGCTCCCGCGGCCACGACTACAGCCGTGTCGCCTATCGCGAGCTCGCCCACACGGTGTAGCGCGGCTAGCCGCGTTCCTGGATGGGCTGCCATGAGCGCAGTGAGGATGCGTGCGAGCTCGCGATTGGCGAGCTCTGTGTAGGCCTCGTAGTCGAGCCGAGACACGGCCTTACCCTCATGGTGGTCGCGCACTACGCCCAAGAAAGTGGCGATGCCTCCGACGTGCGGCGCGCGCACGTGCTCAACGACCTCGTCGAGCGAGAGCTGTGTGTCCCGAATCTCTGCGAGCACGCGCTTGTCCGGAGGAGCTGCGGTTGCGCCGCTGCCTCCCGCAACCGGCGGCATCACAGCGACCTCATCGCCTTCGCGCACCACGACCGCAATGTCGGCGAACTCACCGTTCACTGCCAAACGCATGCGTGAAAGGTAAGGAGCAAGGCGCGGTTTCCTTGCTCCGAGCCAGGCCTTGAACTGTTCGAGGTCGAGCGGTTGGTCCAAGGGAACCTGTTCGCTATCGCACCCTGCGAGCTCCTTGGCGGCGGCGAAGTAGGCAATGCGTAGCATGTTTCGATTCTCCGTTTGGCCCGAGTTGAGTGGTCCCGCTTGGCAGCACCGCCGGGACAATGTCCAAGCTCCCGTCAAGTCTTCCTTTTCGTAGCTGCCCAGGCGAGCAAAACGAGGAGTTTCGGAAGCTTACGACGACGGCCAGACCTCCGCTTGACAAGGCCTGAGGTGCGCTTTAGCGTGCCCTCAGTCGCGGCGGCTAAGCGCCCGATATGATTGAAGCTAGCCGTACTTTTCTGGTATGGAAAGCCAATGATTTCCGGTGTGCGGATGCGGTCTCGGACCGTGGAGGACACGGTGTCACAAGGCGGTGTCTCCTTTCCGTTTTTGGCGTCTCGCGCGCAAGCGCAGGCACGTCATCGTCTGGTGAGCGCAGGTCCTGCCGCCACCGGTCGCCGCACGCTTTCGCCCGGTCTGGCGAGCGCTCCGCGCCTAGCGCGCTCCGCCGTCCGCGTGCCCCAGCACCTGCGGCAAGATGTAAGCGACCAGGCCCTCAGTGCCGCACCGAACCTTTTTGTGCACGAAGGAGCGCGCCAGCAGCTCGAGCGCAGTCTCCGCAACGTGCTCGGTCAGCGTATCATTCTTGCCATCACAGACAATCGCCGCACGATGATCACGGCGCGTCAGTCGGGGGGCGCGCTCGAAGTACGCGTGCACCACATGTTCCTCGACGCCGACCTGTTCACGCAGAACGCCCTCGGTCGCTACCTTCGTTATGGCGACCGCGCGGCCAACGACGTGATCGGCGTCTACATCGACTCGAATCAGCAGCGGATTCGCCCGCCGCGCCGCCGTGACCACACGCTGCGCCCCAAGGGCTGTAAGCACGACTTGAGCGCGATCTTTGGTCGCCTGAACGATACCTATTTCCAAGGCATGGTCGACGCTAGCGTTACCTGGGGCAGGCAGTCCACACCGCGCAGCGCCTGTCGCGCCAGTATCAAGCTAGGTACGTATTGCGCCGATCGCAAGCTCATCCGCATCCACCCTACGCTCGACAAAGCCTGGGTGCCCCGGTACTTCGTCGAGTACATCGTGTTCCACGAGATGCTCCACCACATGATGCCGATGCCGGTCAAAGATGGCCGCCGCGCCGTGCACACCAAGGAATTCTTGGAGAGCGAGAAGCGCTTTCGGCACTACGCCAAAGCCATCGCATGGGAGCAAGCCCACCTAGGGCGTTTGCTTCGCTCCTGAAAGAGGCGAGAAGTGCTCAAGCGTATGCTGCCCTTCGGCGGCGGCTGGTCTCTTGTGTACTGGGCCCTGAGCGTCGCAGTGGTGATACCGATTCTGTCGGTCGCCCACCCGCCGCTGCAGGACATGCCCCAGCACTTGGCTGCGCTCTCCGTATTGCGCAATTACCCTGACCTCAACCTCGGCGCGTACTTCGAGCTCACGCTGCTGCGAACCCAGTACCTCGCTTATTACGGCGTGGCTTATGTGCTGTCATTCGTGTTCGGGGTCGCGCTTGCCAATAAGCTATTGCTGTGTGCGGCGCTGGTAAGCCTGCCTTGGTCGTTGGGATTTTTGCTCAGATCCCTCGGCAAAGATCCGCGCCTCGGCCTATTTGCTTTCGGCCTTAGCTACAACGCGCACCTGATCCTCGGCTTTTTGAACTTTGTGGCCGCACTGCCGCTCATGTTTTGGGGCCTCACCGCTGCTGTCCGGTATCGGCACGACGCCACACCCAAGCGCGGTGCGTTACTCGCCGCGATTTTGCTGCTCTGCTTTTACACGCACGTGGTGCCGTTTGCATTTTTGGGTCTGGGCGCGGCCTTGGTTCTGGTGGGCGACAGCATGCAAGCCACGCTGCGGCGCGTTTGGGTGTTTGTGCCGGCGGGACTTGGCTTCGTGAGCTGGCTGCTGTTGACGCCGGCCGGTTCGTCGACTTTGGCCGCAGCGGGAGGCACGGCGGGCAAGCGCGGCGCGCAGTTCGCGAGTGTGGGACAGGCGCTGCGCGAGCTGCCGATGTGGCTCACGGATGTGCTGACGAGCGAGCGTGATGAGCAGCTGTTTGCGGTCTGGCTCGTGCTGCTGGTGGTCGCTTTTGCACTGGGGACGCGCGCATGGCGTGTGCCAGCCGAGGCATCAGAAGCGCAGTCATCGAGAGAGAAAAACCTGCTGTGGCGACTGAGTTTATTGTGTCCGCTCGCAGTGCTGGCCTATTTCGTAGCACCCACCGGATACGACTGGATTTGGCCGATTTCTGCGCGTTTTCCGGTGATGGCCTTACTGTTTGCGTGCCTGCTCGTGCCCTGCCAGCGCGAAAAGCCTGGCCACGCGCTCTTTGCCGCAGTGGCGCTCGTCTCGTTGCTCGGTTTCGCCGAAGTGGGCCGAGCTTTTGCGGCGTTTGAGCGCGAAGAAGTGGGGGATTTGGCGCAAGCGCTAGACAGCATCCCTGCTGGCGAACGCGTCGCAGGTCTCATGTTCGAGCGCGGTTCAAAGCACGTGAAGTTCTCGCCGTTCATCCACGGAGTTGCCTATTATCAGGCCCAAAAGGGTGGGGCTGTGATGTTTACGTTTGCTGATTTCCCGCAATCGCCCTTCCACTTTCGTGCGGAAAATCGGCCTCCGAGCGTGGTCCCAAGATGGGAGTGGCAGCCCGAACGCGTAGACCCGGCCCGAGATCTAACTTGGTACAACTACGTGCTGGTGCGTGGAAATCCGGGCCGGATCGAGCGACAGCGTGAGGCTTGGAAGCCCATTTTCGAGGGAATCCGTTGGCGAGTGTACAAACGCGAGTGACCCCAACTGCCTCTTGAATGACCGTATTGGCTGCGTGCCGATAGCGGTTGGGTTTGCTACCACCCTTGGCGAAAGTTGGAGGCCTTGTGAACCCGTATCCCGCTCAGGAGCATCGCCCGGATGTACGAAGCAATGGCGCGCAGCGCGCAGCGTCGTCGTCCATGATCGCAGCGGCCGTAGCGGCGGTGCGTACGACTTTCGAGTCTGGAGCCACGCGCTCTTACGAGTGGAGGGTGTCGCAGCTCGATGCGTTGTTGCGCATGCTCCACGGGGAAGAGAAGGCCATCCTCGAAGCGCTGCACGCAGACCTCGGTAAGCCTGCGCTCGAAGGCTGGATTGCGGAGATCAGCGACTGCGTGAACGGCATCAAGCATCTCAGGAAACACCTGCGCAAGTGGATGAAGCCCGAGCGCGTGCCGACGAGCCTCGCAGGCATGCCCGGCAAGAGCCGCATCGTGCGCGAGCCGCTCGGTGTGGTGCTGGTGATCACGCCCTGGAACTACCCGTTCTCGCTGGCCGTGAACCCGATCGCCGGAGCGCTGGCTGCGGGCAACAGCATCGTGCTCAAGCCTTCCGAAGTGGCACCAGCCACGAGCAAGCTGCTTGCCACGCTGCTGCCGCGTTACCTCGATTCAAGTGCGATCGCGGTGATCGAAGGCTCCGTCGAAGAGACCACCGAGGTACTCGCACAGCGCTTCGATCACATTTTCTACACGGGCAACGGCACCGTGGGGCGCATCGTGATGCAGGCTGCGGCAAAGCACCTTACACCGGTAACGCTGGAGCTCGGCGGCAAGAGCCCGTGCATCATCGACGCCAGCGCGAACCTTGAAATCAGCGCGCGCCGTGTGGCTTGGACCAAGTTTTTCAACTGCGGACAAACCTGCGTGGCGCCGGACTATCTCTTGGTGCATCGCTCTGTGCACGACGCCTTCGTGAAAGCGCTGCAAGGCGTGCTCAAGGAGTTCTTCGGCGACGACCCGCAGCAGAGTAAGGACTACGGGCGCATCGTCAACACGCGCCATCACCGCAGGCTCACAGCGCTATTGCCTGGAAGTGGCGAGGTCGCATACGGCGGCATCGGGGACGAAGCCGACCGCTATCTCGCACCGACGATGCTGGTGAACGTGCCCGAAAACGCGCCCGCCATGCGCGACGAAATCTTCGGGCCGATTCTGCCCGTGATCGCCGTGGACGACTTGGACCAGGCCATTCGTTTCATCAACGAGCGTCCCAAGCCGCTGGCACTTTACCTGTTCTCGTCCAGCGACGCCTCGTACGAGCAAGTGCTCGCACGCACGAGCTCGGGTGGCTTCGTGATGAACCACGCCATGATTCATCTCGGCGTACACTCACTGCCCTTCGGCGGCGTGGGCGAGAGCGGCATGGGCGCGTACCACGGCAAGCACTCCTTCGACACGTTCAGCCACAAGAAGGCTGTGTTGAAGAAGGGCACGGCCCTCGACCCAACCTTCACCTATCCTCCGTATACGGAGTCGAAGAAGAGCTGGATTCGGCGCCTTCTGTAGTCGTTCGGGGCTTGCCCTCGGACGGCGGCCCTTGCTGCACACGACGTGCAACGCGGGTGCACTGGCGACTACGCGTTGGGCTCGCCTTCGCTGGTCTCAGCCTCAGTCGGGGCTGGTGGCGCGGGCGGGGGTGGCGGCGGCGGATCGGGGTACTTCTGATCCGGATTGAGGAGGCGATCGACGGCGAGCTGAGGCTTACACTGCACGTGATTGTCGTCTTGTGCGTTGCAGAGCATCAGGTGCGCGCTCGAGGTGCCGGTACGAATGACGACCAAGTTGGTCTCTTTGTACTCGGTGAATCCGACGTAGAACTTATCGCCGGAAGACCAGTGTTCGCTCGTGACATAGCGTGCTGTGGTGCTGCAGCCGGCCATCATCGCCGTGAGTGCTAGAAGCCCAAGCGCAGGAGCTATTTGGGTAAGGCGCATGGTGGTTTCCTCAGTAGACCGAGCGGGGTTGGACGTTTTCGAGGACCATGGAATCTTGGCAGCGACTGTCGGTGCCGCCTTCCACGCCGCACACGCGTACGCGCAGGTTGAAGAGCTGGCCCGAGTCTTTCGTGGCTTGGCCCGTGGGTTCGATGGTGTATCGGACCACACGCTCTCCTGCGTAACGCTGACTTACAAGAACTTGTGTGGGACCTGCGCAGCCCGAAAACAGGACGGCGGTCAGGAACCCTAGGGCGATTTGCTTCGTAGTCATCGCGGCTCCTTACCTGACGTTCGTGGTTGCGAAAATGGAGGTCGCAGGACAGACAAGGTCGGACTTGCCGCCGCAGCGTCGGACGCACTGAAGCTTGTTGTCGGTTTCGCTGCAGCTCCAGTGCACGTGCTCGTACTTCGACCAAACGAGGTAGCTGCGCGTGTCGAAGGTTTCCATGAGTAAGGTGTCTTGCGACGGATGCGTCTGGAAGCTCACCAGCTGCCTCGAAAGGCAGCCTGAAGTGGTAAATCCAGCGAGCAATGCAAGCATTGAGAGAAGCGGCTTTGAAAAATGGCGCATTGGGACTCCTGGACTCTCAGTCTGCAAACTGGATTTGCATATGACGGCAAGTGTGTAGCTCGCCGTCGTCCCCGGCTTGACACTCGATGATGCCCTGCCTGCCGCCTCGAGCTTCCGTGAAGCCGAGCTTCACTTCGTTTCCACGCGACTGAATCGACGACACCACGAGCGGCCCCGAGGCGCACCCCGCGCCCAGCGCCGCCATGACCGCGACAAACACAAACAAGCCCCCTCGGGCTCTGTGGGTCACACCCTGAACCTTCACGAACGACCTCGCTCTCGACGTGTATCCGCGGCGGCTCTGCCGCGCGGCGTCATGGGAAGTGTCCCTGGTCGGGAACGGTGTTGTAACCCCCCGTACGGGGGGGTGAAGCCGCTCAACGACGGTCTGGGCGGGTATTTCGTTGGGTGGGCGCAGGTCCTACCCTTGAGGCGACCCGGCGCCGACGTGGCCCTGGAAATGCGACCGTGGCGATTCACGGTTTTGATGAAACGATGGGCTTTTTTGTTGGCTCGGACCTTGCGAGGATCCGGGCCCTGACCGATTGAAGGAGAGTCCATGGCAGTTACCGTGCGTCCCGAGACATCGCTTATTCATGGCGGCCAAGTTCCAGATCCGACCACCGGGGCCCGCGCGGTGCCCATCTACCAGACGACGTCCTTCGAGTTCCGCAATACGGAGCACGCTGCCAGTTTGTTCGGGCTGACGGAGTTCGGGAACATCTACACCCGCATCATGAACCCCACGACGGATGTGCTCGAAAAGCGCATCACGGAGCTCGATGGAGGCGTGGGGGCGTTGGCGGTGAGCAGCGGCCAGTCCGCGACGACGCTTGCGATTCTCAACATTGCGCGTGCCGGCGATGAGATCGTGGCGCTCGATAACCTGTACGGCGGCACATACAACCTGTTCCACTACACGCTGCCGCGTCTCGGTGTGACCGTGCGTTTCGCGCGCTCGAACGATCTCGAGTCCGTGCGCAAAGCGATAGGCCCCAATACCAAGGCGGTTTTCGCAGAGTCGATAGGCAACCCGAAGCTCGATGTGGCCGATCTCGAAGGCCTCTCCAAGGTGGCGCACGAGGGCGGTGTGCCGCTCATTCTCGACAACACGCTGTCGCCCTATTTGCTGCGCCCCTTCGACCACGGCGTCGACATCATCGTGTACTCCGCCACCAAGTTCATTGGGGGTCATGGCACGAGCATCGGCGGCCTCATCGTCGATTCAGGCAAGTTCGATTGGACCAGCGGCCGCTTCCCGTTGATCAGCGAGCCTGAGCCGAGCTACCACGGGCTCGACTTCATCGAAGCGCTGAAGCCGCTCGGCAATGTCGCGTACATCCTCAAGGCGCGCGTAACGCTGCTGCGGGACATCGGCGCTGCGCTCTCGCCGTTCAATGCGTTCTTGCTGCTGCAAGGGCTCGAAACCTTGCATCTGCGCATGCAGCGCCACTCCGAAAATGCAATTGTGGTGGCCCGTCACCTCGAGAAGCACGAGGCGGTGAGCTGGGTGCGCTATCCGGGACTCGAGTCGAGCGAGCACTATAAAGCCGCGCAGAAGTACCTTCCGAAGGGAGCGGGCGCGATTCTAGGCTTTGGCATCCGAGGCGGCGCCGAGCAGGGCAAGCGCTTCATCGACTCGCTGCAGCTCATCTCGCACGTGGCCAACGTGGGCGATGCTCGAACACTCGCTATCCATCCTGCGACCACCACCCACCAGCAGCTGTCAGCTGAGGAACAGATTGCAAACGGCGTTACACCCGACTTCATCCGTTTGTCGATCGGTATCGAGCATGTCGACGACATCTTGGCTGATATCGAGCAGGCGCTGAAAAAGGCGCGCTGAGGGGCCGTAGCTCCCTTCGGGCGCGTAGTGTGGTAGAGGAGCTGCGAGGTACTGAGATGAAGTTGGTCCTACCTCGCGAGCACCGCTTTCGTGAGGCCCTACAAGCCCGGCGTGTCACCTGTGTGAGTCCGGGAGAGGTCGCTGAGACGGGGCTTCTGGTCCGCCGTATAGGCGTGATCAACCTGATGCCCAAGGCACAGGACTACGAAGAGCTGCTCCTGAGCGCGCTCGGCGCAGGCTTTGCCCCCGGCGTGTGCGTGGAGCCCGTTTGGATTCGCCTGCAATCGCATCGCTACGCGAGCAGCGATCGGGAGCACCTGGCGCAGGCCTACGCGGGCTTCGAGCAAGCGTCCGAGCGCGGTCTATCGGGGCTGATCCTCACCGGGGCCCCGGTGGAAGAGCTCGCGTTTCCCGAAGTGCGTTACTGGGATGAGCTGCTCGAGCTCCTGAGCTGGGCGCAACGTAACATCCCGTCCACGCTCGGGCTGTGCTGGGGCGCCATGGCCTTGGCGAAACTGCTCGATATCGAGAAGCACACGCTGCCGAAGAAGCTGTTCGGCGTGTTCCCACTCGAGGCGCGTGTCGCTGAACACAGCGCGCTGCGCACAGGCCCCGTGCTCTGGTGCGCGCAAAGTAGGCATGCGCAGGTCCGTGCAGAAGCGCTCGAGCAGGCCGAAAGCGCAGGTGTAGTGCGCCTACTCGCGCATTCGAACGAAGCTTCGCACTCGATTTTCGAGAGCAGCGACCAGCGCTTCCTGATGCACCAAGGGCACCCCGAGTATCGGGCAGAACGCTTGGTATTGGAGTACGAGCGCGATCGCAAGCTGGGTCGGACCGACGTCGAAGCACCGCGCCACCTAGACCTCACACAGCCAGAAGCGAGCTTTCGATCCCACGGGCCCGCGTTCTTCGCAGGTTGGGTGGAGGGGCTGGGCGAGTCGGGCGCTAAGAGCCTGACGTGTCCGTAAGGTCTTAGCTATTCTGGAGACTCCACGCGCACGACCGTCTTCACGGAATTGGCGATGAAGCACTCATGATGGGCGAGCTCGTGCATATCTGAGAGTGCTTGCGCCGAGGGCTGTGTACCTGAAAAACGAATGCGCGGACGCAGCACAACCTCCGTGATTGCACTCCGGCGAGCTTCGTTCTTTGCCAAGGTGCCTACGGCGATGTCCTCGTAGGCCTCCACTACGAAGTTGTGCTTGGCGGCAATGTAAAGAAAGGAAAGCATATGGCAGCTCGACAGCGCTGCCACGAAGGCCTCCTCGGGATCGACCGCGGCTTCGATCGATCGCGGGAGCGGCACGACATGGGGCGACGACGATGCCGGCACGACGATGCCGCCATCGAACGTCCACGTGTGCGCGCGGGTGTATTGCCCTTTTTTGAAGTCGCCTTCGTCGCTGCGGGTCCAATGGATGGTTGCGTAGTGCTGTGCCATGGACGTGGGGTACCAGGACGTGGCCAGGGTGTCTACGCGTTTGCGTTGGAGGTCGTGTTGAATCTTCGCCGTTGCGTTAGCATGGGATGTGGCAGCTAAGTTGAGTTGGTGGCTCCTGAGCGCGTTCTGGCTTCTTGCATGTGGGAAGCCTGATGACATCTCGGTAGACAGCATTCCAAACCCGCGCAAGACGCATGCGGGCTGGGTGACGGACACCGCGAATGCATTGGGCGCAGAGCGCAGTGAGATAGAGCAAGTCCTGGAGGCGTTAAAGCAGGAGACTCAAGCGCAGGTGGCGCTGGTCGTCGTGCCGACCATTGGGGATGCGGATCCCAAAGAGTTCGCGGTCGCGTTGTTTAAGCACTGGAGCATCGGGCGGTCCGAACACGACGACGGAGCACTGGTGTTGCACGTGCTCGATGTGCGGCGCGTGGAAGTGGAGACGGGCTACGGCCTAGAAGGCGTCCTGCCCGACGTGAAAGTTAACTGGTTGCACGACAATTCGAAATTTCGAGAGAATCTGTTCGGCGCGGGGCACCTCGGGCTTGTGCGAGGCATTGCCTACG
The DNA here is from genome assembly GCA_964515685.1 of uncultured Polyangiales bacterium. Lineage (GTDB taxonomy): Bacteria > Myxococcota_A > Polyangia > Polyangiales > DASUME01 > DASUME01. Next base: position 847 of record CAZEWA010000083.1, on the reverse strand, counting down.
GCGTGCGTAATCCACAGGCGACCCGTAGCGCGCTGCTACAGGCGGCGCAGGGCGTGGAAAATCCGGTGGAGGGGGATGACGACCCGCAGCTTGCTTTGGCGACGCGCGACAGCGGGCCCAGCGGCGCTGGTCAACGCATACCCGACGCGGTGTCGCTAGCGCAAATGGCGTCTGGAGTGGGCCCTTGGTTTGGGACGGCGTGGCTTATCGCGTTGGTTGGATACTTCGCACGCACGGGTACGCACAAGCATCTCTATCGAAATCCAAAGCGCAGGCCTGACGGGCTGTTTGGGACGGTTCTCTTCGCAATCGGCACGTGCGCTACAGTCTTCTTTTTTGCAGCGTGGGCTACGGAGCTCGTGTGGGTGGCGTGGTTTGGCGTAGTTGCGTTGGGCAGCTTGGGGATGCACTCTCTGTTCACCTCGGTGCAGGATTTTCGCGAAGCGCGACGTCGCTATACGCCGCGTGTCTGCGCACCTTGCAAACTGCCTATGCAGCTTGTGGCAGACAATAAAGATGAGCGCCATCTGAGCTCAGGTCAGGCGGCTGAAGAGCGCTTGCGGTCTGCAGACTACTTCGTGTGGCGTTGTGCTTGCGGGAACAGCGTGCTGGAGCGCTACGAAGATATCGGCGAGAGTGCGCTGTGCGAAGGGTGCGGCTTTTATGCCGACGTGCGCAAGAAGAGGAAGGTCGTAACCGCGGCGACTCTCAAGGCAAAAGGCTTGGCAGAGGTTCACTATCGTTGCGCGCACTGCAAGGTGCAGCGTGTGATGCAGGAAGTGATCCCCAAAGTGGAGCCTGCCGGCAGTTCGTCGGGAAGTGGCTCGTCGCGAGGTGGCTCGTCGGG
>CAZEWA010000082.1:6602-20845 GCA_964515685.1 uncultured Polyangiales bacterium | reverse complement strand
AGCTTCGGCGGCGCAAGCCTGCTCAGTGTGGGGATCGAAGGAATGAGCTTTGTCCCCGCCCGATGCGACGGCCTGCTGCTCGAAAATCACACCCGACTGACCCTCGAGCTAGAGAATGCTCAGGGAGCCAGCGTCGATGCCACGGTAGTGCTCATGGTCGAGCGCCCGAAGGCAAGCTGGGCCATCACCCTTTGCTCCGAGATAGGCCCTCTAGACGGCAGATCAAACGCCGATGAACAGGCGGTGGCCGAAGTTCTTCTCTAGTGAGCCCGAGAAGATGCGATTGGCAGCGCCTTCGATGTCGTACTCGACGCGATGGAACTCGAAAATGCGCTCGTCGCTGTCGTAGATGACGAAGCTTGCGCGGTTGTCGTAGTCGCGGGGCTGCCCCACCGAGCCGACACTCACGATGTACTTCGTGTCTTCCTCGAGCCGGAAGGTCTGCGACGTAAGCTCGCGCACCATCGAGGGCTTGAGCGCGAACACCTTGCACAGATGCGAGTGCCCGATGAGCGTGAGGTGGTTGAGATCTTCCCAGATCTGCAAGCACTCACGGGCCTGCTCGGGCGCGAAAATATACTCGAACTCTTCGATGCGCAGCGGCGAACCGTGGCAGAGATCTACGCCAGTCCCAGGGACGCGATGCTTGTAGGGCAGCGTCTTGAGCCAGGCCATGTTCTCTCGAGTGAGCATGGATGCGTGCGTGTCAAGCGCGTGGCGTGCTGCCTCGTAGTAATACGAGTAGTCCATCCGACCCGAGACCGCTGCATCGTGATTACCGAGGATGGTTACCTCGGCCACACGCTTTACGACGTCACAGCACTCATTGGGACTCGCGCCGTACCCGACGACGTCACCCAGACAGAAGCACTTGTCGACGCCTTCGTGACGCAGTCGCTCCATCACGGCCGAAAGGGCCTCGATGTTGGCATGGACGTCACTGAAGATTGCGAGACGCATAAGGTGCTTCGGCACTCCCTTCTTTGGCCACTCTTAGGCCACCCACAGAGGTCTGTCGACGCCTACTACAGCATCATACGGCGTCGCGGGGGTTCCGATCGAATAGTTCGGAAAATACTGTCACAGAACCGGGCTTCTCAAGCCCTGAAGCTGGCTTCTTTCCACTCTTTAGCTCGCTTGCCAGGGTCAGGGCACGCTGCGCGACTTGGGCCTGTTTTGCGTCTTCCACGCGCGTTTTTGCCCGCACCTGGGAGCGTGCGCCATGTAGCGCGAGGTGTGCGAGCACGAGTTCGGCCCTATTCCCCGAAACCTCTTGTTCGGTGAGCGCCCGCGCAATTGCACGAAAGCTTCCCGCCCCGTAGCGCCCCAATGCGAACGCAAACACCGGCCAATCCGAGTCAGATTCTGTAGCCACATGACGTGCCAATTCGTCGATGGCATCCACCGACCTGCGCTCCGACAGCGCGAGCGCGGCACCGGCGCGCACCCGCAGCGCCTCCGTTCGCAGTGTGAGCAAAGACAGCAGGGCATCGGAAGCCACCTGCTCGGCGCGCCGTGCCACTTGCACGAACAGCTTCACCGCGTCCTCGCAGCTCACGCGCTCGGTGGCGCGGCAAGCCTCGAGCAGATCGCTGTAGCCTCCGCGCTGCGACAGCTCGAGCAAATGAGCGATGTCGGGCACCTCTTCGTGCACGTTGTCGCGCAGCGGCGCGAGGTCCGGGTCCGCGTTCTGCGCCAAGGCTTCGGCCAGATGCTGGGCGCGCTCGCCCACATAAGTCTTGGCTGCTTCGAGTGCATCGCCCGAGAGGGGCACAGCCGAGCGCGCCGCGGCCTCGAGCACTTCGGACCACAGGGTCCTGAGCACGCTCTCTTCGAGCCCGCCGAAGCCCTCCTCCCGAGAAGTGCGTGTGAGCCCTGCGATGCGCCGCATCACCAGCCCTGGTTCGTCGACCGCGATGCCGAGCTCGATGGCGCGCTGGGCGAGTGCGTCGGGCAGCGAGAGCCCCCAGTCGAGTGCGTGGCTGATGCCTTCTGCGGTCTTGGCGTCGACCACCTCATCGGACACGCAGAGCAACAAGCGCAAGCGCTCACGGCGCTCGGGTTCGAGCCATTCCGCAAGCTCATCGAGCTGCACCGCGGCCTCCGTGGCCGTACGAGGCGACTCGCTCGTATCTCCAAGCTGGAAGGGATGACTCGGATCGCGCCACAAGGGAGGTGCCTCGAGCCAGCGCTCCGCCGCACCGCGAAAACGCCCAGGGCTGAGCTCGGGCCGTACCTCGAGCAAGGCCACGAGCGCGCTCGCATTCGACTCACGCGGCGCGTGCAACATCGCCCAATGGTCGAGCTCGCCATCCGGCGTCACGGACACAAGCTGCACCACGAACTGCTTGGCCAAGAGGCGCAGCGCCGCGCGCTGCTCGGGATCGATCGGGTCCACGATGGCGCGCCGCACGTCGGGCACCCCCGTGGTGTCGAGTACCAGCGTGATCATCGGCACGATGACGTCGGCTTCCGGGTCGACCTGTAGCAACAGCTCAAGCTCCGTGTCCGCGCGCAACTCGGGCGGAGCGCCGCGTACGAAGAGCCACACATGGCCGTCGCTCGCGCTCAAAAAGAGCTCATGTCCAGGCTCGCGTGCGAATGTCTCGGGCAGCCGCGGCAAGCTATCGAAGACCACGCCCTGCTGCCCCTCGACGCCTTCGTCGAGCATCACCGCAGCGACCGTGGTGGCCTCACCGGGCATGGCCACCACTTCGAGCTCGCCGTCGTCGTCGCCCTCGGCTGAGGCGACCAAGTCAGGCTCGACATCTTCGATTTCCTCGACCTGATCGTCGGCATGTTCGGGCTCTTCGCCAAACCCTGCCTCGTAAGAGGCCTCGGCTTCCATCGCGTCGAACGCAGCTTGTTCCTGGTCGTCGAAGGCCGACAGCTCGGCCTCCACCACGGCGCGCTCGTAGGCCAAGACGCTGTCGTCGTCGACTTCCTCGAGCTCCGCATCTTGCACTGCGGGTACGCCGGGCGACGCCGTTCCGAGCGCTTGCTCGCGCACCGTCAGCATGCGCTCACGCCGCAGCAGCTGCCGCTCGCGTTCGAGATAGGCGCGCTCGCGCAAGGCCACGAGTTCCGTATCGAGCGCCCCCGTCCCTTGTGCTGGGGTACCGCTTGCGAGCCGTGCATTGAGCTCTGCCGCGCCCACGACCACCTCTACATCGCGCACGTAGCCGGGCACGCTGTACTCCGTGTCGAGGGCGAGCTGCGCGAGATGCTCGGCGCGCAAGCTCAACACGCGATGGCGCAGGGCGTCGGGCAACACCAACAGAAATGCACGCTCGTGGGGATCGTGAAACACGAACGGCATGGCCAGGGAAACTCCCTCGGCTATCAGGTGCAGCGTGCCCGCACGTGCCAGCGTGGCCAGCCCCGGATCGGAGACGGCGTTCACGCCCACGTAGACCGACAGGGCACGCACGCGGCCATCCGGCATCCAGACCTGCACCGTCTCTGCGCGCGTTTTGCCAAGCGCACCCTGATAGGGAGCCTCATCTGCTCCCCACCGCTCCCCCTGCTCGCTACCCATGCGCCTCCTCAACCCTGCGGCCTCGACCCTACAGCCTCAACGCCGCGACCCCAAACTCCATTATGCGCTCCCGTTGCCTCACTGCGCTATGCTGGGAGCAGACATGTCGAGCCAAACTGCCGACGAAGCAGATGCCCCCCAAGTTGTTTTGGACCTTGCCGAGTCCTGCGTGCGCTTCGTGCACCGCAGCTTGGGCATCGCCCTGGACTACACACCCGATACCCTGCCCCTGCTCGACCACTACTTGCGTGGGGCACATGGGGTCACCCAGGAGGAGATCCTAAGTTTGGTCGCACCCGCAGCCGGAGCCTATTTCGGGGAAGTCGTGCGCAGGCAGCTCGGACCGAGCCGCTGGTACTGGACGAGCAGTGAGTTCAGTGAGTGTCGCATCGAATTCGAGCGCTGTTTCTTGGCCTTCAACCCCATCGGTATCGCGATGGAGGCTGTGCTGCGCTCCGAGACCGACGGCTACGGCAGCAACCTACAGCTGTTGAAGGAAGAAGAATCCTTGGTGCGCGAAGCCCTGGAACGCACGGCTGGCGATGTCGATCCGGACGACTACTTCCGGCTCGCTGTGCGCTTCGAGGTCATCGAGCAGGTGGTGTCCATCTTGGTGGAGCGCGCCATTTTGCAGAACGAGCTCTCGCGACGCTTCGGCCCCGAGGTCTACGACGCGCTGCGCGACCGCAAGGAAAGCGGCCTCTTGCACTGAGCTGATGATGCCCGGCAGGCGATCGCTCAAAACTCCAAGGTGAGCGACCCGCCCTGACGGCCCTTGCTGTCTGGGGGTGCATCATCGCGCGCGATCAGTAGCCCCGCTGTTAGCCCTACGGCCACGGCGCCCACAGCCACGGCGCCCCAAACCAGCCAACGCCGCGGCCGGGCCGGGCGCGCTTCGGTGGGCGTGGAGCCTGCTTGGACAAACTGCGGTGCGGGCAGCTCCTCTGCACTCGCGACGCCGCCGGCCGCTGGCGAATGGAGATCGTTCAGGACGCGATCGAGCCACAGCGCCACAAGCCCCCGCAGCGCACGGGCGCGCTCCCCTAGCTCGGTACCGACGACGAGCTCGAGCGGCGACTGTTCGTGCCCGGTTTCCCCTTCGAAGCCCAGCAAGGTCAGCGAAAGCTCCCCGCTGCCCGCCCCATCCACCGAGCCAGCTGCCGCACCCGCGCCGGCTTCGGCCTTGGCACGCCGCACTTCGATCACACCTAAACCTTGCACTCCCAGGGCCTGGGCCAGCGCCCGAGCGCCCTCGGATCGCGAAGCGTGTTCCGAGAGGTCGAGCAGCAAGGCGCTGTCCTCGACTTCGCCAAACTCCACCAGGCCCACGCGCCCCGACTCCACCACGACCTGCGTGCTGCGCCCCTCGGAGCCCAGGCCCGAAGCACGCACCCAGTGCCGTCCGGGCCGCACGCCCTCGATCCGCACACTCCCCCGGCCGCGCGGTACGCCGTCGACCATGACCGCCGCACTGGCCGGACGCACCCGCACCTCGATGGCGCCCGCAGCGCGCGTGTTCAGCACGTTGAGTGCAGCCTGCCAAGCCTCCATGACGCGCGGGTTGAACAGGCCCACATTCGGCGCGACCGCCCCAAACTGCACGTGGTACCGCGTGAACACTTCGGCTGCGCGCACTGCATTCTCGGACAAAACATAACTGGCCCCGAGGTACATCAGGGTTTCCGCGATCAGCTCGGGGCTATCGATGACGGCGCGCGCCTCTTCCCAATCCGTGAGAGCCCGCTCGAACTCGCCTACCGCGGCCTCGAGCTCCAAGCGAAGATACGCCTGACGCCCGCGCCGAAAGCCTCGCAACGCACGGGTCTGCGCAGCCCGCGCCTCGGTGTGCGGTCCCCGTGCACGTATATCGGCCGGCTCCCATGCAAAGCCCTGAGCCTCCAGCAATGCCGCACGCGCAAGGGCCGCGATTTGCAGCGCTTCAAGCTCGAGCGCAGGGCCTGCTGCCTTGGCCGTGATGTACACTTGGGGCGATTCTGCGTGCGCGGAAGTCGCCCACACGGAGCCCACGCACAGCGAGAGCGCGCAGACGAACAGGCAAAACGCAGCGCGCCCCGTCACGTGTCCCCGAGCAGACGACTCAACACGGGGTCGTTTTGCAGCGCGGAGCGCAACACGCCTTCAAGCTCGCTGCGCATGCTCGGCGATAATCGCGCGCCGCCGTGCTTCTGCACCGCATCGGCAACCAGCCCCTCCATGGCCTCCGCGCGCGTGATCTCTCCGGACTCGAGCCGCTGTATCCAGCGACTGGCCGAGCTCTCGCTGGCGTTGACGGCTTCATTGCGCCCGGCCTCTGCGCCCGCGCTGCCCTGGGAGGCGACTGAACGCTCGCTGCCTTCGAGCGAGCTTGCACCGGCCCCCTCAGACTGCTCTGTCCCACTCAGGCCACTTGAGCCATCGAGCGAGCCTCCACCCACAACGCCGCTCGTGAACCCTCCTGGTGGACGAATCGATGTGCTCACAGGACCTCCATCGCAGCACGCCATCCCCTTTTGACAGCCCTATCTGGAAGAGCAAGGCGCGCCAGTGCGGATCTTATCGGTTCAAAGCCCCGTAAGTTGCGTGGGCCGGGAGCGATTCCTGGTTCACCCTCACACATCAGGCTGGTTTGACCCAGACGGTCCTGGGAAGCTATGGTCACGGCTCGGCAGTCGGAAGCGAGCTCGGAACCCATGTCTTCGTCGAACAACTACCTGCCCCTCGATTGGCTCTCGGAAATTCCCGTTTTTCCTTTACCAAACGTGGTGTTTTTCCCTGGGACCCAGCTTCCGCTCCACATCTTCGAGCCCCGCTATCGTGCCCTCATGCGCTCCTGCATCAGCCGCGACCGCATGGTCATGGCGATAGCACTGCTCAAACCAGGCTATGAGGCAGATTACGAAGGACGACCACCCGTCCACGAAATCTGCACGGTCGGGCGCATCGAGCGGCACGAAGAACTGGAAGACGGGCGCTTCAATCTCGTCCTCCGAGGCTTATTCCGGGGTCGTCTCGAGGAGCTGCCCGAAGACGACTACACCTTCCGTCGGGCTCGCATCGAAGTGCTCGAAGGGCGGCGCGGCACGGAACGTATCACCCGAGACTCCATGACCACGCTCATCTCCACGGCTTCGCTGGTGGCAGCCACCGTGCGCAAGCAGCACCCTGACTTCAACCTAGGCGTGCAGGCAGACGACCCGCCGCACCAAGTAGCCGATACCTTGGCAGACCGGCTCTTGGCCGACCCCGCCACCCGCCAAGTCATCCTTGAGACCTTGGACGTGCAGGAGCGTATCAAACGTCTTACAGGCTACATCGCCACGGTGTTGGGCCAGATCGATGCGCAAAGCGGCCACGGCCGCGGCACCGTTCAGTAAGTCGCGCGGCAAGGTAAGCCAACGCGCATCGGGACACAGGCGGCTCACGACCACGCCCGATCGCGCTGCTATACGTGGCGACGCAGGCGACGGCCGAGCCAGAGCCCAACGAGCGCTAGCGGCAACATCCAGCTCAGACGAGACGCGCCCCCGGCGGCTCCTACGCGACAACCGCAGCCTTGCGCCGGAATGTCCGAGCCAGGGTCTCCCTGACTGTCCGGGGAAGGCCACATGCTTGCGTCCGAATCCGTAGGCCCCTCGACGCCCGCATCCTCGCCGGCACCTGGGACTGCATCTGGATCTGACTCGGGCTCCGTAACCTCCACTGCGTGCGGCAGATTCCCGCGCAACACCGGAATGCGAAACTCACTTGGATGCGCGCTATCACGGTAGAACGTGAGCGTGGTCGCCTGCGGTGAGGGCTTGTCCGCGAGTGCCTCCGCCACATTGGGCCCCGGTTCGTAGCGCGGGCTGCTCGTGCCGGAGATGGCAAAGCGTAAGGCATAGCCCACCGGCAAGCGCACTGCGATGGGTCCAAGCGTCAGCTCGAAGCGCACGGGCTCGTCAGGGGTAAGCGGATGAATCGCCGAGAAATCGCGCACGAAACGGCCGCGCTGAACCCCATCTGTCATGGCCACGGCTTTGCCCATCGGCGTAAGCACCTCCACGCGTACGATCACATCGGCGTCTGTGGTTGCGCTAGCGGCCCAGAGCAGCGCGCGGATGGACCCGACAATTTCCACGAGCTCGGTGACAGGCTCAGTCTGCACCCACCACACGTCGTCTCGCAGGTCGACGCTCGCTTGGTCGAACGGGCCCGCCGCAGTGGTTAGGTTGCCACCTCCGAGCGAAGGCACCGGATCGGCCGGGTCTACTGGAACGCTGTGAGGCGAGCTTGTGGCACTCGGCAGGTCTCCGTGCAGGGCACCCTCCTCGTGCATATAGAGCCTTACCGTCTTCACATCCGCAGGCGGAAAAGTCTCCGCTTCGCGCCACTCGCCGAGGGCTTTGATGCGCTGTTGCGTGGTATCGACAGGATCGGCAACCCATTCGTCCGTCACCTCGCTCAGGTAATAGCGAACTTGAGCAAAGGTCGGCCGCGGCCCGTCTTGCACGCACCAACTAAGGTACGAGACAAAGTCTGGTACGTAGTCCGCGTAAGCTGCATCTTCAGGATACACGAGCTGCCCTTGTATCGGGGTCACCACGCCGCCATGGGTCCACGGCCCCATAATCAAGAACATGTCTTTCTTGCGCGAGGCCTTCACGTTCGCTTGCAGCTCGCGCAATGCACGAACCTGACTGTGCGCAAACACATCGAAAAAGCCGCCCAAGATAAACACGGGATGGTCGACGGTCGCCATTTCCTTGGGACTTAGCGTGGCATCGTCCCAGTACACATCGCGCACCTCGTGTCCCTTCCACAGCTCAACTACGCTCGCTGCCCCAAGGTCAGTGAGCCATCGCGTGTTGAGCTCGGTGCGCCATGCCCCTCCGGGAAACATCTCTGCATACACGTCATGGGTCGGCATGCCGATGTGCGTGCAGCGCAAGGCCTCGGGCGCCTTCGCCATGGCCATGTACTGCACGATGCCCTCGGCCGACGCACCGTAGGTCGCAACCTTGCCTGTGGACCAGTCCTGCGCAGCAATCCACTCGAGCGTGGCTTCCCCATCGACCTTATCGTCGAAAAAGGGTTCGAACTCACCGCCGCTGTCGCCTCGCCCACGCACATCTTGCGAGACCACGATAAGACCTGCATTCACAAGATTTTGTGCAGTCGCGAAGTCAATCGCGCGCCCGTAAGGCGTGCGCCGCAACAGCACGGGCCGTGGATTTGCGTCGAACACGGGCCGCCACACGTCGGTAGCCAGCGTCACACCATCGGGCATGGCGACCTGCAGCGTCTGCGGCAATGCCTGTGCGGCAACCCTAGACACCCCGATCGAAAGTCCGAGCGAAACGAACGACACCAAGGAGAGCCAGGCGAAGGAGCGTAAGGTACTGAACATAAGTTAGGACAGCCTACAGCACATGCCGCACGCAGCCTACCGTTTGCCGCCTAGTCCGCAGGCTCCACGTACATTTAATACCGCTTAACGTCGCCCTCCCCGCTCAGCGCAGCGCGCTCTTCCAGGCTGCTTCGTCGAAACCGACAAGGACGGTTTCGACGTCGAGGAGCAGCGGGCGCTTGATGAGCTTGCCATCGGCCGCAAGCTCGGCGATTGCGTCGGCTTCGCTTAGCGTGGGCAGCTTGTCCTTGAAGCCGCCATTGCGATAGGACTCGCCCGAAGTGTTGAAGAACGCCTTGATCGGCAGGCCCGATTGCTTGAAGCTCTTCTTGAGCTGCGCAGCGCTCGGGGGTGCCGCGACAATGTCGACGGACTTGTAGGCGATGCCCTGAGCATCAAGCCATTTCAAGGCCTTGCGGCACGTGCTGCACTTTGGATACTGATAGACCGTAACAGACATGCCGCACAGTTTACCCGCTGCGATTCGCGCGTGGTACCTAAGAACCGATTGTAAGACCTCCCGTCGCCTGCTGGGCCCAGCATGCTCGGTCTGGTTTTACAATTGGCGCTAAGCCGTGCGTGCAAGCGGCTTAGCCACCTGTGGCAGCACTTGCTCCAGAAAAGCGAGCTGCTCCTTCCAACAGTCGCGCGCGGCCTTGCGGAACACCAGGGCATGGAAAGCGTGCAACTCTCCCTTGAAGTAACGCGTCACATTTTCGACGCCGAGCCTGTCGAGGGCGCGCCCGAGCCTGCGCGTGTCGTCAAGTACCGGATCCTTGGTCCCCACGAACGAATAGGTGCTTGGAAAGGGTCGCTCGGAAGCTAAGCCGCGCTCCACGAGGAGCAGCGGATCTGCAAGCTCACTGCCGGCCTGCAGGGCTCCCAGGTAGCCCGTACACAAGTCGTTGACGGCGCCGCGAATCCACCAGGGCATCGGACGCCTGCGCCACAAGCGACCCGGATCTGAGACCTGGAGCATGCCGCAACCGAGCACCAGCGCCTTCGGAAAGAGCCCCGTTTGGAACGCGCGCTGCGCATAGAGCTCAGGGCGCGACGCGCAGGTCGCGATGGCCAAGGACAAGGCGAGGTTGGCGCCCGCCGATTCCCCCGCAAACACCAGGTTGTCGACGTCGCCGCCGAACGCAGGCGCGTGCTTCTTCAGCCACACAAGCGCGTCGCTCACGTCTTCCATGGCCGCAGGAAACGGGTGCGCAGGCGCGAGCCGATAGCTCATGTTGAAGACCACATAGCCCGCGCGCGCGAACAGCAGCCCCATCAGCCAGTGCGTGTCTTTCGACAGCAAGTGGAAGCCGCCACCATGGATGTAGAGCACCACGGGCCGCGGCCCCTTCAGGTCTTTTCTGCGGTACACATCGAGCCTGTGATCGTTGTGGCCTGAGCTTGTGTAGGCCACGTCACGATGGACTTCGACGTTGTGCAGCGCCGGATCGGACTGTGGATGCAGGCGCCCCGCGCGCGAAAGGCCCTCAAAGAAGCTGCGCGCTAGCATTTCGGTCACTTGAGCGCGCAGCGAGATTTTGTTGGGCAGGGACGACATCACCACAGAATACCTCCACGGAATGCTCAATCGGGAAGCGGAATAAACTCAAGCTCATCGCCGGGCACCTTCGGAAAGCGCCCTTCCTTCCAGTCGCGCTTCGCTTGCTCGATGCGCTCTGGACGACTCGACACGAAATTCCAATACAAATGACGCGTGCCATCGAGGGGTGCACCTCCGAGCAGCATCACGCGACACTGCGGCGCGCAAGCCTTGAGGCTCACCTGAGCGCCTTCGCGATACAGGAGCATATCGCCCACACCTGCGCGCTCACCGCCGGACTCGATCTCGCCTTCGGCCACGTAGATGGCGCGCTCCTGGGCTTGCGGCAGATCGATGCTTGCCCCGTCCTTGAGCAGATAGCTCACGTAGAGCGTGTCCATCGGTAGCGAAACTGGCGAGGTCACTTCGTGCGCCGCTCCGAGAATCACGTGCAGCGTCACGCCAGGCACGTCGCGCGCTGGAATGACGTCCGCCGGATAGTGGTGAAAGCTCGGTGGATCTTCTTCATTCGCCTGCGGCACGCCGAGCCAAAGCTGCATGCCGTGCAGCGTCTGGCCGCTTGCTTTGATGGCTTCCGTGGTGCGCTCCGAGTGCACGATGCCATGTCCGGCCGTCATCAAGTTCACGGCCCCCGGCTGAATCGGTTGCTCGAAGCCCAGGCTGTCGCGATGCAGGATCTCGCCTTCGAACAAGTAGGTCACGGTGGCCAAGTTGATGTGCGGATGGGGCCGCACCGAGATCGCGGTTCCAGGCTCGAAGCTCGCCTTACCCATGTGGTCGAGAAAAACAAAGGGCCCCACGCTGCGATAGTGAGGCGCGGGCAAAATGCGCCGCACACTAAAGCCTCCGAGCTCACGTACGCGCCCGCGAATGATCGCGCGAATGAAGGGATGGTCTGGGGGTACATCGCGCGTGCCGTGCTCGTCCATGGGGCTCATCTCCTGTGTTTTTAGAGCCGTACTCCCCCACCATGCCGCGTAGGGCCCTTTCGATCCACTTTCGGGGACGCTTCGGAGCCTCCCAGGGAACGCTGTGCTCAAGCGCCACGTCTGCGCACACGCGCAGCTGTTCTAGATCGGTCTTAGGCTTGTGCCTTGGGATTGCGGCTCAAATGAAAGCCGTAGCCAATCTGGGCATTGATGAGCCGGTGGGTCGCCTTGCCCACGATACCATCGACGTCGTAACCGAAGATTTCCTGCAGCTTGCGCACGGCTTGCTCGGTCCCACTGCCAAACTTGCCATCGACAGCGGGCGAGAAACCGAGCGCGGTTAGCCTACGCTGCAAGTAGCGAACAGGTGCTCCTTCGCTGCCCCGCTTGAGCACCTGCACGAGTTCCGCCCCATCGAGCGCGCCCTTGTCGGTCTTCTTGCCTTGCGCTTCGAGAGCGCGCTTGACGCTGTCTTCTTGATCGATGCGAAAGCCGTAGCCGAGCTGCGATTCGATAAGCTTGTGCGTGGCATCGCCGACCGCACCGTCGATGTTGTAGCCGAACATGGCTTGCAGCTCTTCGACACTGGTCTTGGTGTTCGGACCAAATATGCCATCCGACTGCAGCTCAAAGCCTAGCTTCTCAAGGTTCTGCTGCAGCGCCACAACCTGCTCGCCCTTTTGCCCCGCTTTGATCACTTGGCTCATAGATGTCTCCTTCTAAGCGGCGCAACGTGCGACCCTGTAATTCGCGCTCGCCACCTGGTTCGCGAGAAAGACTGCAAGTTCTTGGCCGCTGCGCGAAAGCGTTGCGATGTGTGCCACAACGCGTGAACATCAGCGCGACAGGGGGCTCAGGACATGGGGTGCAAGCAGAGACTATCGGCAGGTGTGGGCGTCTTGCTCGCTCTGCTCACACCCGCGTGCAGCGGCGATGAGAACGCCACGGGCGCCACAGACGGCCAAGATCCGAATGGCGAATCCAAGCCTGGTGGTGGCGATGGCGATGGTGGAGGTACTAGCGATGGTGGCAAGCCTGCGCCGAATCCACTCGAAGACCCGCCCGAAGGCCCTCCCGCGGGCAATCCTGAAGGGGCCTGCGCACTGCCCGCTGAAGCCCAAGCAGAAGACACGAGCACGGGCGCACATGTCATCGGCGACGGCACGCCCGAAAGCTGTACCAGCCGGGCCGTAGTCGATGCGGTGGCACAAGGAGGCGTCATCCGTTTCGACTGCGGCCCCGAGCCCATCCTCATCACGCTCGAAGAGACCGCCAAGGTATTCAACGACAAAGGCCCCAAAATCGTGCTTGATGGTGGCGGTCTCGTCACGCTCAGCGGTGGCGGTGCGCGGCGCATTCTCTACATGAATACCTGTGATCAAGCGCAGGTGTTCACCACCCCGCATTGCAATAACCAAGACCATCCGCAGCTCACCGTTCAGAACCTTACCTTTGTCGATGGCAATGCCGAAGGTCAGGCTCCCGAAGCCGGCGGTGGCGCCATCTTCGCGTCGGGTGGACGGCTCAAGATCGTGAACTCGCGCTTCTTCCGCAATCGCGGCGCAAGCGTAGGGCAAGACGTAGCAGGCGGCGCGGTGCGTGTGTTCCAGCAGTCGAACAACCTGCCCGTCTACATCGCAAACAGCACGTTCGGCGGCGAAGCAGAACTTGGCAATGCCTGCTCCAACGGCGGCGCACTCGGCAGCATCGGCGTGTCGTTCACCGTGCTCAACAGCGTGTTCACGCACAACGCAGCCACCGGCAACGGCGCAAACCCAGCCAAACCCAACACGCCCGGCGGCGGCAACGGCGGCGCCATCGCGAACGATGGTAACGAGTTCACGCTCGACATCTGCGGCTCACGCCTCGAACACAACCATGCCAACGAGCACGGCGGCGCCATCTTCTTCGTGAGCAACAACCGCACCGGCAAGCTCTTGCTGAAAGACTCCGCGCTGCGCGCAAACCAAGGCGAAGCCTTCGAGACCCACCCAGGCATGTTCGTGCAAGCACAGGGCGAGCCCCAGCTCACGAATACCACGCTCGAATAGGCCCGGAAGCACAGCGCAAAAAAGGCCCGCTTCGCGTGCTGCGAGCGGACCTACTTGCGTGCCTTTTCTAGTTGCGATGAGCTCGGCTCGAGCGGCCTATCCGCGCGCGAACTCAGAGCCCATAGAGCGGGTCGTTCGAGCGGCTGTCGACGTTGGACATGCCGCCGCTGCGTGGAGCGGCCTTGCGCGCCACAGCCTTGCCGCCCTTCTTGGCCTTACCACGCGCGGCAACCTTCCCGCCCTTCTTGACGTGGGCCTTGGGCGCTGCTGCCTTTGCGGGCACGGAGTCGAACGCGGTTCCGTTGGACTTGAGTCCTGCGCTCAGCATCGACGCCACGCTGCCTGCCGCAAGACCTGCGGGTGCAAGCGCCTGGGCCTGCTTTACGCGCTCTTCTGCGGCAATCGAGGCGGCGCGCGCTTCGGCTGCACGGGCGGCCTCCTCTGCGGCAGCTTGCGCGAGGCGCTCCTGCACAGCCGCCTCCACACGTGCCTGCTCGGCCTGGCGTGCATTCATGGCGCGCACGCCAAACACACCCGAAAGGCCTATCACCGCCGCGATAGCAGCCGGACGAAGCCACGCCGGACCGCCGCTGCGACGGGCCTTGGCGAAGGGATTGTCGTTGTCGTGGTAGCCCGCGCTCGCCGGAGCCAGCGAGGGGCTGAGCTCGACAGGCGCTGCGTGAAGCGTCGCGACGGCAAACGGATCGGCAGGTCCCTGCGACGCTGCGAACGCCTGTTGCTGCGCATGGTAAGCCTGCTGCTCGTAGGCCTGCTGCTG
>CAZEWA010000082.1:4190-6502 GCA_964515685.1 uncultured Polyangiales bacterium | reverse complement strand
GCTTGCTGCGCCGCTGCGTACGCCTGCTGCGCGGCATAGGCCTGCTCATCTGCATAGGCTTGCTGCGCCACTGCATAGACCTGCTCGGCTTGTTCGGCTGCGTAGGCGCGCTGCGCGGCCTCGTACGCCTGCTGCGCGGCCAGTTCCTCAGCCTCGGTCGCATCGAGCTCCGCTTGGGCTGCCTCGGCTGCCTGCTGAGCGGCCCACTGCGTTTCGTACGCCGCCTGTTGCTGCTCGTACGCGGCCCACTGTGCGTCGTACGCCTGCTGGGCTTCCGCATGCTCTGCATCGACTGCGCCCCCGACCGGAGCTTGGGCCTCGGCCGCGGGATATACGCTGCGTTGCTCCGCCTGAGCCCGCAAGAGCTCCCAATCGGGCTCGACCTCGTCGTCGTCTCGCTCCGAATGTCCCACGCTTGCACCCACGGAAAGCCTCCTAATCTAGCCGGCGCGTCGCTGCCGCCGATGACCTACAAGAGACGCCACGATATCAAGAGGTGAGGTAAATCCGTTCAACGGACTTGGCAGGCTAACCCACGCTCCCTGCAGAAATTCGGGGTCCGGATCGAAAAATTCCGGTGCCAACGTTCCCGACAGCCATTTCTCGCCCCGCGAGACTGAGCGCAGAAAGCAATTTGTCCCGCCAAAACACCCGCCCCGCCTTTCTCGATGCCCCCGCACAGCGTAGCCTTGTGGGCCCGCTTTCGTTCACCCACAGCGGCCTTTGAAAGTCATGTCGAAACCCGTCCCAAGCCAGCTCCTCGAGCGTATCGCCCGTGAATTCCCTGCCGACTTTTTGACGCGGGATCCCGACGATCTCAGTACCTACGGTCGTGATTGGACGCGCGTGTACGCGCCCGCTCCGAGCGCCATCGCGCTGCCGCGCACGACCGATGAAGTCGCTCGCCTGCTCAAGCTGTGTAACGAAGCGAACGTTGCGGTTGTGCCCTCAGGTGGTCGCACGGGCCTCGCGGGTGGCGCGGTTGCGAAAGATGGCGAGATCGTGGTGTCGCTCGAGCGCATGCGCCGCATGGATCCGGTCGATCTGCTCGGCGGCACCGTGCGTGTGCAAGCGGGCGCCATCACGGAAGCCGTGCACCAGCACACCGAAGAGCACGGGCTCACGTGGCCTGTGGATTTTGCCTCCAAAGGCTCGAGCCAAGTGGGTGGCAACATCGCCACCAACGCGGGCGGTGTGAAGGTCATCCGCTACGGGCTCACACGGCAGTGGGTTTTGGGGCTGCAGGTGGTCACGGCCCAGGGCGACATTTTGGAACTGAACGGCGCACTCGAGAAGAACAACACGGGCACAGACCTGCGCCAGCTCTTCATCGGCTCCGAAGGCACGCTCGGCATCATCACGGAGGCCACACTCAAGCTCACACGCTTGCCTCAGAAGCAGTCGGTTCTGCTGTTCGCGGTGGAAAACGTAGCCTCTGTACTCAGCCTGTTCCGGGAGACACGTCGCGCGCCCTTTGCGCTTGCGGCCTACGAGTTTTTTACGGACCGCTGTCTCGCGCGCGTGGCAAGACACCGTAAGGTTCGTACCCCCTTCGAGAATCCGCACAGCACCTACGTCTTGGTGGAGCTCGAGGACGCCGACGAAGACAAGCTCGAGACTTGGGTTTCCTCGCTGTTCGAGCGCGAGCTGATTTTAGATGGGACGCTCGCCCAAAACTCGTCGCAGGCGGCTGAGTTATGGAGCCTGCGCGAGGGCATCAGCGAGAGTCTGAGCGCCACCGGGCTTCCGCACAAAAACGACATCTCGCTGCCGGTGGCTGCGCTAGAAGCGTTCTGTGCAGACCTTACTACGATCTTCCAGGCGAACTATCCTGATTGGGAGATCTGTTTGTTTGGGCACATCGGCGACGGCAACTTGCACGTGAACGTGATGAAACCTGACAACCTGGAAAAGGCGGAGTTCCTGAAGCAAACCTCGGCCGCAGACCACGCGATGTTCACGCTGGTGCAGAAGCACCGGGGCAGCATCTCGGCGGAGCACGGCATAGGTTTGCTCAAGAAGCCTTACCTGAGCTATTCGCGTACGCCTGAGGAGCTCGCGGTGCTCAAGGCAGTGAAGAGCACTCTGGATCCAAAGGGAATCCTGAATCCAGGTAAGATTCTGGACCTCTGACGCTCCCGCTCGAGCTTCGCCGGGCTCATCAGCATGCTCGGCCACGGCACGCATCGTGTCCGGGCTAGATGGCTCGCGACGACAGTGGAAGCGCCGCAGACGTTTCGGTTTGAGACAGCTCAAGCCCTAGCGCGCGATGATGCGGCATGCCCCATGCAAGAGCTGTCGAGGGACAGCAA
>CAZEWA010000082.1:0-4090 GCA_964515685.1 uncultured Polyangiales bacterium | reverse complement strand
GTCGAGGGACAGCAATAGGAAGGGGACTGCTCATGCACGAGCTCGGCCGCG
This sequence comes from uncultured Polyangiales bacterium, assembly GCA_964515685.1. Taxonomy (GTDB): domain Bacteria; phylum Myxococcota_A; class Polyangia; order Polyangiales; family DASUME01; genus DASUME01. Next base: position 4,039 of record CAZEWA010000082.1, on the reverse strand, counting down.
AAAAACACGAGCCTTGGTGGCGCAACTTCGTCTCAGGCGCGCGCAGCGACTCAGGTGAGCTGGCAGCAGGAGCAAGCCAAATCCCTGGGCCCGCGCAAGCCGACACCATCGTTGTTGGAGCGGGCATCGCTGGCCTCTCGGTTGCATACGAACTTCTGGGCGCCGGCTGCTCGGTGATTGTGCTCGACAAAGCCGCCGCGGTCGGGATGGGCGAGACCTCTCGCAGCACCGCTCACCTATCGGATGCGCTCGATGACCACTATGTGCTGCTCGAACGCGTGCACGGGACCGACGGTGCCAAGCGCGCAGCAGAGAGCCATCGTGCAGGCATCGAGCGCATCGCCGCTATCGTGGAGCGTGAGCAGATAGCTTGTGCATTCGAGCGAGTCGATGGCTATCTATTCGAAAACGGGCCTCATCACAGCGACCTGTTGGAGCGCGAGCTCGCGGCTGCATCGCGGGCCGGAGTGCATGTCGAGATGCTGACGGACTTTCCAGCTTTAGGCTCGAAGCCTGTGCTTCGTTTCTTCAACCAGGCGCAGATCGATCCTGTGGCATACGTCCGGGGTCTGGCCGATGCGGTGCGTCGCCGAGGGGGCAACATCTACCCGCAGTGCCACGTGCGCGAGATTCAGCGAGAGCAGGAGAACACCGTCGTTCGTTTGGCAAGCGGGCTTCAGCTCACGGCGCGTGACGTGGTGGTCGCGACCAACTCTCCCGTTCACGACATGTTCGCCATTCATACGAAACAAGCGGCCTACCGCTCCTACGTCGTGGCCTTCGCGGCTGCGGCGGCTGCCATACCGCGAGCGCTGTACTGGGACACGGAAGATCCCTATCACTATGCACGCTTTGCAGGCGACACCTTACTCGTTGGTGGGGCCGATCATCGCGTGGGTCAAAAGAACCACCCAGAGGCGTGTTGGGAAGAAATCGAGGCGTGGGCCAGGCAACGCTTTCACGGCATAGAAGAGGTCAGCGCGCGCTGGTCGGGCCAAATCATGGAGCCGAACGACGGACTTGCCTTCATCGGCCGAAATCCAGCACTCGGCGATCGCACGTACATCGCCACGGGAGATTCTGGCAACGGGATGACCCACGGCGCCCTGGCCGGTCTGCTACTGCGCGACCTGATTACTGGCGCTCGCAGCCCTTGGGCTCGTCTCTATGATCCGGCACGCATTCCCACCAAGCTGCCATCCATCAAGGAGTACTTGCGAGAAAATGCGAAGGTAGCTGTTGCGTACACAGACTGGCTCAAGCCATCCCACGACGAGGCCCGTCCCATCGAGCCAGGTCACGGAGATGTCGTTCAACACGGCATCCACAAGCTAGCAGTTTACGTGGATGAGCTCGGGGAGCGTCACGAGTGCTCTGCGGTCTGCCCCCACCTCGGCGGTGTGGTGCGTTGGAACTCCGCTGAGCGCTCGTGGGATTGTCCATGTCACGGCTCGCGCTTCGATCCGTTCGGGCGCGTCCTTGCAGGCCCCGCAAACCGTGGACTGAGCGTTCCCCAGCAGCCTGACCCGTAGGGGTATACCGCTCAAAGTACTCACCCATCGGAGACTGACACTGCGAGCGTCCCTTCAGCTCTTGGACTCTACCATGAGATATCTGCGCAACCCCATGCGGCGCAGCGCAAGATCGGGACGCTCGAGCTTACACTCCCAGCAGTTGCCGTGGGCACGCAAGACTGCAATCGAAGGTCCGAGCGCCACGCCCAACGCGCTGTACCCGACAAAAGCAAAGAACGGATCGGCAGCGAGCACAGGTGCCGCGAGCGGTGAGCCAACCAGGCTGGCCATCACACAGACTGCAGACCACCGCACCCAGCGCGGCGCCAAATCCGTCTGCGTTTCGCCGTCGCAACGCACGCAAAGCTCAGAAAGCCCCGCCCTGCCTGCATCGTTTCGAGGATGGCCCTGTTGCATCGTTCGTTCGCAATAGGGAGCTAGGTTCGGTTGCTGGGGATAGCAAGGCTAAAGAGCCCAAAGCGTTCGACCTCGCCCCGAGTGCGCGGTGCCGAATGTGGCTTGCCTTACTGCCACATCAGTGCCGTCGAACAACCGACGCGCAGCGAAGGGCTGCCTCTGCGGGGCGGCAGCCTCCTCACTTGACCCAAATACCCTCGAAGCGCGCCACGTTGCCGGCCTCGTATCCCGTCGCTAGACGCGTCGAGAAGCCGGCGCCGGTCTGCGTGTTGTATTCGGTCTGATATTGAGGTGCGGTCAGGTAGTGCTTCGAAATATAGGCGCTGAAGCCCGGAGCTTTGTGCCAGATTGCGCTGAGCTTGGGCGCACCTGACTGCGTGTAGCCGTTGAGATAGACCAGCTTGAAGCCTAGGTCTCCATACTCCTTGAACTTGGCCTTGTATTGATCAGGCGTCAGGCTGCTGTGTGCGTACAAGCCTCCAACGCTGAGTTTGTGGTAGAGCGCCGTGACCGCTGCTTGGCCGGAAGGCGCCACCACAGAGGTGCTCACGGGCACCCAACCCGCCTGCGTCAACTCCTCGAACTTGGCCTGGTGCTGCGCTGCCGTGACGCCGTGGTAGGCAGTGATCGCCGGGCCCCCATCCTTGCGCCAGACCGCGACGTAATTCGCCTGGCCGCCGCGCACGTAGCTATCTACCTGCGTGAGTCGGTAGCCGGCCTCGGCCCACTTGTTGAACTCGGCCTGGTACTGCGCGCCGGTCAGGTTGTGACGCGCGACCCAAGCCTTGCCGTCGTTGGGGCGCATGACCAGGTTGAAATAGGTCTTCCCCCCCACGTCGTAACCGTCCACCCAGCTCGGGTAGAAGCCGCAGGTCCAGGCCTTATCGAATTCTGCCTGGTAGTTGGCGGCGGCGATGCCGTGCCGCGCGATCTCCCCTCCGCCTGTGCCGTAGGCGCAGTTCGGATGCGCGCTGGCGGGCCAGATGTAGGAGCGGTCGCCCGCCAGGCCCGGAAAGCCATGCCCCGCGAGCTGCGACCACGCGAGGCTTGCGTTGGGCGCCGCATAGGCGCTCTTGTAGATCACGAAGCCCTCATTGAAGAGCAGCGGACGGTAAGGTCCGGTCTCGGGATTCGTCTCCTTACGGATATGCACGTGCAGATGGGGCGCAGACGAGTTGCCTGAGTTTCCGGCAAGCCCCAGTTTGTCGCCCTTCTTGACCTTCGTGCCCTTGCTCAGCAGGCTCGAAGTGAGCGACCCCTTTTGCATGTGTGCATACAGCGCGATCACATCTCCGTGCCGAATGTAGAAGTGGTTGCCGCCGCCGCCTTTGGTGCAGGTCCCCCAGTAGTCGGTCTTCTGCTTCTCCATGTCCGCATCGTTACGGGCCGGAAACGGATTGTCGGCGCAGTCGTTGACCGCCTCCACCACTTCGCCGTCGGCCATCGCGTAGATGGGTTTTCCGTACACACGGAAGTTCTCGTTCTTCGACCTGTCTTTGCCGGGCAAGAGGCCGCTGAAAGCATTGTTGGCATAGCCATGCACGCCTAAATCGTAGGCGAACACCTGACTGCCACCGCCGTGCGTGCTCCCGCCCTCCCAGACCTCATTCGCCTTCAAATCGCTGGACTTGAAGGGCAGCGCGAAGGAACGCGCATAGCGCTTGAGCGGCTTGGTCACGCTCACCGGGACGCTGTAGCCCTCAAAATACAGCTTCAGTGTCAGGCTGTTGGCGATGGGCGCATTCACGTAGAACACGTCGCCCGTCTCGTGGTACTCGCGTCCGTTTTGCCACTTGAGCGTCGCGTTGTGCCCGCCGCTCACTGAGCCCACCGCAAACTCTTTGCTCTGATTGCCCGCCTCAAAGCGCACCTTCGTGAGCGTCAAAGCTTTCCCTGAGAGATTTTTGACAGCAAGCGATACAGAAACCTGCGCGCTCGCTGCGTCGTTCGAGGTCTTAGGCGCCAACGCGTGGTAGACGATGGCTCCGTCTTCCAAGGGCTCCAGGCCAAGCTCCACCTTCGGCATGTTCACCACGCTAGGCAAGGCTTCGAACTTCAAAATCGCCGGCGCGACGTGCGCCACCTCATCGAGACGGTCGACGTGCTCA
>CAZEWA010000081.1:0-20873 GCA_964515685.1 uncultured Polyangiales bacterium | reverse complement strand
AGGCCGCGTAAACCGTGATGTTTCGTAAGTTGCCCTGATTTAGGGGCGAGCGTGCGCTAAGAGAGGCGCGACGGGAGTACACCAACGTGGGAAACGAAGCTATCCGCAATGTTGAGCGCGCGCTCGAGGAAATCCGCCTAGGCCGCATGGTCATCGTCGTGGACGACGAAGACCGCGAAAACGAGGGCGATTTGGTGATGGCCGCTGATAAGGTCACTCCTGAGGCCATCAACTTCATGGCGAAGTACGGTCGGGGATTGATCTGCCTCACGCTGACCGAGGAGCGCGTGCGGCGTCTGGGCTTGGCGATGATGGTGGACGAGAACACCTCCAATCGATCCACCGCATTCACGGTCTCCATCGAGGCGCGACACGGTGTAAGCACCGGAATCAGCGCCGCCGACCGTGCGCACACCGTGCTGACCGCGGTGAATGCCGACGCGCGCCCGCAGGATATCGTGAGCCCCGGACACATCTTCCCGTTGCGTGCGGTGCAAGGCGGCGTGCTGCAACGCGCAGGGCATACCGAGGGCTCGGTCGATCTGGCGCGCCTCGCGGGCCTTGCGCCTTTTGGCGTGATTTGCGAGGTCATGAACGACGACGGCACGATGGCTCGCCGTAGCGACCTCGAGCTGTTCGCCAAGCAACACGACCTCCATATCTGCAGCATCGCCGACCTGATTCAGTATCGGCTCCTGCGTGAACGTCTCGTCGGTGTTCGGGGTGTCGGTGAGGTGACGCTACCAAGCGGCACGGTGTGGAAGGCGCACGCCTTTGGCGTAGAAGGCGACGACCGGGATTTCCTCGCGCTTGTTTTGGGTGAGGTAGACCGCAGCCCCACGCTGGTGCGCGTGCATACGGGAAGCATTCTTGGCGATGTGTTCGGCGTGCGTGCGGGCGAGCGAGTCAACGCGAGTGAAGCCATTGCGCGCATCGAACGCGAAGGGAAGGGCGTGCTTCTATTCTTGCCGGGGCGGATCAGCGTCAAGAACGACCTCGCTTTCCATCTCGGCGAGGAAGTTCATGCCCCGATGGACAACGGCGCCGTGCTGCGCGAGTTCGGTCTAGGCGCACAGGTTCTGGTGGAGCTTGGCTTGGGGCAAGTGCGCCTCATCACCAATCGGCCACGCAGGATTGCGGGACTCGAGGGATACGGCCTCGAGGTCGTCGAGGAAATCCCCGTTTCAGGCGACTAAAACCGAAGCGTCAGGTTTCAGACCAAGACCCAGCTGGCGGGTCGACCTGGTCGACGTCGACCGCCACGCTCAGCTCGTGCTGGCCGCCTCCCAAGATCACGCCGCGAATCGGCGTCACGTCGGCGAAGTCTCGTCCGAACGCGAGCGTGACGTGCTCGCTCGATGGGATGAGGTTGTTGGTGGGATCGAAATCGACCCAGCCAAACTCCGGCACGAAGGTCCCGAACCAGGCGTGGGAGGCGTCGGCGCCGATGAGCTTGGCCCTACCGGGAGGCGGACGCGTCAGCAGGTATCCGCTGACGTAGCGCGCGGCAAGGCCCATGGCGCGCATGCAGCCGACAGCAAGGTGTGCGAAGTCCTGGCACACGCCGCGGCGATTCTCGAGCAAGGTCGAAAGCGGCGTGGCGACGTCCGTTGCGTTTGGGTCGTAGACGAAATCGCGGTGGATGCGGCCCATCAGGTCGCATGTGGCTTCCAGTACCGGGCGACCTTTCTCGAAGCTAGGGAGTGCGTAGGCGAGCACCGAGGGATCGATCTGGACGTGAGTCGATTCGAAGCACATGGCGTAGGCATCGAGCGCATCGCGCCGCCTATCGGCACGGAGTCTATCGCGCACGCCCTCCCAGGCGGGCGAGGCGGCTAGGTGGATGGGGCGCACCGGTTGCACTTCGACGAGGCTCGACGCTTGCACCTCGAGGGCCTGGTGCGGCTCGGCGAGGCTGAAGTGCACCGTGCGGTTGCCAAAGTAGTCAAAGCGCCGCCGCCTCGTCTCCGGCTCGGGCGTGATGACGAGCTCGTGCGCCAGGGTCCGCTGCCCCTCGCTGTCGCGCGGCGCCAACCGGGCTTCGTGGTGCGAAGTCGTCACCACGTCGCTGTATTGGTAGCGCGTTCGATGGATGACCCGAAGTTTCACGTAGGCTCTCGCCGCTTGCCTGAGGTGTGGTTTGCCTCCTGCACGCGCAAATGCCGCGATACAGAAGCGTGATTTAGGTAGCGCGCGCTAAGTGCGTCCGAAAGCGCAGGAATGCGCGTGCCCAAATCGACCAAGAGCTGCGCGAGGGCAGTGCGCGAGCCATCTGCGGAAGCGTGGCAAATCTGTTCGACGTCGGTGAGCTTGAGGTCGTTCAAGAGCGATAGCGCACTGCGTTCTTGTGGCGTGCGCATGCGTCCTTGCCCGATGGGCAGCGTGGCGATGTGCTGGGCCAATGCTTCGAGTTGGTAGATCACCGATCGCGGATTGGTTTCGTCGGTCAGCAAGAGGTCGAGCACGGGGGCCGATTGCAGCGTGGCGCGGTAGCGCCGCCTGTAGGTCATGCCGCTGTCGGCAACCTCGAGCACGGCTTCAAGTAAGGGGCCTTCGCGTGGTGACGTCACGGACAGCGTGCCGCGCAGCAGCGTAAGGAGACCCAGGGCGCGCTCGAGGCGCCGACCCATGTCGAGAAAGCACCAGGCCTGCCCGCGCGTCATGCTCTCCATCACCAGTCCGTTGAAGGCAGCGAGGCGCAACACGAGGCGATTCAAGGTGTCGTGGAGGGCGCTGAGAGCGTTTTGTCCCTGCAGAGAGTCTGTGCTTAGCAGTTCGTCGTCGAGGGCAGCCAGGACGCGCCACGTGTCCGTCGAAATCCGATCGCGGACTAAACGCCCCGCGCGCAATGTGGCATGAACCACAGCCTTCAGTGAGCCTGCGCACTGCGCATCGAAGACCGCAGCCGACACTTGCTGCGTTGCATCCGCGAGGGTGGTGGGCGCCACGAACGTAGCCGGGCCCGTGTAATTTAGAGAGGTTTGCGAACTCAGCGTCCCGAATAGTGCAGTGAGCTCTAAGCTGTCTACGAGATCACGCTCGCTCACAAGATCTGCGAGACGTTGGGCGACCACACGGGTCAAGCGTGCGACGCCTTCAGCTCGCTCTGCATAGCGGCCCAGCCAGAACAAGTTGTCTGCTACGCGACTTGGAAGGTCACTGCCGCCGCGTGAGAGCTCCACCTGTCGATTGATGGGAGGAAGCAGGCTAAAGGGGGAGACCGGCTCCTTCGATACGATCCATGTGTCCTTGCTGCCTGCACCAAGCTGCATGGATGCTTCGCTGCCTGGCGTGCCGCTGGCGATGCGAGAGAGCCCGCCCGGCATCACGACATAGCCATCGCGGGTTGCGACAGAAAACGCCCGCATGGTCAACGCGCGCGGTGCGAGTGCGTTGTCAGTGAGGACGGGTGCGGTAGACGGATGGACGTGCTCTTGCACCACGAACTTCGACGGACGTGCCAGCACTTCCGCCAATAAATCGGCTCGCTGGGCTTTGTCGAGCTCTGCTGTGAAAATTGCCTGTACGAAGCCTTCCGAATAGGTGCGGCGCACGACGACGTCGTCAAAATGGGCCACGGCCTCCTTGAGCGAGGCGGGGTCGCCACACCAAAGAGTGCGCACTGAGGGCAGACGCAAATCTTCGTCGAGCAGCAAGCGCGAGACATGTTGCAGGTAGGGGAAGAACGCGTGGGTTTGCAGGACGCCTGTGCCGAGCGGACTTGCCAAGGCCACGTTACCCGAGCGTGCTGCCTGCACGAGTCCGGGTACGCCCAACACGGAGTCGGGTCGTAGCTCGAGCGGGTCGCAGAAGTCGTCGTTGACTCGGCGAAGGATGACGTCAATCTGCTGCAACCCGCCCAGTGTCTTCAGATACACGCGGTCGTCGCGCACGGTGAGATCACCGCCATTGACCAGTGTGTAGCCGAGATAGTTCGCGAGGAAGGCTTGCTCGAAGTAGGTCGCGTTGTAAGGGCCGGGGCTCAGCACCACGATGCGCGGGTCGTCGCGATTGTGCGGCGCCAGGGACTGCATGGTGTCGCGAAACGCACGAAAAAATAGGGCGAGGCGCTCGACGTTGCACTCGCGAAAAGCCTCTGGCAGCACGCTCGAGATGACGATGCGATTCTCGAGCGCGTAGCCTGCTCCCGAGGGGGCCTGTGTTCGGTCCTCGAGCACTGCAAACTCGCCGCTTGGAAAGCGCACCAAATCCACTCCGTAGAGCGGAAGAAAGAGGTTCCGAGGCAGACTCATGCCGTGGCATGCGCGAAGAAAACACGGGTTTTCAAACACGAGTTCCGGCGGAATCAAGCCTTCAGTCAGGGTTCGCTGAGGGCCGTAAAGGTCATGGAGCAACGCTTCGAGCAGGCGGGCGCGCTGGGCGACGGTTGCCTCCACGCGCTGCCATTCTTCGGCCGCGATGAGCACGGGAATGGGCGAGAGGTTCCAGGGTCTATCCAGGCCCATGGGATCGCTGTATACGTTGTAGCTGACGCCGTTTTCATGCAGCAAGTGCTGCGCCTTCTGCCATCGCTGCCTGAGCCCTTCAGCGCCCAGCCCGTCGAGCAGGCTGAAGAAGCGCTGCCAATGGGGCCTGACCGCCCCGTTTTCGCCCTTGGCTTCGTCGAACACGGAGGGTAGCGGCGCATAACGTTCTGCGAGTGCAGAGCGTTGCGTCGTGCTCAAATCTCCAGGCATAGGGGACCGCTAGGGTTAGGGACTCGGTCGGCGCAGGTCGAGTGTGAGTGGAAACTCGAGACTGCGCTCGAAGTCTGGCATTCGATGCCTGCCGGGAGAATGGCCGAAGGCGATAAATCGCGTAGCCCGGCGACTTTCTGCAGCCAGCGCGTTGCGTGGGAAGGTGTCGTAGGAGCGCCCGCCCGGATGGGCGACATGGTAGGTGGCGCCGCCGAGCGCGCGTCCAGACCAGCTGTCGAGTACTTCGAATGTGAGAGGGGCATGTGCGTCGATGGTTGGGTGCAACGCAGTCGCAGGCTTCCATGCGCGGTAACGGACTCCGGCGATGTATTCACCGGCGACGCCTGTGGGATGCAGCGGTAACCTGCGGCCGTTGCACGCGATCACATAGCGTGACTCGACGCAGTTGCGCACGATGAGCTCGAGCCGCTCGACCGAGGAGTCCACGTAGCGCACGTTGCCGCCGCCGCTGGGTTCCTCGCCGAGCACGTGCCAGGGCTCGATGGCTTGTCTGACTTCGAGCTCCATACCGCCGATCGCCACACGTCCGACGAACGGGAATCGAAACTCAAATTGGGGAGCGAACCAAGCTAAATCGAGTGGAAAACCGGCCCGCTTGAGGTCGTCGATGACGTAGCGCATGTCTTCACGCACGAAGTGCGGCAGCATGAAGCGGTCGTGGAGCGCAGTGCCCCAACGCACGGGGGACGTCTTGTAGGGTTCGCGCCAGAACCACGCCGTCAGTGCACGCAGCAGCAGCTGTGCAGCGCAGCTCATATGCCAATCAGGTGGCATCTCGAACGCGCGCAGTTCGACCAAGCCCTGGCGACCGCTGGCCGAGTCCGGACTGAACAGCTTGTCGATACAGATTTCAGCGCGATGCGTGTTTCCGGTGACGTCGGTCAGCAGGTGGCGAAATACGCGGTCGACAAGCCAAGGACCTGGCGCGCCCCTGTCCTCGGGTAGGGCACCGTATGCGATGTCGAGCTCGTGGAGGCTGTCGTTGCGGGCCTCGTCGAGCCTTGGGGCTTGACTGGTTGGGCCCACAAACATGCCTGAAAACAAGTACGAAAGGGCCGGATGGTTCAGCCAGTAACTGGTGAAGCTGCGCAAGAGATCCGGCCGCCGCAAAAATGGGCTGTCCGCTGGCGTGGGGCCACCCAAGGTCATGTGATTGCCACCGCCCGTGCCTATGTGTCGACCGTCCAACATGAATTTGTCACTCATCAAGTGACACTGCTTTGCCTCCTCGTACACGGCGCTTGTGTTGATGAGAGTCTCTCGCCACGAGCGAGCAGGGTGGATGTTTACTTCGAGTACACCAGGGTCGGGCGTGACTTGGATGCGCTCGAGGCGGTAGTCAGATGGCGGCGTGTAGCCCTCGATACGAATCGGGCACCTGAGACCGGCGGCCGTCTCTTCAAGTGTCGCTATCAGATCGAGATACTCTTCGAGCAGTGCCACAGGCGGCATGAACACATGCAAGATGCCATCGCGGGCTTCGACGCACAGTGCGGTGCGGGTGAGGCCTCGAGCGGATTCGCCCAACTTCGGCACGGCCGCGCCTCTCGCGATGGGTCCGAGGGCGCCCACCATGCCGGGTGTCGGTTCGCTCAACTGGCGGCGTGACGGCAGCTGAGCGCGCGGCGCCATGGGATCCCGTGGCCACAAACCAGACTGATCTTCAGGAGCCGCCCAGGGTAGGGAATCGAGCGGCAGCCGATAACCCATGGGGGAGTCACCAGGGATCAGATACATGCGGTCGTCGCGAAGAGGCCACGCACCGCTTTCCCAGCGTAGCTGTTCACGATGCCAGGTCGCTTGCAAGGGAAGTGCATATCCGACGCAGGACGTCAGGCCTTGTTCGAAGATGCGCCGCAAGCGTGCGCGCTCTTCGGCGCTTTCAAGCTTGGAGTCGAAGGGGTCGACGTTGACGGGAAGCTTTCGCTCACGCCACAGATAGTAGAAAACATCTTCGTAGCCAGGAACGAGGAAGCGCTTGTGGACGCCGAGGCGCTCGCAGAGTGCTTGAGAGAAGGTGAGGGCATCGTCGAGACCGACGGCTTTTCTGAGCTTATCTTCGTGCGCGATGAGGGACGCATCTCGCCAGATGGGTTCGCCGTCTTTGCGAAAGTAGCAAGAGTAGGCCCAGCGCGGCAGCGGCTCGCCCGGGTACCACTTGCCTTGGCCGTGGTGCAGCAGGCCAAAAGGCGCAAAGCGCTTTTGCAGGCGCCGAATGAGCTTGTCGGCATAAATATGCTTTGTCGGGCCGAGCGCAGCGGTGTTCCATTCGTCGGCTTCTTGATCATTCATGGCGACGAAGGTGGGCTCGCCGCCCATGGTAAGGCGCACATCTAGAGCTGAAAGCGCGCGCTCCACATGGTCGCCGCAAGACACGATCGCTTCCCATTGCTCGTCGCGATAGGGCTTCGTGGGCCGCGGTCTGTCCTCGATGCGTTGCACTTCCATGTGGAATTGAAACTGCTCGTCGACCTCGTCTTCTTCGGAGCGCTTCTGCCAGCCAAAGGAGCCCGAGATGGGTGCAGCGGCTCCTGGTGACGGCGTGCAAGCGAGGGGAATGTGGCCTTCTCCGCAGAGCATGCCGCTTGTCGGATCGAGCCCAATCCACCCCGCGCCAGGCAGGTACGCTTCGACCCACGCGTGCAGGTCAGTCACATCCTCGAGTACGCCTTCGGGACCATCCACAGGCTTCTGATCTGCGCTCAACTGGATCGAGTAGCCGGACACGAAGCGAGCGGCGAAGCCCAGGTGACGCAGCACGTTGACCAGCAGCCAGGCGAAGTCGCGACAGGATCCGTGTGCACGCGTCAGGGTTTCTTCGGGCGTGAAGACTCCCGGCTCCATGCGAATGTCGTACTTCAGCGAGCGTTGCACGAGCTGGTTGATATCGACCAACACATCGACGTTGAGCCGGCCCGATCGGAAAAAATCGTCGCGAACGCGCCCGACGAGCTGCGCGATTTTCGGTGTGCTCGGCACAGGCGCCAGGTATGGCGCGAGGTCTTCGGAGAGGTCCGGCTCATAGACGAGCGGAACTTTTTCTGCCTGAGGCTCGAGGAAAAAGTCGAAGGGATTGATGGCCGTAAGGTCTGCGACCAGGTCGACTTCAATCTTGAGTTCCGTAGCAAGGCTTGGAAACACCAACCTGGCTTGCCAGTTGCCAAAGGGGTCTTGCTGCCAGTTTAAAAAATGCTCGGCCGGAGTCACCTTCAGCGTGTACGCCGGAATGTTCGTCCGAGTATGCGCCGCCGGCCGCAGGCGTACGACATGCGGCGCAAGCTGCACCGGTCTGTCGTAGGTGTAGCGAGTGACGTGGTGGAGCGAAACGCGAATCCCCATGTTTGTAGATAAGGAGATAAGGGGGGCCGATGTCCGGGCTGTTTCGCGCGCGTCAAATGGGTGTAACTCGCGAAAATAGAACTGTCGCGATGCAAGAAGACCGCATACATGGAGAGGGTGCTGCAACTCGTACAGACTTCCAAGTCCGGTTTGTTTGACAGCTACTCGCCGCTCCCCGGCGCCTACGATGAAACGATAGGCGAAGACGGGAGCCCGAGGGGCCATACACGACGTGTACACGCGATGCTCCAGGCACTCTCTGTGCGGGAGTTCTCGCGCTGTCAGTCGCTCGCAGAGCTTTCACTGTTCAATCAAGGGGTCACGTTCTCTGTGTACTCAGACACGCAGGGGACGGAGAAAATCTTTCCCATCTGCCTTGCGCCTCGTGTGATTGGAGCGTCGGAGTGGAACCGGGTGGAGGCCGGCCTCGTTCAGCGCATCGCCGCGCTGAATTGCTTTCTCGATGATATGTACGGCGAGCAGCGCATCTTGCGGCAAGGGACAATCCCGGCCGACCTCATCTTGGGAGCGAAGCAGTACGAGAAGAAGCTTCGCGGCATCAAGCCTCCGGGTGGCGTGCGCATTCCTATCGCGGGCATCGACTTGATCCGCGGGCCAGACGGCGTATTCCGCGTGCTCGAAGACAACGTGCGCACTCCCTCGGGGGTGTCCTATGTCGTCGAAAATCGGCTCGTGACCAAGCGCGTATTCGGCGAGTCCGCGGAGATGAGCCGCATCCGTCAAGTGGAACAGTATCCGATGGAGCTTGCGCAAACACTACGCGCCATCGCGCCGCTTGCGCATGCAGATCTCAGCATGGTGGTGCTCACGCCAGGCATCTACAACTCGGCCTACTTCGAGCACGCTTTTCTAGCGCGGCACATGGGTACGCCGTTGGTGGAGCCTTCGGACTTGTTCGTGGAGAACGATACCGTGTTCGTGCGCACTATTCACGGGCCAAAGCGCGTACACGTGATCTACCGTCGCATCGACGACGCATATCTCGATCCAGAGTTTTTCCTTCCGGATAGCTTGCTCGGAGTGCCGGGGCTGATGCGCGCTTATGCAGCGGGCCGCGTGACCTTGGCTAACGCGCCCGGCAACGGTATCGCGGACGACAAGGCGGTGTATCCGTTCGTGCCAGACATGGTGCGCTACTACTTGGGCGAGGAACCGTCGTTGGCTCAGGTCGATACGTTCGTTTGCGCTCGCGACGAAGACAAGCGCTATGTGCTGTCGAACCTGGAGCACTTAGTCGTGAAGGCAGTGGATGAGGCCGGTGGCTACGGCATGTTGATGGGCCCCGATTCGACGCAGGCTCAACGTGACGAGTTCCGCGCACGCATCGAGCAGGAGCCTCGCAAGTACATCGCGCAGCACCGCATCGAACTCTCTACGTGTCCGACCTGGGTGCCGGGCCAGGAGCGTCTTGCGCCACGTCGCGTCGACCTGCGCCCGTTCATCCTGACGCGTCCCGATGGTTCGTGGGTCCTGCCAGGCGGCCTTACGCGCGTGGCCTTGGTGGAAGGCTCGTACGTGGTGAACTCGAGTCAGGGTGGTGGCTCCAAAGACACTTGGGTCGAGAGGGAGAGTGCCACGTGATATCTCGCGTTGCGGACTATTGCTTCTGGTTTGGCCGTTATCTCGAACGCGCCGAAAGCTCTGCGCGACTGCTCGATGCTACCCGCTCACTCGTCTTCGACTCCGACATTCCGGTGACCCATTGCTGGGCCCCGCTCGTTATCGTGTCAGGTGAGGAGCAGGGATTTCTTGCGTGCTACGACCGCACAGCGCTCGGCAATAGTGAGTTGGTCCAGGAGTACATGACCTGGAGCCGTGAGAACTTGGTGAGCTTGTCGAGCTCGGTTCGTGGCGCCCGTGAGTGTGCACGCGCGATTCGAGATCAGCTTTCGCTCGACACCTGGGAAGAGACGAACGAGCTCTATCTGTGGCTGGGGCGGGAGTCGACGCAGGAGCTGTACTGGAATCAGCGCGAAGAGTTTTATCGCGTGGTTCGGCGCGGTACGCAGCTCATCTTGGGGCTTGTTCGCAGCACGATGTTGCACGAAGACGCCATGCGTTTTTTGTGGCTCGGCGCCATGCTGGAGCGTGCCGGTCAAACCGCTCGCATCTTGGACATGCACCATCACACGATGGCGCATGAATCCGGAACGCACGACATCGTGCAGACCGCGCTCTGGATGTCCTTGCTCAGGGCTTGTTCTGGCTCCGAAGCCTTCATGAAGAAGAATCAGGGGCGTGTGACTGCGCATAACATGGTGGAGTTTTTGCTGCTTTCACCCGCGTTTCCGCGGTCACTCAGCTACTGCCTGCACTCGGCACAAACCATTTTGCAGTGCATTTGGGAAGGGCCCATGGAAGCGCACCCATCCAGCATGCGTCTTCATGCTCTTCGGAAATGGCTTGAAGGTAAGGGCGAAGGCTTTAGTTTGGCCGAGATTCACAGCGCCCTGACGCACGTAGTCGACGAGACGTCGCTCATCTGCGGCCTTGTAGCCAAAGACATCCAAGGTCCCGAGCGAGTTGTGCCGCAGCTTGAGGTTTCGGGCGCGATGCTCGATACCGAAGCGCGCGCCCAGCTTCAAAGCTAGGCACGTTGGCGAGCCAAACAGACGACGCACACCAAAGCGGCATGCCCTCGGGCCCGCAGTGGCGGGCAAGCTTGGTAAGCCCGAGACCGGGTAGCGCAATTTGGCAGGCCTGGGAGGCGATGGAACGGCTCAGGGCGTATGAGTGAGTGCCCGGGCGCACGGATTTGTGGCTCGCCCCCAATCACGCGCGAGGGCCGAACCGGTCGCACCGGGAATGGGCAGCACGCTGCAATCCCAGGTCGCGAGGAAAAGCAGAGTGACCCCGTAGTTCTGCTCCCCACCCCGGTCGACAATCGCCCGTTCCCATTTAGACTGGCGGCCCATGAGTGACCCCCAGGCTTTGCGCCGCATCGAAGGCACCCTCAATGCGCCGAGCGACGTTCAAATCGCAATTGTCGCCGCCCGCTTCAACGACTTCATTGTCGACAAGCTGGTCGACGGTGCGGTCGATGGCCTGGTCCGGCACGGACTGCCCGAGGGCGCGATCACGGTCGTGCGCACGCCGGGGGCCTTCGAGCTTCCGCTGCTCACCCAGCGCCTGGCGCGCTCAGGCAAATTTGCCGCTGTCATCGCGCTCGGAGCGGTCATTCGCGGCTCCACGCCTCACTTCGATTACGTCTGCTCCGCCGCGAGCAGCGGTTGCGCCAGCAGCATGCTCGATTCAGGCGTTCCCGTGATTTTCGGTGTGATTACCACCGACAGCATCGAACAGGCCATCGAGCGCGCGGGCACCAAGGCCGGCAACAAGGGCTTTGACGCAGCGCTAGCGGCCATAGAAATGGTAAACCTTGGTCGAGCGCTGACCGCACAAGGGTTGTAAGGTTCTCGAACCTGCGAGTCGTCCCCGACCCCGCCGATGTCGGCGAGGCTAGGGGAATTCCGACGGAGTTCTTTGTCATGGGTGTGCGTAGAAGGGCCCGCGAGGCTGCCTTGCAAATTTTGTATTGCGTGGACCTTGCGGGGGACACGGTCGACCGCGCGGAGCGCCTTTACTGGGAGTACCTTGCCTCGAGCCTGGAGGGACGCGACTTCGCAGGCACGCTGGTGCAGGGATACGGCGGTCACGCCCAGGCGGTCGACGAGATGATCCGCAAGGTCAGCGAGCATTGGCGCCTCGAGCGCATGCCGCGGGTCGACAGGAATATCCTTCGCCTCTCGGCCTACGAGCTCATGTTCATGCCGGACGTACCGCGGAAGGTTACGCTCAACGAAGCCGTGGAGCTCGCCAAGCGCTACGGCAGCGAAGGCAGCGCGGGCTTCGTGAATGGCGTACTGGACCGGATCGCGAGCGAAGTCGGGAAAGAGTAGGGCTTCGCGATGGACGTGCACTTTGCGCTGTACGACTTGCCGAGCTTGGACCAGCTCAAGACGGAAGCGCTGTGTGTACCCTTTTTCTCCGACGAACGGCCGCTGCGCGGTGCGCCAGGTCTGCTCGACTGGCGATTGTGCGGGCGGGTTTCTGAGTACCTGGTCCGCGGCGCCATGCGCGGGGACCTCGGTGAAGCTGTGCTCATGCCCGCGCGTCCACGTCTGATGGCGGAGCGACTCTTGTGGCTCGGCGCAGGAGCCCAAGCCGACCTTTCGGAGTCGACATTTCGAGCGTTCGTGCGCGTTTTATTCGAGCGACTCGGGGGCTTGCGTGTGCGCACTGCTGCCCTGGTGTTACCGGGACGGGCGGTGCCCAAACTCGACCCCGCCCGTGCGCTCGAGTGGTTTCTCGATGAGGGCGAAGGCTATGCCGGGCTCCTGGATGAGCTTGCCGTGCTCGATACCCACGAAGCGCATCGCGCCATGCAGCCGCTCATCGACCGGGCTCGAAGGCGGGCCATGACCGAGTTTTAGCGCTGCTTTTTGCCTAGGTTCGAAGTCCCTGGGGCTGCTAAAGCAAGAGCGTGGGACGCTGGCAATTTTGGATCGACCGGGGCGGCACGTTTACCGATTGCATCGGGCAGAGTCCGGACGGGCGACTCCACGTCACCAAGGTGCTCTCGCACGACGCTGCGCCCGTCGAAGGCATTCGCAAGCTGCTTCAGCTTCCAGCGGATGCGCCCATCCCAGCTTGCGATGTGCGAATGGGGACCACGGTGGCGACCAATGCGTTGCTCGAGCGGCGAGGCGTTCAAACTGCGCTGGTCATCACCGAAGGCTTTCGCGACCTGTTGAGCATCGGCGACCAAACGCGGCCTGACCTGTTTGCGCTCGACATCGTTCGGCATGCGCTGGTGCACGGCGCGGTGGTGGAAACGGAGGCGCGCTGTGCGCCCGATGGCAGCGTGCTTGCGCGCAGTGAACCCGAGCGTCTTCGTGCAGCCCTGTCTGTATTGCGTGAGGCTTCGTTCGTCAGCCTCGCCATTGTCGTGATGCACGACCACGGGAGCGGCGAGCTAGAGCGTGAAATCGCGGCCATCGCGCGCGAAGTCGGCTTCCCGCACATCAGCATGTCCCACGAAGTGTCGCCGCTGCCAGGGCTCTTGGCGCGCGCCGAAACTACGGTCGTCGATGCGTACCTTACGCCGCTCCTGTCGGCGTACCTTGCGGATATGCAGGCGCAGCTTCCTGGCAGTCGATTGCGCATGATGCAGTCGAGTGGCGGCCTCGCGGACGCTTCGCGTTTTCGAGGGCGAGATGCCGTGTTGTCGGGGCCTGCGGGCGGGGCTGTGGCCCTGCGCGCCATTGCGCAGGCGAACGGAGAAGCGCAAGTCATTGGATTCGACATGGGCGGCACCTCGACCGATGTGTCGCGCTGCGCAGGCGAGCTTCCGCACATCTACGAGACGCAAATTTCAGGCGTGCGCATTCGTACGCCGCTCATCGATATCCACACGATAGCGGCAGGTGGTGGATCGCTGTGCAGGTTCGATGGTCTCAAGCTCACTGTGGGGCCCGAGAGTGCGGGCGCCGTGCCTGGTCCGTTGTGTTACGGGCGTAAGGAGGCACGTGAGCTCGCGCTCTCCGATATTCATTTGGCCCTCGGGCGCCTCACGGCAGAGCGCTTTCCTTTCGAGCTAGACGGAGCGCGTGTACAGGCGGCGCTCGAGAGTCTGGCTGCGCGCGTCGAACCCGATGGCGATGCGCTGAGATGGCTGCGCGTCGCGGAGGGCTTCTTTCAGGTGGCCGTCGAGAATATGGCGGAAGCCATTCGTCGCATCACCATCGCACGCGGACACGATGTTCGTGAGCATGCGCTGGTGGTGTTTGGCGGCGCGGGCGGGCAGGCCGTTTGTTCGGTCGCGCGCAGGCTAGGGATAAAGCGCATCCTTCTGCATCCGCTCGCGGGCGTGCTGTCTGCGTTCGGCATGGGCGTGGCGGAGGACACCTTTCACGGAATGCATGGCTGTTCTGGTGCGCTCTCCGCAGCGAGCCTGCGCGCTGCGAGCGAGTGTCTCGATGAACTCTGCGCGTCAGGGCGCAAGGTTATGCTGTCTGGCGAGGGCAACGAGCTCGCTGAGGCGGGCTTGCGCTACGCGCGCTTTGTCGACTTGCGTTATGTCGGAACAGAGACTGCGATCACGCTCCCCGAGGCAGGGGTAGAGGAGCTCGCGCAATCCTTTCACGCACAGCACCGCCGCTTGTTTGGGTACGATCGTGTCGAGCACGAGATTGAGCTCACAGCCGTCCGCGTGCGTGTGCACGTAGAGGATACGTCCGCGGCGCGAGCGGAGGTCGAGCTTCCGCCTGAGCAGAACACACCGGAGCCGCTGGCTTTGGGGCGCTTGTTTCACGACGGGCGCTTGCTCGAAGCGGTGCCGCGCTATGCGCGCGAAGAGCTGTTGCCCGGCGCGGCGTTGCGCGGGCCCGCACTTTTGCTCGATGCCACAGGCGTCACGGTGGTTGAACCGGGCTTTGTGGCCGCCGTGAATGCGCAGGGGGTGTTGGTACTCAGCGATGAGACCGGCGCTCCGCAGCAGCGCGCAAAAGAGCAGCGCGACCCGGTTTTGCTCGAAGTGTTCAACCATCTGTTCATGTCGGTTGCCGAGCAGATGGGCAGTGTTCTGCAGCGCACAGCTCTCTCCACCAACATTCGCGAGCGTCTCGATTTTTCCTGCGCGGTCTTCGATGCAGAAGGCGGACTCGTCGCCAATGCACCGCACATTCCTGTGCATTTGGGAGCCATGAGCGAGTCGGTGCGAGCGGTGATGGAGGCGCATCCCAACATGCAGCCCGGCGACGTCTTCGTGACCAACGATCCGGCTGCAGGGGGCTCGCATCTGCCCGACGTCACTGTGGTGTCCCCGGTGTATGGCGACGACCAAACCTTGCGCTTTTTGTGTGCAAGCCGAGGGCACCATGCAGACATCGGCGGTATCGCGCCAGGCAGCATGCCCCCTGATTCGCGCAGGCTCGAAGAAGAAGGCATGGTCTTGCGGGCGGAGCGCGTCGTACGGGATGGCAAGTTCGACCGGACGCGCATGTTCGCGTTGCTGACGCGTGGTGAGTATCCAGCACGCAAGCCCCTGGAAAATATCGCGGATATCGAGGCAAAAATTGCAGCGAACCACGCCGGGGCCCGCCTGCTGGCGGAGCTCGACGCGCGCTTCGGTAAAGGCGTGGTCAGCGCATACATGTGTCACATTCAAGACAACGCGGCCGAGGCGGTGGAGGCACTGATTCGCACGCTGCCGGCTGGAACGCGCAGCTTCCAAGATGCCCTCGACGACGGCACCAAGGTAGCGGTGCGAGTCAGCGTGGACCGTGGAACGCTCAGCGTGGACTTTACAGGCACGGCCGACGAGCATCCTGGCAACCTGAACGCACCGCGAGCGGTCACGGTTGCGGCGTTGTTGTATGTGGTGCGCTGCTTGGTCGGGAAACCTATCCCGCTCAACAGCGGCTGCTTGCGCAATGTAAGACTCGAGATCCCTGCGCCCAGCTTGCTCGATCCTGGGCCCGAACGAGCCGTCGTGGCGGGCAACGTCGAGACTTCGCAGCGCGTGGTCGACGTGTTGTTGGGGGCGCTCGGAGTCGCCGCGGCGAGTCAGGGCACCATGAACAACCTTACCTTTGGAAATGCGGACTTCGGTTACTACGAGACTCTCGCCGGTGGCGCAGGCGCAACCTGCAAGGCGCCCGGGGCCTCGGCCGTGCACACCCACATGACCAACACGCGCATCACGGACCCGGAGGTACTTGAGCGCCGCTTCCCAGTCCGTCTGCACCGCTTTGAGATCCGAGCCCACTCGGGTGGAAAGGGCGCGATGTCAGGAGGCGATGGCGTCATCCGCGAATTCGAGTTGCTCGAGCCGCTTGCGGTCAGCTTCCTTGCGGAGAGGCGCAGCCTCGCACCTTTCGGCCTAGAGGGTGGAGCGCCCGGCATGCGCGGAAAAAACCTCGTAAACGGCGTGGAAGTCCCGGGGCGGGCGCATTTTCAGCTCAAAGCCGGGGATGTGGTGTGCCTCATGACCCCTGGCGGCGGCGGTTTCGGTAGTGTAGAGGCTGGGCGGGCAGTGGGTGTAGACCTTGCGTGAAAGTGGCCAAAGCGGTATCCACGGTGCCATGCGAAAATCCGCAATTTTTATGGCATTGCTGGCTTGCTCAGTAGGCCTTACGGGATGCCAGGGGTTCACCGCGGGTGAGCAGGTCAGTGAGCCTGACCCCGCGCAGCTCAGTGCCAAACCTACAGCAAAGAACGTTGCGCACGGTCACGATGGGCACGGTCACGATGGGCACGGTCACGATGGGCATGATCACCCTCACAAAGAACCTGCGGCGCAGGGCGAGAAGGCGACTGCCTCTCACATTCTGATTCGCTACGTCGGCACGCTACGCGCTTCGGCCGACGTGACGCGCTCGAAGGCAGAGGCCCGCGCGATCGCAGAGAAGGTCGTAAAGAAGGCCAAAGCCGGTGCAAATTTCGGCGCGCTTGCCGACGAGTACACGGAAGACCCGTCGGGTAAGGGCAGGGGCGGTAAGCTCTCGCCGTTCGGTCGCGGCGCCATGGTGCCCGAGTTCGACAAGGCCGTCTTCAGCATGGGGCCCGGCGACGTCAGCGACATCGTCGAGACGCCCTTCGGCTTTCACATCATCCACCGCGAGAAGTAAGCCAAGTGAGCAAATCTAGCGACATCGTTCTCGTGCCCCGCGCAGCACGTGCCCTCATGTTCATGCTTGCGGCGCTCGTGCTCTATACGTTCGCTGATCTGGCGAGCAAGGAGTGGGCCCTGGACGCGCTGTCGAAGGAGCGCTCTGGAGTCAAGCCAGCCATCTGCGAGCCCGACGATCAGGGCTACATGCGGATGCAACGCCTGCCGACTCGGACGCGCACCTTGATTCCGAACTACCTCGAGTTCCGCTACGCCGAGAACTGTGGTGCCGCGTTCGGCATGCTGCGCACAGCGCCTAGCTGGGTGCGCGCGACGATTTTCGGCCTGGCCGGTATTGGAGCCTGCGTCGTTCTAACCGTGATGTTCATGCGAGGTGTGGGGGGCAGGCTGTTCGAGCTCAGTGTGCCGCTCGTGCTCTCTGGGGCCGTAGGCAACCTTTCCGACCGTGTGCGGCACGGGTTCGTGGTGGATTTCATTCGCTTCCACATCAAGAACAGCTGGGAATACCCAACTTTCAATGTGGCCGACATCAGCATCGCAGTCGGTGTCGGGCTCCTGCTGCTCGATGGTTTCAGAAAGCAGCCGAGTCGGGCGGAAATTTCCCCACGGGAGACATCGTCTCCGGACGTTGGCTGAGCAAGCTGCATGCTGCCTACGTTCGGCGAGCTGTTCGGTGAGCCCATTCCGGCCTACTTCAGCATGCTGCTATTGGGGTATGCGGTCGCGATTTACCATGTGGTGCGCTGGGCAAAGCGCACGGGCCGAGATCACCAGGCGGTCATCGATGCGGGGCTCGCTTCGATCATCGGAGGCATCGTAGGCGGGCGCATCCTGCACGTGCTCGCTGACGGCTATTTCTGGGACTACGTGCACCTCTGCACCGACCCTGCCCAGGTCGCTTGGCAGATTACGCAGGGCCAGTGCAAGGCGGCAGCAGGCCTCTGGGATGCGGCCGACAAGGTGTGTCGACCGGCGGCGCGTGACTGCCTTGCGTGGGCCAAATTCTACAATGGCGGCCTCGCGTATTACGGGGGGCTCGTCGTGGGAACGTGGGCGGCGATTCGCGTGGCAAAGCGCGACGGTTTGCCCATCCTCAAGCTCACGGATGTGACCGCAGTAGGCGTCGCGATGGGGCTGTTTTTCGGGCGCATCGGCTGCTTCCTCGGGGGCTGTTGCTATGGCCTCGTTACGGATCATTGGGTCGGGCTTCGCTTTCCACCCTGGTCTGCAGCCAGCGAGGGACAGTTTCGCGAGGGCCTTCTCGTGCATCCCAACCACGCCTCGCTGCCGGTGCACGCAACGCAGCTCTACGAGGCGGTTGGCTGCCTGCTCATTTCTGTGTTTTTGAGCGTCTGGGGCCCGCGCTACAAGCGTTTCGATGGCCAGGTGGCGCTGCTTTTTATCGCGCTGTACGCAGCACTGCGCTTTGGGCTCGAGTACCTGCGCGCCGACGACCGCGGGCTGTACTTTGGGCTCAGCACGTCGCAGTGGATAGGCCTCGTGCTGGCGACGGCTGTGGTCTTCCTGTGGCGGAAGGGCCAGCGCGCACCGCTCGCTGGCTGAGAGCGGTCTCGCGGGGCTCGTCGGGCGGCTTTCCTGCCCAGGCAGCCGGGTGTCAGCCGAGCGTGCTCTCGGCCGCTTGCACGGTGTTGCTCATGAGCAGCGCGATGGTCATGGGGCCCACGCCGCCTGGGACGGGCGTGATCCATGCGGCGCGCTCCTTGGCGCTCGCGAATTCCACATCGCCAACCAAGCGCTTATCGGCCAGGCGATTCATGCCTACGTCGATGACGATGGCGCCAGGCTTGATCCAGCTGCCCTTGATGAGCTCCGGAACGCCGACTGCCGCAATCACGATGTCGCTCTCGAGTACGCGCTGATCGAGGTCCACGGTGCGAGAGTGGGCCAGGGTGACCGTGCAGTTTTGCTCGAGCAGCATGAAAGCGATGGGCTTGCCCACCAGATTCGAGCGACCGATGACAATCGCGCGCTTTCCTGCGAGCGAAATGCCAGTTTCGGCGAGCAAGCGCATGCTGCCGCTGGGCGTGCAGGGGCGAAGTCCGCGGCCACCGGTGGCGAGCAAGCCCGCATTGACCGGGTGCAGTCCGTCTACGTCTTTGCGCGGGTCGATGCTGTGCACCACGGCTTCTGCGTCGAAGCCCTTGGGCAGTGGCAACTGAACCAGGATGCCATCTACGTTCTTGTCGGCGTTGAGCTCGGCGACCTTCGCGAGCAGCGTGGCCTGCGAGACGCTCTCGGGTAGGCGGTGTACGAGGCCGCGCAGACCCACCTGGCTGCTCGTCTTTTCCTTGCTGTTCACGTAGACGTGCGATGCGGGGTCATCTCCGACGATGACGACTTCGAGACCGGGCTTACGTCCGGCACGCTGCTCGAACGCCTCGGCGCGAACTTTGACTTCGTTGCGAACGCGCTCCGCTATCAGCTTCCCGTCGATAATCTGTGCAGCCATGGCGAATGTCTTTCAGGTGAAGAGCTTTTCGAGCAAGCGGTCGAGCTCGTCGTAGCTCGTAAAGTGGATCTGAATGTTGCCCTTGCCGTGTCGGTCGGCGACGTTGACCTTGGAGCCTAAAGAGCGCGCAAGACGCGTTTCGAGGTCGCGCACGTTGGCGCTCTTGCCCTTCGGCTCCTCGCCTTCTTTGCCTTTTTGAACTTGGCTAACGAAGCGAGCCGCGCGCTCGGTCTCGCGCACACTCCAGCCTTTTTCTACCGCCGAACGCGCAAGCTTGAGCATGGCGTTGGGTTCGTTGGCGGCGAGCAAGGCGCGGCCGTGGCCTTCACTGAGCTGACCCGTCTCGACCATCTCGAGCACGGCGTTGGGCAAGCGCAAGAGGCGCAGGGCGTTGGCCACCGTGGAGCGGTCCTTGCCGACACGCTGGGCCACGCTCTCCTGGGTGTGTTCATGATCTTCCATCAAACGATGGAAGGCGCGCGCGGTTTC
Source organism: uncultured Polyangiales bacterium (assembly GCA_964515685.1). Classification (GTDB taxonomy): domain Bacteria; phylum Myxococcota_A; class Polyangia; order Polyangiales; family DASUME01; genus DASUME01. The sequence goes on along the minus strand of CAZEWA010000081.1, from coordinate 1,204 downwards.
AATTGGGTTGAGGTCAGCGCGCTGCAGGTTCTCTACGAGTGCTGCCTCGAAGGCCTGCGCATCCGAGAACTCTCGCACGACCACGGGCACTTCGTGCAGACCTGCTCGCTGCGATGCACGCCAGCGTCGCTCACCCGCGATGATGTGAAAGCCTCCCGTCCCGCGCTTGCGCACCAAGATGGGCTCGAGCACGCCCAGCTCGCGGATGGATTGGGCGAGCTCGTCGAGCTTCGCGTCATCGAAGATGTGACGTGGCTGGCCCACGGTGGGGTGCAGCTCTTCGATGCGTGCGCTCGTTACTTCGCGTGGGGCTTGAGATGCTTGCGGCTGAGCTTGCGCTCCTCCCGGCAGAAGGGCGTCGAGTCCTCGCCCCAGGGCGCGTCGTTTCGAGTTGTCCTGCATGCGTGTCTTTCCAGATTTTACGCGGCGGCGCCCGGTAGGCGGTCCAGAATTTCGCGAGCCAAACTGAGGTAGCCCTGAGAACCCTTGGAACCCGCGTCGTACAGGATGATGGGCTTGCCGTGTGAAGGCGCTTCCGCGAGCCGGATGTTGCGCGGGATCACGGTTTCGTACACGTGAAAGTGCTCGCGCAGCTCACTTGCTACTTGGTTCGCGAGATTGCTGCGGGGGTCGTACATCGTGAGCAAGACCCCGTGCACGTAGAGGCTCGGGTTGAGCGACGCCTTCACGCGCTCGATGGTGCCCATCAAGTGGCTGATGCCCTCGAGCGCGTAGTACTCGCACTGCATGGGCACAAGCACGCTGTCCGCGGCCGCAAGTGCATTGAGCGTGAGCAAACCAAGCGAGGGCGGGCAGTCGATGAGGATGAAGTCGTAGTCGTCCCGGACGGCCGAAAGCGCACTCTTGAGGCGCGTGGCCCGATCGTCCAAGTCGACGAACTCGATTTCCACAGCTGCGAGGTCTGTGCTCGAAGCGATGACCTTGAGACATGGCAGATCCGTGGCGCGCGCGGCTTCGCGCACGCTGGCCCGACCGACCATGACGTCGTACGTGCCCAATTGGTCAGCTCTTGGGACGTGTCCCACCCCGCTCGTGGCGTTGCCCTGGGGGTCGATATCCACCAGCAGCACGCGCTGCTCAGCCACTGCCAAGCAAGCGGCTAAGTTGACGGCGGTCGTGGTTTTCCCCACGCCGCCTTTTTGATTCGTGACTGCTACGACGCTGCCCATGGGGGCTTCTCCCC
>CAZEWA010000080.1:11790-20919 GCA_964515685.1 uncultured Polyangiales bacterium | reverse complement strand
TCGATGGTGAACTTGCTGTCGAGCGTGACGATGCTCAGCATGAACGAGGCGAAGTCGCTGGCGCGGATGATGTGCGGATCGGCCTCGTAGGCGCTCAGCAGCGTAGGGATGCCCATGCGTGCCATGGGGCGCTTGGCTAGGCCCATGCGTGCAGCCATGCTGGTGCCCAGGTCCGCGCCGTCGATGGACGCCACGATGCGCGTGGCTCGCCGCATGAGCTTCCAGTTGGGGTCGTGTCCGATGCGCTCGTGCAGGCGCTTGAGCTCGACCAGCAGCGCGTCGCCCGCGAGCGATAGGCCTTCCTGCAGCGTGGTCCCGTCGCGGCGCTCAGCCGAGGGTTCCATCACAGGCACGGCAGGAGGGGCTACCGAGTCAGGGCGAGGCGACTTGAGCAACCGCAAGCCGCGCACGGGAAGCGGGCGCTCCGACGTGCTCTTCATGCGGTACACGCGCCGCCCGCGCGAAGGAGCAAGCGAGGCGGCGGGCCACTGGACCCATTCGCGGTAGGCGTTGAGGGACGGCAAGAGCGCGTCGAGCTTGCCTGCCTGGGACAGGTCGCTCAGCGTGCTGCCAAAGGCCGAGAAGGCCATGCGCACGAACGATGCGCCGAACGAAGCGCGGCTCGACTCGGCCCCCATCAGAAGGCGCATGGTGCGCTCGCGCTCGGACGAACTCTTGCGCCACACGCGATAGACGGCGCTGCGAATCTGCGCGGCGCTGGCGTCTTCGCGCGAGAACACCTGATACAGCGCGTTCGAAAGCAGCTCAGGCACGTAGCTGTCACGCTCGCGGCTGCGATGGTACTGCTCGAGCGAGCGGCTCTCGCCCGCAAGCTCTGCGTCGAGAAAGCCGAGTGTCATACCGGCGGCGGTGAGCGGATGGAAATGGCCCACGGCGTCGCCAGCCAACCAGGTCGCACCCTTACCGTAGAAGGCGCGCGGCGCGAAGCGGTTCACGGCCCAGTGCACGGGCCCGCGCTCGAGGGCATCGCGGAAAGAACGGCGCAGGCGCTCGGGCAATACCGCCGAGAAACCATCCCAGAGGAACGTGTGGTTTCTGCGACTCGCGTCGAAGGACAGCGGCACATCGAAGCAGCCACGAATGACGTCGGGCGCGATGCGGTACATGAGCACGGGCCCAGGACCGCCGAGTACCACGTGGCCGTAGCCCTCCACCGGCAGCTCGACGCCGCGCAGTTCGACCGAGGCCATGTACGAGATGGGGGCGCCGTGTGAAGCAAGACCGAGCGCCTTGCGCGCCACCGACGAGCGACCATCTGCGCCGAGGATGCGCCCCGCATGCACAGTGCGCTCTCCCACCTCGGTGCGGAACGTGACCTGATGGTCCGAGAGGCTCGTGACGCGTGCGAAAGGCACGTAGTCGACATCGTCGAGCGAAGCTGCCCTATCACGCAGGGAGGTAACGATGCTCGAGTGCTCGCAGGCGAGTGCAACATGACCGCCGGGGTAGGCGAGCTCCACGGGCTCACTGCCGTCGTCGGGGAAGACAACAAAACCGTAGCCCGTGCGTGCGTCGGCACCCTCGAGGCGGCCGATGCGCAGGCGGTCGAGTACGGCAACCCCGGTGGGGTGTAGCCATTCACCCGCAAAGCGCCTTGCGGCATCCGGGTTGGCTTCGAGAAGAAGCACCTTCGCGCCTGAGCGTGCTGCAGCGACTGCGGCCACGGATCCGACCGGGCCTGCGCCGACCACGACCACGTCGTAGCTGTTACGAACCATGTTGCGTTGCCTCCCCTACCGCTCGGCGGTGTAGTCAGACGCGCCTTACCAAGCAAGCTTGAACCGTGTCCAAAACAGCGAAACAACGAGAAAAAATCCCAGTGAAAGAACGTTCACTATCACTGATTGCAGGCTCATCACAGGTTGCGGACAGCGGGTAAGAGGGAAGGGGCGCCTCTTCTTTAGAAGAGCGTAGGGCTCGGAAATCTCGGGAAAGCAGACTGAACCGGCGGTCGACGGCGACACGCCGGGCAAGAATCTGGGCAGAGGGGCGGCTTCAGTTCGCAATCTACACACAAATGAAGCTGAGGTTGCTATCCCTAACCTGGGACGTCGCCGCGTCGCCCGACCATGCGCTCCAGCGCGTGCTGAAATTCGGGGACACTGACATTGACATGCTCCACGACCCGACCGTAGAGCATGGCGGAGGCGACCGGGCGTCCGTTGTTCTCGGCCGCTGCTCGCTGCAACTCGACCAGGATGATGCGCTCCAGACGGGTCATGCCGTCGCGCACGTCGGGGATCTGATCGTCGACCTTGAGGCGGGACCTGAGGAGTGTGAGCGGATTATTTTTCCGGGTCACGCTCAGGCCTCATCGAGCAGCGACTCGAGCACGCCCTCGGCGCCGAGATCAGGAAATACGCGCGTCGCACCGGCAGCAAGCAACGTGTCTGCTGTGATGCCGCCGGTCTCCACGCCGATGCAGGTCGCGGAAATGCCATGGGCAGCTTGTACGTCGCGGACGGTGTCGCCGACTACGACCACGCGACAAGCCTCGAGCGCGAGCCCAAGGCGTGAAGCTCCGCGCTGGGCCCCCATGCGCAGCAGCTCGGTGCGGTCTTCGTGGTCGCAGCCGAAGCCGCCGAAGTCGAATAGCTCCCAGAGCGCGCCGTGCCGCAGCTTGGCCTCGGCGCCGCGCTTGATGTTGCCTGTGCCCAGACCCACCGCTACGTCCGAACGTTCCCGCACAGACGACACCAGCTCACTAGCGCCTGGCAGGATGCGGAAGTTTCGGATGCCCTTGGCGAGTTCCTCTTCGAGCGCGACCACGTAGGCGTCGACCAGGGCGTCGATGAGTGGTTCGGTGACAGGCTCTTGGGCCGCCATAAGGCCGAGGCGTGCGATGCCACGGTCGGTCATGCCGCCAAAGGAGAACTGCGCGAGGAAGTCACAGCGCCCGATGACGTGCGTGAACGAACGCTCGAACGCACGCCTGCCGGAGCCCCCTGTAAGCAAGAGCGTTCCATCGATATCGAACAGAAAAACTGTGCCCTTTTTGCGTGTCACGCTAGGAGCTTAGCAAGTAGCCGGGCGTCTGTTCAGGCGCCTTTTTCCGCGCTGTTGCTGCGCACGGCATAGGTGACGGTGGCATGGGCTGCGGGGCTTGCGCTCGTGCCTTCTGCGCTGAAGATCCGCACTTCCGCGACGGCCAAGCTGCGCCCCAGCTTGAGCAAGCGGGCCTCCGCGAGCAGGTCGGCCGAGGCGGGGCGACTCAGGAAGCTGATGTTGAGGCTGCTCGTGACCGAAGCCGCTGCGCTCAATCCCAGATTGTACAGGATCAATGTCCAGACCGCAGTGTCGGCCAAGGTCATCTGCACAGGACCGCTTACGGTGTCGCCGGGGCGTAGGTGGCTCTTGCGCGTCGGCATGCGGACACGCACGAAGTCGTCGCGAATCTCTTCGATCAGAAATCGAGGCTCCCCTTCGGGGCTCCGCGTGACTTTAGCGAGGAAATCTTGAATTTCTTGAGCGCTCAACTTCGACATCGCGCTGCCCTATCATTTGGCTTGTGGTCGCGCTACCTGTCGATGTCGCGCGGGACCGTAAGATCGCAGCAGAGCACGAAGGTTTGGCCATCTTTGCCGCTGAAAAAGCGACTCATCGTAATGCAGAATCTACCCGTAGCGCTCGATACGTAGGGATCAGATGTGTATCTGGCGAGGCCCGCATTGAGCATCAAAAAGTACTGTTTTAGCGACTGATCGGTGCCCGCCGTGGCAGGTGAAAACAAGCCGCGTGGATCTTCGATTACGCGATGAACGGTGTCCGTGACTTGCTGTCCGCGGGCATCGAGGACGTAGAGCGCTTCGATGTAGGGCACGCGCTCGAGTGCGCGCTTCAGAGTCGGCTCGAGCGAGGTGCGTGAGGTGGTCTGATTGAGCTCGCCGAGCAGGCTGTGGAGCGCAAGCTCGCTCTGTTGCTGTCGAGAACGGCGCGCGTGCAAACTTTGCTGCGCGTGCAGCAGAAACTGACTTCCTACGTGTTCCAGGCGCGCATTGTCCACCAAGGAGGGGTTTCCCCGCACATCGGTGGGGCGACCAAAGTAGTAGCCTTGGAAGAGGTCGCAGCCGAGCGCGAGGGCTGTGACCACGTCGTCCTCGTCTTCGACTCCTTCGGCGACTGCGAGCGCACCTATCTGATGCGAGAGCGTGACGAGCGAACGGAAGACCTCACGCCGATGATAGTTCTCGCTGATGCCGTGAACGAGCACACGGTCGACTTTGAGGATGTCTGGTTCCAGATGGGGAATGCGCTCGAGATTGGAGTGGCCCGTACCGACGTCGTCCAGCGCGATCAGGAAACCAAGCTTGCGTGCCCGTTGGCAGAACGATGGCAGCTGTTGCGGACAGGTCACCGCAAACTCGAGGATTTCGAGGGCAACTTGGCTGGGTACGAGGCCAGCTTCAGCGGCTTCCTCCGCAACTCGCTCTGCGCCGCGCTCGCCTTCGCAGATGAGCGAGGTGTCTGTGTTGAGCGAAAGGATGGGCCGAGGACCTTCTGGCAGCGTGAGAAATGCCGAGAATGCGGCCCGCCGGCAGGCGCGTTCAAGCTCGCGCGATTGGTCGCAGCGCGCAGCTTCCGCGAACAACTCGATGGGAGAGCGAATGCGTCCGTCAGGCTCGATGCCGCGCACCAAGGCTTCGACCAAGCGCACTTTTTGTTGCCGCACCGAGACGATGGGTTGCAGGAAGGATACCACGTAGGGAGCCGCGTAGATGCGAGGTGGGCGGACTGAGTCGGGGGTTCCTCCAACGAGGGTGTCGCTCCCACTCTCATGCTTCCTGGCTTGCTGCACGGCCTAAGGCTCGCACGAAAACTGCGTCGATCCCCACCGATTCCGACGGTCCATGGGAAAAGATACGTGTCCGACACGAATAGGACGAAGTGCACAGAATTCCTGATGATTCCGAGGTGTCTTCCGCCGTGCACGAGACGCAAGCCGGCTTACCTAACGTGCCGCATTTCGGACAACCTTTTCTGGCCTGGCTTGCTTGGGTCTGCCCAGCGCCGTGCACGATGCGATGGGTTGACCCCATAAGGTCCCCTTCATGATAAAGATGGGGCGGTTTTAGGAATGAATCAGCCCTACGTTCTAACCCTCTCGTTCGCTCTCGGAGTCTCCGTTGTGCTCGGGCTCCTTTTGCATCTGCAGCTGTACCTGCAGCGCTCCAAATCCTCGGCAGATCCCGATGAATTGGCGCCTGTGCGCCTCGCATGGGCCTGTGCGCTTTCCGGGCTCTGCGTGCTTATGGTTTCTTCCGCACAGCCCAACTTCGATGCGGCATGGTGGGCTCGCGGAGCATGGTTGCTCATTCCAGTCATCGCTTTCGCCTTCGGCCACAGCTTGCTCGCGCTTCTCAAGCAAGATTGCGAAGCAGGCTGGCCTCGGCGGCTTGAGCGCGCGCATCGGGGGCTCTCACTCCTGGCCGCATTGACGATGCTCGTTGACCTTACCGCCTCGACTCACCTGCTCATCGAGCCGGCATCGAGCGCCTATGTAGGTGCCGGCTTCGCGTTCTCGGCGACCCCGCTACTCGGGCTGTACTTCGCCGGCGCCGCGCTGTCCCTCCTCGGCTTGCTGGGGGCAGCACTCCGCTTTTTAGCGAGCGGCCGTAGCGCGCGTGTCTTGTTCGCGGCGGCTTGCGTGCTTTACATGAGCACGATTTACGATTTCGCCTTCTGGCTGGGGATCGTGGATGGACCTCCGATGCAAGCGTTCGGCGCGTCGGCTTATCTCGCGGCTTGCGTGCACGGCATGCGTCAGCGCGAGGGGCGCGTCCTAACTGAACTACGCGAGAACGTTCAGGTGCTTGAGTCCCATCGTAGGCGACTTCTGTTGTCGGCGAGCCAGCTCCAGCAACAGCGTCTCGACAGCCTGGGAGCGCTGTCGGCTGTGATAGCCCACGAGATCAACAATCCCATCCAAGGCATCATGAACTACGCGGGACTCTTGCGCATGACGCTGCGCGATCAGCCTGCGGCGCGGGACTACCTCGACAAAATGGATGCCGAGAGCGAACGCGTGGCACGGATTGCTCGTGGAATTTTACGCTTTGGCAAGGCCGACGATAGCGGTGAGACTTTGGCCGATGTTGCAGAAATTGTGCATGCAACCTTGGCGCTTACGCGTGGGGCCATCCGGAAGGAGTCGATATCCCTGCACCTCAATATCGCGCCTGAGCTTCCGCTCGTGCGTTGTCATCCAAGTCAGCTTCAGCAAGTCCTCATCAATCTCCTCACCAACGCTCGCGACGCCCTTGCGCTGCGTTGCCCAACGCGTAAGGACGAAAAGATTCTGTCCATCGCTGTCGAAGTGGCAGAGCGTGAGGGGCGTCCGTGGGTCGTCTTTTCCGTGGGCGACAATGGTGAGGGCATGGCGTCCGAGGTAGCTTCGCGGGTTTTCGCCCCCTTCTTTACGACGAAGAGCGAGCGCGGGGGCACGGGACTTGGGTTGCCAATCAGTCAGGGCATAGCGGAAGCCCACGGAGGCTCACTGCGCCTTCTCAAAACGCAAGCGCCGGGCAGCGTCTTTGTGTTGGAGCTGCCCTGCGCCCAGGAAGTCGCCATGGATTTGCGCGTTAGCGCCTGACCTAGGTAGGATTTCCTGTGTAGGATGCCGCTTTGTGAAGCAGCAGGTTTGGCGATGGGCGTTGTGCGGATGGCTTACGGCCTGCGCTGAGCGCAGTGCACCCGAAGAGCCGCGCCAAATCTCTGAATCGGTAGTGCTCAAGCCTGGCGCTGAACCCGTGGCGCAAGCGGTCGATGCGGCGTTGCAGATGCCTGCGTCAGACGTGAGTGCGGCTCCCAAAGCCCCAGAAACCGTGCGCGTCAAGACAGCCACGGTAAAGCCCTCACTTGAGGCGCGAAGCTGCGCACTTCTGTCGGAAACGAACGTGCACACCGACGTTGGAAGGGCGCTCCTGAGTTCCGATCACGCGGGAGCCCTCGCTGTTCTACTGGTGAACGAGAGCGGTTTTACGCTGCAACGCCTGCGGGAGGGCACGCTCGCGCTCGAGGCAAGTCTTGGGCTCAAAGCGGCGCCCAAGCGCAGTGCCTTCGTTCAAAGCTCAAAGCGCGGATTCGTGGCATGGGTCGATGCCGAGGCGCACATGTGGACGGTAGCCGTTGCCGGCGGCAAATTCGAGAGTCCATCCCGCGTGGCCGAAGGGGTCGATAGGCGTTTTGCTCCGGCGCTCTCGGTGCAAGGTAAGCAAGCCCTCGTGGCGTTCACGCGCAGCTTCGGCCCCGGCATGCATGTGTACGTGTCGCGTATCGGAGGCGAGAAAAGCACGTTGGAAGACATCACGCCCGAGGGACATGGGGCCGCCGCGCCAACATTTATCGTGGGCCAAAACGCGCCGTCCATCGTGATGATAGACGCTCGTGCAGGGGTCTCGCCCTTGCTCGAGGTGCGCTTCGATGGGGCTCTGCGGCCTCAACCGGCGATCGTGAGAACACCCGTAAGCCAGCCCTACGCGCCGCCTGGGCTTCAGGCGCTTTCCGTGTCTTCCGAGCTTACCCTGGTTGCATTCACTGCCATCGGGCGAGCCGCGGCCACTGCTGTGGGCCTCGTTCCTTTGCAAAGAGCAGAGGAGGCGACCGCGCTCGTGCCTTCAAAGGGCTACGGCGAGCTTGAGTTGAGTGCGGCTCAGCATGATGGGCTGGGCGTGTTCGCTGTGGAGGCGTTTCGCACGTCTTCTGCTCAAGGCCCGCGTCAGGTGCAGGTCCACGTCATAGATGGTGCCGGTGCTGGAAACGCGCTGGAAGTGGGAGGAGCCTTCGAAAGCGCGAGTGCGCCAAGCCTCGCGGCATCGGCAACTCCGGGAGGATTCTTCCTGTCGTACTCCACGCCACAGGGAGTACAGCTCGCGGAGATCGCGTGCGTTAAGTAAGCTGTGCGGACTGAAAAATGCTAGTCTGCAAACAGTGTGGTGCCTGGGTCCGCAAGGATGGCCGCCGTCACGCGCGCGCGCAGATAAAAGCCCCGGGGCAGCGCGTGGAGTGGGCCATCACTGCCGTAAGCTTTCGTGCGCACACGGCTGTGGGCAGCCTTGGGCCGCGCTTGCAGCCAGCGCCCCAAGCGCGCTGACAGGTCTTCCACACGACCTATCGCAACCAAGCCGATGATGTCGTCGAAGTCCGCGCGCATGATGGCGTCTTGTGCTGCCGTGGGCCGGAAGAACAGAGGCGCACCAAAGCGCGGCTCCACCAGGTCCGTGAGGACCGGGACGAACAGCACGTGTCGCAGTTTTTGATAAACGCCTGAGGTCTCCCAGCGTGCCGTCTCGGCATCCGCCAGGGAAAACGACGAGACAAATGTCGACTCGCGCGGGCGGCCATGGGCGTCGAGCGGGATGGTCTTGAGTTCGACACCCAGCTCTGGAAAATCGGGGGCCTGTGCGGAGCCCCCTAGAGCGCCAAGCGCGCGCTCAACGAGCTGCCCGAGCTTGCCCTTGCGCCTTACGGACGGCTCCATGTCGAGACCGCTCTGGGCGCTTTCAATCAGGTCCAAAACCCCGACGCCCGCCAGGGCCTGCGCACGCATTTCCAAGGTCTCGAGGTTCTGCGGCGCACTGGTGGGAAAGCGGAACGGGTTAGACATGAGCTGCTCGGGACGACACGGGTAAAAGCTACCACGCGGCTTGAGGTTCCGGGGCCGTCCGGGCCGGGTCATCTGGGTGAAGTGAGTTCGCGTGCGGTGGGCCGATTCACAGTTTGAGCGGCTCGCGTGCTTTTTTCGGACCGAATTGACCGGAGACAACAATCCTCTCACTTGATGATCTGAGCCAACCGAAGGCGCGTTCGACCCAAGCTATCAACCCACAGCAGCCGTCGTGCCGAGAGGTCGGAAAAATCCAAGTTCAGCGGAGTAAATGGCAGAAACCGCGCCAAAAGTTGAGCGCAACGAGGACTTGTGTGGTCATCCGGGTCATGAGAGCTTCAGGGCCTCACCGGCTTTTAGAGGGCTTAAGACATGCAGAAGCGGGCTTGGTTTTCGGCGATTGCACTTACCGCGATTCTGATCGGCTGCGGCGACGATCCCGTGAACAACGGCGGCTTGCCGAATGGTTGGAATCAGGGACAAGATCCCGCCACGGGCGACGGCGA
>CAZEWA010000080.1:0-11690 GCA_964515685.1 uncultured Polyangiales bacterium | reverse complement strand
GGCGACGGCGTCACGGGCGACGGCGACGGTTCGGGTGGAACAGGATTCATCCGAGGTCCCGCTCCAACTACGGCTTCGGCAAGCAAGCCCGGTTCCTACAAGGTCGAGAACACGACGACGGGCTTCCGTAAAAGCACCGCCTACGCCGAAGGCACGCTGTATTGGCCGACCGATGCCGAGCCACCGTTTGCGTTCGTTTCGGTCGTACCGGGCTTTCTCTCGCCACAGAGCTCGACCCAGCCTTGGGGGCCGTTCCTCGCTTCTCATGGCATCGTCGTTCTGACCATCGGGACGAATTCGGGCGCGGATCAGCCGCCCGCGCGCGCTACGGCGTTGCTGGATGCACTGAAGACGATCGCCGAGGAAAACACGCGGTCTGCTTCGCCCCTGTTCGGAAAGCTCGACCTCTCGCGCCAGGGCGTGATCGGTTGGTCCATGGGTGGCGGCGGTGCGTTGCTTGCCGCGGAGCAACAGCCCTCACTCAAGGCGCTCATCGCTCTTACGCCTTGGAACCCTGGCTACCGTTACGCCAAGGTCACCACGCCGTCGATGATGCTTGCGGCCATGGGCGACACCTTGGCGGGGGGGCAGTCCAAGGGCTTCTACGAGAGCATCCCCGCCTCCACGTCCAAGTTCTACTTCGAGACCACCAACAGCAGCGCATTCTTCGGTGGACATGACACGTTCAACGACCCCAAGGCGCTCGATGGGGTAGTGGGCCGCTACGGCTTGTCCTGGATGAAGGTCTTCCTTGAGGGCGACGACCGCTATCGCCCTTTCCTAAAGGAGAAGCCGCCGACCACCAACAACGAAGAGTACCTTACGAACCTCTGAGTGTGACCTGGGATTCAGGTGGTGGTTGGGCTGGCTTGGGGCCCCACCAGCCTGAAACTAGACGGTAGATCACCGGTAGAACAATCAGAGTGAGCAACGCGGCGGAGACTGTGCCGCCGACTATCACCACTGCGATGGGGCGCTGGGTCTCGGCGCCCATGGATTTGGACAGCGCCGCGGGTACCAGGCCGAAGGCTGCGAGGGCGGCTGTCATCAGCACTGCGCGCAGGCGTTCTCGACTCCCTTCGAGTACGGCCAGGGTCAACTCCAACCCGCGCGCCCGTTTTTCTTCGATGGCAGACAGAACGAGTACGCCGTTGAGTGACGCCTGGCCCACCAGCGCGATGAAGCCCACGGCTGCCGCGATGGACATCGGCATATCCATCCACCACAGGCCGATGGCGCCGCCGATGAGGGCAAACGGAACGTTGCCGAGCACGAGAAGTGCCAGCGGCAGTGAGCGAAATGCGTTGAAGAGAAGCCCCAGGGTCAACACCAGCGCGACTGGCACCAGCAAAAGCAGGCGGTCCATAGCGCGCTCTTTGGACTCGAACTCGCCGCCCCATTCCATCTTGATGCCATGAACGGGCGGCACGTGTTGTTCGATTGCGGCCTGTGCATCTTTGACGAAGCTTCCCAGATCGCGACCGCGTACATTCATGCGAATGCCCACGTAGCGTTGGCCGTTTTCGCGATTGATGGCGGCCCGTCCAAAGGTGACGTCGACATCGGCGAGTTCTTCGAGCGGGACCAGTGCGCCACGTCCGGTCGGCACGCGCAGGTTTGAGATCGTCTCGACTGTGTCGCGCGCCGCCTCGGGCAAGCGAATCACGATGTCGAACGAGCGGTCGCCCTCCCAGAAATCGCCCACCACGCGTCCGCCGAGTGCACTAGACAGAAAGCTCTGCAGACCTTCCATGGTTAGATTGAAGCGGCCGAGCGACTCACGGCGCGGCAGCACGCGAATTTGAGGCACAACGCCAGCCTTCACGATGCCGAGATCTGCCATGCCGGGCACGGTCTCGAGAGCCTTCTTGCAAGCCTCTGCGGTGGTCTGCAGTGTGTTCAAGTCGTCCGCGTAGATCTTGAGGGCAACCTGGCCGACTTGGCCGGAGATGTTCTCATTGACGTTGTCGCGGATGGGCTGGGAAAAGTTGACTTCGAGCCCGGGAATCGCCTCGTACGCCGCGCTCATTTTGTCGATCAATGCCGAAAGAGTGGGAGTGCTCTCCGGCCATTCGCTCTGGGGCCGCAGCTTGATGAAGAGCTCGAGGTTGTTGGCGAGCTTGGGGTCCGTTCCGTCTTCGGGTCGACCGAGTTGACTCAGGTAGCTCTCGACCTCGGGAAACGGCTTGAGCATGTCAGACAGCGTGGGTGCAAGCTTGCGCCCCTCGGTCAGAGAGATATTCGATGGCAGTGTGAAGGTAAGATAGAGGGAGCCTTCGTTGAGCTCAGGCAGAAACTCGCTGCCGCGATGGCGTAAGATGTTGGCTCCGCCCGCAAGCGACAAGAGGGCGAGGGAGACTACGATAATCGGGTGCTTGAGTGAACCTCGCAAGAGCGGCATGTACATGCGTTCGAGCAGGCGGAGCAGCGGAGACACCTTGTGCGCTCTCGGCTTGCGATAGGCGAACGTGGCCAGCACGGGTACGAGGGTGATCGAGAAAGCTAGACTGCCGAGTAGAGCCGCTACGACGGTATGCGCGAGCGGAGCGAAGATGCGTCCCTCCACGCGCTCCAGCAAGAAAATAGGTAGATACGCCGCGATGATGATGAGCAGCGAAAACACGGTAGGACGCGCGACATCACGCACCGCTCGTTCGATGCGTGCGGCCGGACTCAGCCCGGCTTGCCCATGTTCCTGCTTGGAGAGCTTGTGCACGATGGCCTCGATGATGACCACTGCCCCATCGACGATGATGCCGAAGTCCACCGCACCCATGGAGATGAGGTTGGCGGACATACCACGCGCGTGCAGGTAAGCGAAGGCCGCCGCGAGCGAGAGCGGAATCACGACGGCGACGATCAGCGCAGCCCGCAGATCGAGCAGAAAAGCGAACAGAACGAGCACAACGAGAATGGCGCCTTCGAGCAAGTTGCGACCGACCGTCGCGAGGGTGCTGTCGACAAGCTCTGTGCGATCGTAGAAGGTCGATATCTGCGTCCCTTGCGGCAAAACATGCGCATTCAGCTCACGCACTTCCTCACGCAGTGCTTCCAGAATTACGCTTGGGTTCTCGCCTCGGCGCATGAGCACGATGCCCTCGACCGCATCGCCGTCTGTGCCGCGCCCAACCACACCCTGCCGAGGAGACCAACCTTCCCGTACGCTCGCCACATCCGAGACGAAGACGGGCGTGCCGCCCCGGGTGGCGACGGCAGTGCGCCGAATGTCATCCAGGCTCGCAAAGAGGCCCTGACTGCGCACGATGAGCTGCTCCACGCCCTGCTCCACGACTCCGCCCGCAGCGTTGAGAGAGCTTAGCTCGAGCGCATCGGCGATTTCTTCGATGGTCAGGCCACGGGCAGCCAACAAAACCGGGTCGGGGTTGACGTGGATTTCTCGCTGCAAACCGCCGTAACTCACGACGTCCGCGACACCTTCCACACGCAGTAGGTGCGGGCGGATCACCCAGTCTTGCAAGGTGCGGAGTTCGAGCGGATCTGGCTGCGGAGCGGTCAGCGTGTAGCGATAGATCTCGCCGATAGGGGTGGAGAGGGAGCCGAGTTGAGGCGTGATTCCCTTGGGGAGATTGGCGAGTCTCAGTCGCTCTAGGGTCTGCGCGCGCGCAGTGAGTGCATCGACGCCATCACGAAACGAGAGCGTCATGAATGAAAGACCGAATAGGTTCACCGTGCGTACGCGAGCGAGGCCTGGCGTGCCGTTTACCACGCGTTCGATCGGAATGGAGACCTGCCGCTCCAGTTCTTCGGCGGGCTGGCCGGGCACGAGCGTTATCACGTTGACTTGAGTGTCTGTTGGATCCGGAAAGGCCTCGATGCTTGTCTCGCGGAACGACGCATAGCCCCAGGCGAGCATGATTGCAGCTGCGAGGAGAACGGCAAAACGGTGCTTTAGAGACCACGAAATCAGAGATTCGATCACGAAGAGGCTCGCGTATCTAAAGCGTTGAGCAACAGCAGGGCACCCGTTGAGACGGCGCGCTCGCCGAGCGTTACGCCCGACAGGATCTCGACCATGTCGCGACCTTCCTGACCGAGCATGACTTCACGGCGTACAAAGGAGCCGGCTGTATCTTCGATGAAAACCACAGCCTGTGCTCCATCGCGTACGACGCACGCGGTCGGTAAAAGCAGCGCATTTTCTGCGCGCCCTGCGGGAAAGCTGAGTTCGACATAGGCATTCGGGCGCAGCTTGTGGGCGCTGTTGTCGGCGCGTACGCGCACAGGCACTGTCTGACGATCTGGATCAACGACTTCCGCCACGGTCTCGAGGCGACCGGGCACGCTCTCGGTGCGAGAGGCGTGGATCATCGCGCTCATACCCGCGGTCAGCTCGCTGGCGACGCGCTGGGGCACGTCGCCCACCACCAAGACCTCGGCGAGGTCTGCCACGACCAGAACGGGAACGCCGCGACTTGGACCGACTTCGAGTCCAGGGGCAGCATTCAAGTCGATGACGGTTCCGTCGCGCGTGGCGAGCACCCAGTAAGACGTGTCGTCGACCTTCGATATCTGTAAGCTCGAGAGGCGAGCCCGGCTTGCTTCGAGCATGACCTTGGCTTCGGCGACTTCATTTTGCGCGATTATCAGGTCATTCATGGAGCCGGCACGCGCGTCTACAAGGGCCGTGAGGCGTGCGACGTGGGCGCTCTTCGAGGCCACAACGAGCTCTGCCGTGCGCCGTTCACGCTCAATTCCGGAGAGCTCGCCCGTGCGCACCAAGACGAGCTTTTGGCCCTTTTTCACGCGATCTCCGAGGTGAACGCGCGACTCCACCACACGACCTTCGAGCGGAGCGAAGCTCGGCGAAGTCAGGGCTTCGACTGAAGTGATGCGTCCAGTGACCGAGGGGCGCGGCAAGCTTTGTCCGAGCTTTGCTTCTGCGGTGTTGAACGCAATCGGTGGCGCTTTTTGCAGCGTGATGCGGTCATGTTCCACCGTGAAACTGGGTTCATTGGCGCGATGCTGCGAGGTGCTGCAGGCCGCTAGAAGGGTAAGGGCGAAGCATGCATGGTTGAGCTTCATGGCTGAGGGCTCCTTGGAGCTTCTTCGAGAAGGGAGAGAACGGCTTGGTAGGCGTCGCCACAGGCGTCGGCTTCGTCGAGTAGAAGCTCACTGAGCGTGCGGCGGGCTTGGATGACTTCTGCCAGGGATACGAGTCGCGAGGCCTCTGCCCGTTCCAGGCTTTGCAGTACGTTGCGAGCTTGAGGCAAGGTGTCTGTGCTCAGCTGTTCGCAGCGGCTCTGGGCAAGCTTGCTGCGTTCGGTGAGCAAGACGACCTGTCTCCGCGCCCTATCAAGACGACCTTCGCGCTCTTCATACAACTGTTCCCGCGCCCGCTCCGACGCTCGCTGTTTGACCTGGCCGTGGTCGAAGATCGGTAAGGGAATACTCACCGACACGTTGAGCGAGTTGCGATGGTTTCCGGAAACCAAAAAGCGATCGTGAACGTAGCCCGCGCGAATCGTAGGGTCGGGAATGGCCTCGGCCTGAGCGAGTTGCGCAGCGGCCTGTGCTGCCTGGGCCTGCGCTTCGAGAGCCCGCAAGTCCGGGCGATCTGTAAGGGGTAAGGCTTGGTTTTCTGTGAGGCTGAGCCAAACGTTCAGATATGTGCGCGCGTCCACGCCGTCCTGAAAGCCTTCGCAGACACGCAAAACGAGGTGACTGCATTCGGCCAGCTGTTGCCGAATGTCGTTCTCGGCACCCAATCGTTGTTGTTTCACGCGTTGGACGTCGATCCGAGAGCGGTCGACATCGAGGCCTGAACCGAACTGCGTTGACAAGCGGGCTTCGGAGAGCGACAGGGAGCGTTCCGCGCTTTCTTCGAGTGCGAGCAGCCCTTCACGACGCATGGTCGAGGTCGCGAGCTCCCCGAGCACCTGCGCAAGTTCCAGCGCCAGAAGCCGCGTGGTGAGATCGACCTCTGCATGGGCTGCGCGCGCTTGAGCCGAGGCCTCGCGCTGACGCGGCCCGCGCTTGCGCACCGGGAGGGTGTAGCTGAGGCCAACGCCGTAGTTTGGTACATTGGCCCAGGGGCGCTGCAAGTCAGTCGGATTGGTGGTTCCAAGGGGTAGGGTGCCCCACGACGCGTCGAGCTCTGGATTGTTGTAGAGATGGCGCTGGCGCACTTCGGCATCCGACCACGCGGCGTCGCGCACCTTTGCGAGCACTTCGGGGGAGCGCTCGGCTATCGCGCGTTCCAGCGCCTGTAGGGACGCAGCTTGGGCGGCTGAAAATGCCACTGTCGATTCTGCGTGCGCCGTGCCTGCGCAGACCGCGTACAGGCACGCCAGACACAAGCCAAGGACAGACATCGGAGTGCGGCGGTGCACGCGGAGTGTACGAAGTACGTGTGGGGGGCGGACGAGAGACATCACTTCGGATCACGATGCATTGCAGCCGATGTGCCACTCGATCCGCCCGCAAATTCTGCGAAAATCGTATGCAGTCGTTTGCGCGCGCCGCTACATGGGGCGAAAAGGGGCCAGGGCAAAAAGGGCCACCCAGAGCTCTCTGCGCCGAAATGCAGTGGAAAGGGGTGAAACTGAGTCCAGTTGCGGCTGGCATGAGCCCTGCTGAAGGGGCTCCCTGAATGAATAGTGGCATCTGGCAGGGTCGACGGAACGTGTGTCGCTGTGGGCTCGTGGTTTTGCTCGCCGAGGACGACCGAGCCTTGCGTGAGGTGCTGGCGCGAGCGATTCGAGAAACCGGACACGAGGTAGTGGAATTCGGGGATGGCGCGAGCGTTATCGAATTCGTCGAGACCTATGACGGCGATGAAGCCGCCCTGTTTCTGGTCACCGATGTACGCATGCCTGGGCTTTCTGGATTAGAGGGCTTGGCTGAGCTGCGCGTCAGTCGCCACCGCTTGAAAAGCGTGGTGATCACGGCTTACCCAGACGAACGCTCCCGGCGCCTCGCGGCTGCGCTCGGTGCGCTGGCCCTGTTCGAAAAGCCCTTCGATGTGGAAGACCTGTGCACCGCGATTCACTTCTTGGGGCATGCTCCAGTGCCAGGGACCTAGGGTGCGGCAAAAGCCCCGGCGAGGAGTTGCATGAAGCTTGCGCGCAAGCTGACTTTGGCGATTTTGAGCGTGATGGTGGCTGTGTTGGTGGCCAACGCGCTGGAGCGCATCGTGCGGGACAAGCAGGTGTTGCGCGAGGACATCCGGCGTGACCATCGCACGCTCGGGCGCGCGCTACGCGCCATCGTGCCCGACGTTTGGCGCGAAGATGGTCCAGGCAGGGCGCTCTCGCTGATCGAGGCGACCAACCAGCAAGAGAGCGCCATTTACCTGCGCTGGGTCTGGCCCGACGAAAGCGGTGAGAACGCGCCCCACGTCGCGTTCGGGGGCAGCGAAGCCCTGAAGCACAGTCGGCACGCGGAGGTTGTGGCCGAGCGAGGTAACGTGAGCTGGCTGTACACGTACGTGCCTATTCGCCTGCACGATGGCCGCGTGGGAGCGGTCGAACTGCGTGAATCGCTCGCGTTCGAATCTGAGCAGATGCGCGGTACCATCGTGCGTACCCTGCTCTCTACGCTTCTCATTGCGTTGCTCGCGGGGGTTCTGACGAGCTGGCTCGGTGTTTCCTTTGTTGGGCGCCCGATTGCGCTCATCATGGAGAAGGCGCGTCGCGTCGGGGAGGGTGATCTTTCCGGGCCGCTGCAGTTCAGCCAGCGCGATGAGCTGCAGGACCTCGCACAGGAGATGAATGCCATGTGCGAGCGGCTGGAAACGGAGAGCGAGGCCCGCAAGTTGGCGCTCGAGCAGCTCCGGCACGCAGAGCGCCTCAACACGGTGGGCAGATTGGCAGCAGGGCTCGCGCACGAGCTTGGTACGCCGCTCAACGTGATAAGCATCGAGGCCAAGCGCATCGCTGTGGGGCGAGCGCAAGGTGCCGAAGCAGAAGAAGCAGGGCGCGGCATCGCAGCCCAGGCGCAGCGCATGACGCAGATCATCTCTCAGCTGCTCGAGTTTGCGCGCAGGCGCTCACCGAAGCCGATGGCGCTCGAGCTCGGCGATGTGGCGCACACGGCGGTAGGGCTTTTGCACCGGCTCGCGGAGCGTCACGTGGTCACGTTGGAGCATCGAGTGCTCGAAAAGGCCAGCGTATCAGCGGATCCAAGTCAGCTTCAACAGGTGCTCACGAACCTTGTCGTCAACGCGATTCACGCATCGTCCGAGGGCTCGAAAATCTCCATCGAGACGGGCGTCGAAGCCGTACCGCCAAGTGCTGGCAATCCCCAGGCTCGCAGCGCGTTCATTCGCGTGATCGATCACGGAACCGGCATGACGCCCGAGGTGCGTTCGCGCATTTTCGAGCCGTTTTTCACCACAAAAGACGTAGGCCAGGGCACAGGGCTCGGTCTGTCGGTGGCCCACGGCATCATTGAAGAGCATGCTGGGACGATTGAGGTGGAGAGCCAACCGGGTGTTGGCTCC
The DNA here is from genome assembly GCA_964515685.1 of uncultured Polyangiales bacterium. Lineage (GTDB taxonomy): Bacteria > Myxococcota_A > Polyangia > Polyangiales > DASUME01 > DASUME01. The sequence goes on along the minus strand of CAZEWA010000080.1, from coordinate 3,229 downwards.
GTGTTTACCGTGCGCCTACCTGTTTCGGAGGTCCCATGAGCGGCTCGATTCTCATCGTGGAAGATGATCCGGCGTTGTGTCGGGTGCTCGACCTTGGGCTCCGCGATGCAGGTTTTCAAACCTACGCCGTAACCTCGTCGGTGATGGCGCTCGATAAGCTGCGCGCGACCGACATCGATGTGATCCTGACAGATCTGAATATGCCCGGTATGAACGGCATTGAGCTCTGTCAGCGCGCGAACGCGGAACGCCCCGATATTCCGGTGGTCATGCTCACGGCTTTCGGAAGCATGGAAACCGCCATCGCAGCGATTCGCGCGGGGGCCTACGATTTCATCACCAAGCCAGTGGAGCTCGAGGCCGTGGTGCTGGTGCTCGAGCGCGCCGTGCAGCATCGGACCTTGCGCGAAGAGGTACGGCGGCTGCGCTCCGTGGTAGAGCAGCGAGAGAGTGCGCACGAAATTTTCGGGGAAAGCCCGGCCATCAAAAGCGTCAAAGACTTGGTGGAGCGCATCGCCGATGCCGACGCCACGGTCTTGGTCACAGGGGAGAGTGGCACGGGTAAGGAAGTGGTGGCGCGCGCGCTGCATCGGCTCAGCAAGCGGGCAAATGGTCCCTTTGTGGCCGTGAACTGCGCTGCATTCCCTGAGTCTCTGATCGAGAGTGAGCTTTTCGGCCATGCCAAGGGCGCCTTCACTGATGCTCGAAGTCAGCGTCCAGGTTTGCTGCTGCACGCGCAAGGTGGAACAGTTTTTCTCGACGAAATCGGCGAACTTCCCCTTTCGGCCCAGGCCAAGCTACTGCGCGTGCTGCAAGAGCGGGTGGTGCGCCCGGTGGGAAGCGACCACGAAGTGGCCCTCGATTTGCGGGTAATCGCTGCCACCAATCGTGATTTGGAGCAGGCCGTCGAGGAGCAGCGTTTTCGCGAAGATCTGTTCTTCCGGATTCACGTCTTGCCCGTGAGTCTTCCGCCTCTGCGTGCACGGGGCACCGACGTCCTGCTCCTTGCGCAGCGTTTCCTGTTGGATTCCGCGGCGCGCGCTGGCAAAGCCGTGCGCAGTCTAGCTCCCAAAGCTGCCGAGTTGCTGCTCGACTATCCGTGGCCTGGGAACGTGCGCGAGCTGATGAACTGCATCGAGCACGCGGTCGCGCTCGCACGCTATGAACACGTGACGCCGGAAGACCTGCCCCAGCGCGTGCGCAACTACCGACGCTCTCACATCATCGTGGCCGGCGACGACCCGAACGAACTCGTGCCACTCGAGGAGGTCGAGCGCCGCTACATCCTGCGCGTGTTGGAATCCGTCGGTGGAAACAAGCGGCTTGCGGCACGCATCCTCGGTCTCGACCGCAAGACGCTGTACCGCAAGCTCGAGCGCTACGGCGTCATTTCGGGGGCTGCTTCTGTGCCTTCGCCCAGCCGTCCTTGAGCGGGATCGTGCGATTGAAGACCAGTGCACCGGCTTTGGAGTCGGTCTCGTCGAGGCAGAAATAGCCGAGGCGCTCGAACTGGAAGCGCTCGAGGGGCTTGGCTGAGGCTAGGCTCCGCTCCACCTTTGCGCCCTTGATCACCGTCAGTGATTCCGGGTTCAAGAAACGGATCCACGGGTGCTCTTCCTTCTCTTTGTCTGCTTCGAAGTGCGCTTCGTCGAGCGGATTTTCCACCGTAAAGAGCCGCTCGTACAGGCGCACCTCGGCGTCGAGCGCATGGGTCTTACTGACCCAGTGGATGGTGCCTTTAACCTTGCGGCCATCCTTGGGCTGACCCCCGACTGAATCGGGATCCCAGGTACACTTGAGCTCGACGATCTCGCCCGATTCATCTTTGACGATCTCTTGGCACTTGATGATGCACGCGTAGCGCAGGCGTACTTCGGCACCGGGAGACAAGCGGAACCAACCCTTGACGGGCGTCTCCAAGAAGTCATCGCGCTCGATGTACAGCTCGCGCGTGAGCGGCAGCTTGCGGCTTCCCCAGCTCGGTTGCTCGCCATTGTAGGCGGCGTCGAGTTCTATCGTCTCGGTCTCGGAGAAGTTCGTGAGCGTGACCTTCAGCGGCTTGAGCACCGAGAGAACGCGCGGACTCGTGGTGTTCAGGTCGTCGCGCACCGCGTGCTCGAGCAACGTCAGGTCCACGACGCTGTCTCGCCGTGACACGCCGATGCGCTCGCAGAAGCGCCGGATGGCAGTGGGCGTGTAGCCGCGGCGCCTGAGACCGGCGATGGTGGGCATGCGCGGGTCGTTCCAGCCCTGGACCAGGCCCTTGCTGACCAGCGCCTGCAGCCTGCGCTTGCTGAGTACGGTATAGGTCAGTGCGAGCTTGGCAAATTCGGTCTGCTCGGGGCGCGGCGAGAACGGAAACTGCGCGACGAGCCAATCGTAGAGCGGGCGATGGTGCGCGAACTCGAGCGTGCACAAAGAGTGCGTGATGCCCTCGAACGCATCCGACAGCGGATGGGCGTAGTCGTACATCGGGTAGATGCACCATGCGTCGCCGGTGCGGTGATGGTGGGCGTGCTTGATGCGGTAGAGCAGCGGATCGCGCAGGTTGAGGTCGGCTGCGGCCATGTCGATCTTGGCGCGCACCACGTGCGTACCGTCCGCGAACTCGCCAGCCCGCATTCGGGCAAACAGGTCGAGGCTTTCCTCTGCGCTGCGTCCCCTGAACGGGCTCTCCGTGCCGGGCGTGTAGAAGTCGCCGCGATTCTTGCGAATCTCGTCCAGGGACTGGCTGTCGACGTAGGCGAGTCCTCGCGTAATCAGGTCGACCGCGCACGCGTAGAGGCGCTCGAAATAGTCCGAGGCGAAGAACAGCCGGTCTTGCCAGTCGTGACCCAGCCAGCGGACGTCCTTCTGAATGGACTCGACGAACTCCGTCTCCTCCTTGGTGGGGTTCGTGTCGTCGAAGCGCAGGTTGCACTTCCCGAACGGAGCGAGCTCCGCAGTCGTGAAGTTCAGCGTGATCGACTTGGCGTGGCCAATGTGCAGATAGCCATTGGGCTCCGGAGGAAACCGCGTGTTCAGCCTCCCCTGGTGCTTGTTCTGGGCGAGGTCCTCTTGGACGATATCGCGTATGAAATTGGGGGCATTTTCATCGGCCCCGACGACTTGAGCGCGCTCCTCGGACATGACGGGGCGTTATAGCACCAGAGGCCCGTCGACTGAGAAAGCGCGCACGCTCTGTGAGCACAGGGCCGCCACAGCCGGGGCCGAACAGCACGCTCTCGGG
>CAZEWA010000079.1:0-21009 GCA_964515685.1 uncultured Polyangiales bacterium | reverse complement strand
CCACGTCTCGATCTCGCTCTCGCCATGGGTTACGAGCTGCTCGAGACCATGGTCGACGCGGTCCGCAACAACAAGGAAGAGCTCGCTGGCCTCCTTCACGACACGAGCGGCCTGCTCAAGGGCTTGAACAACGTCATCGGCAAGAACGAAGACAAGTTCCACAACATCATCGCCAACGTGGAAACGGCGTCCGCGGAAGGCACGCTCTTGATCAAGGGCGTGCGTGAGAACTACGTCGACAGCCCGCAGATGAAGCGCATCGTGACCAACATCGACAAGACGATGCAGGACACCTCGCCGCTCGTGAAGGAAGTGCGCGCCACGGTCTCCGACGTGCTCGGACCGGAGCAGCGAGCCAAGCTCAAGACCACCATCAGCGATGTCTCCGATCTCGCGGATCGCGCCAAGGTCACCCTGGCCGACGCCCAGAAGATCATGACGCACATGAAGCGCGGCGAAGGCACCGTGGGCGCCCTCTTGATGGACGAAGAGATCTACGACGACGTCCAGGAGATGCTGCGCGACCTGAAGCACAATCCCTGGAAGCTGTTCTGGCGTGAATAAGGCGTCCTAAGCGTGGGAGCGCGGCAGGTCACCTCTCCCTGCTGCCTACGCGATATGCGCGCCGCATTTTACAGCTCGTTTACTCTCAGTTCGGATTGTCCTTGTCGCTAAACGTGAGTGCCGAACGCAGATCTGGGCGTTCGGCACTTGCAATTTAGACCGAAAAGACCGCAAATGCTGGCCATCGTACGTCTCAGGCCACGGCCCCACCAGTAGGGGAAGAAGCCTCTTACGCCCGCCTAGGCACCTTTTGGCGCCCTGGAATCGCTCGGAAAAAGTGAGCAGTTTCAGCTTTTTAGCCTTTCCGCATCCGTTGACATGCGGACGGCACCACGATAGTTTTGAACCACCGTGGAAGGCGCTTGCGGGCATGGATCTTAGGCCGTGCTGGAACGTCGTAACGATGAGCGCTTACGCCTAGCTACGGAGAACGTCGATGCACGGAGCACCCATGGAAGACCGCAAGGAGTCCTCTGTTCTCTTCAACCTCAAGGAACTGATGAACCTTGAGGACGATCGCATCAAAAGCGAAGAAGAGCAGAAGAAGCGCGCAGCAGAAGAAGCACGCCGTCGTGAAGAAGAGACACGGCGAGCCGCAGAAGCAGCAGAGCGCGCGAAAATTCAGCGGGCGGAAGAGGAACGGCTCGCGGGTGAGCGCCGTGTGCGCGAGGAAGAAGCGCGTCGCGTCGGCATCATCGAAGCCGAAAAAGAGCGCGCACGCCTAGAGACGGAAGCCAAGGCTCGCCAAGAAGAGCAAGAGCGCATGCTGTCGCATCAGCGTGAGCTCGAGCGCATCCAGGCGGACAAGGCCAAGGGCACGTCGCCCGCAGTCGTCGGCATCATCATCGCGGTGTTCGTGGCCATCGGTGCGGGCGGCTACTTCGGCATGATCAAGCCCGAGCAGGAGCGCGCGGCGGCGGAGAAGGCTGCAACGGAACGACTCGTCGCCGAGCAGCGCGAAGAGAGCGAGCGCCGTGCGGCTGCCCAGGATCTGCAGCTTAAGAAGGCCCAAGAGGAGGCCAAGCGCCTCGCTGACCTCAAGGTCGCAGAGGAACTCAAGCGAGCGGCGGAGGAGCAAAAGAAGCAGCAACAGGCGGCAAGAGTTCCGACTGCCACGGGCAGCGGTACGAGCACGAATCGCCCCGTCAAGACGCCGACAGTCAAGAAGCCCGACTCCAACACCGGTCGTTGCGACCCCAACGATCCGTTGTGCGGTCTCTGACGCGCACACGCTGCGTCTAGCTAGCTAGTCTCGATAGGGGCCGCGTTTTCGGACGCGGCCTTTCTGTTTAAGCTGCCCTTCGCGCAAACCCAATCGTGCGGCGAGTCAGCGCTGGGCCCGGCGATTCCCATTGCTCGCCCCACCCGCCCAAAGTACGCAGCCGCCCATGAAGCGACTCATCTGCGGCCCGCGTGCTGTAACCGAAGCCCTGCGCGCCCAGCCGGCGGAAATTTCCATCGTTTACTTCGCGGAAGACCCGCGACGCGAGCTCAAGGAGCTCGTCGAGCTCGCGCAAAAGCGTAACGTCGCCTTCGAGTTTCGTCAGCCCAACGAGCTCGACCGCCTCGCCCGCGGTGAGCGTCATCAAGGCGTGGTCGCCATCGGCGGCAGCTACTCCTACCTAAGCTTCGAAGACTTGCTGGCGAAGCTGCCTGAGCGCGCACTGGTCGTGGCGCTCGACGAGATTACGGACCCGCACAATTTCGGCGCCATCGTGCGCAGTGCGGTGGCCTTCGGAGCGCACGGCATCCTCACGTTGAAGCATCGCGCCGCGCCCGTAACTCCTGTGGTCGTGCGCGCCTCAGCCGGCGCCACCGAGCATGCGAACATCGCCCGCGTCGCGAATCTCGTGCAGGCCCTCGATGCCCTGCGTGACCGAGATTTCGCGGTGATTGGCTTGGCGGTTGAAGGTGCCCGCGACTTGCCTGAGCTCGGGCCGATGGCCGACCAAAACCGCGTGCTCGTGGTGGGTTCCGAGGGCCGTGGGCTGCGACGCCTGGTGCGTGAACACTGCACCGATCTGGTGCGCATTCCCATGTCTGGCCCAATCGAATCGCTCAACGCTTCGGTCGCTGCAGCCGTCGCGCTCTACGCACTAAGCCAGGGAGGCGATGTGCGATAGAGCTTACCGCTACGGATTACAGGACGCTGCGATACGATCGGGCTCGAATCCAACGAAAGTCGATGAGCCGGATCGATGCAGTTCGACAAACTTTTCCAGGTTCTAACGCGCGCTGACGTCAAGGAGCTCGCGCTGCAAGGTGCCAGACCGCCCTGCGCGCTGGTGGGCGATCAGTACGCGCCCATTGTGAAGCGCAACTTCAGCGAAGAAGAAGTGATAGCTGTTTTGGTCGAAGCCGGGGGCCAAAGCGAGGTCGTCGGGCTCATCCAAGGCCAGCGCCGCTGGGACTACACGCACCCGGGTCTCGGCGTGATTCGCGTGACCGCGGGCTACCACGGCGAGCGTCTGCAAGCGCGCTTCAAGTTGATCGAGGCCGCGCCCAAGCCGGCCCCCGTGTTTCCCCCTACGGATCTGTTCGCTGACGCCAACCGCGAGCCGTTGCAGCCACAGGCCAGGCCGAATGCGGGCTCTCTCGAATGGGATCCGGCCCCTGAACCAGCGAAGCCCCACGCGCCACCTGCAGTGCTCGCAAAGCCTCGTGCGGCTGCTGAACCTGAGCGCGCCAAGCCCGCCGCTCCCTTTGCGGCGCCCGTTGCCGCATCCGCACCCAAAGCGCCGCAGCCTCCCGCTGAGCCTGCCTCGGTCGTGCAACAAGTAGCGCCAAGGCTGCGTCTCGATGCGAACACCCCCCATTTAATGGATGCGCTGCTCAAGCTGGCGCGCAGCGAGAACGCGAGCGACCTGCATGTACTGGCGGATCGAGCTCCCAATCTGCGCATCGCCGGCGACCTCGTCCCGGTTGGAGACGTGCTCTCGGAGCAGGTCGTAGAAGAGATGCTGCTCGCCATCGTTCCCGCAGGACCGCGTAGTGATCTCGACCAACACGGCGCCTGCGACTTCGCCATGATGCATCCGTCTCTCGGGCGCTTCCGCGCCAACGTCACGCGACAGCGCACTGGCTACAAGCTCACGGCACGCCCGATCCACGAAGGGGTACGCACCCTCGAAGAGCTCGGACTGCCCAAGTCGATAGGCAACGCCACCAAGCATCACCAGGGGCTCATCGTCGTCACGGGCCCCACAGGCCACGGCAAAACCACCACACTGGCTGCGATTGTCGACCTCATCAATCGCGAGCACACGCATCACATCATCACGGTCGAAGACCCCATCGAGTACGTCCATCCGCCAAAAAAAGCGGTGATTTCGCAGCGCCAGGTCGGCTCGCATACCAAGACCTTCGCCGCCGCCCTCAAGGGGTCGTTGCGCGAAGATCCGGACGTCATCGTAGTGGGCGAGCTGCGCGATGCCGAAACCGTGCGCATGGCACTTTCGGCGAGCGAGACCGGGCACTTGGTCATCAGCACGATGAACACGCCGAGCGCAGCCAAGGCCATCGAGCGCATCATCGACCTCTTCCCACCGGGCGATCAGCCGCAGGTGCGTATGACGCTCGCCGGAGGCTTGCGACTCATCATTTCGCAGCGACTGATCCCGAGTGCAGACAGGCGAACGGTGTCGGCGGCAGCAGAACTTCTCCCCGGCAGCTCCGCGCTGTGGGCGCTCATCCGCGACAACAAGACGTTCCAGATTCCAAGCTTGCAACAGCGAGGCAAGGCACTCGGAATCATCCGCCTCGACGATTCGCTTGCGGATCTTGTACGCAGCGGACGTACCAGCTTCGACATCGCGCGCGAGTTTGCTGAATCCCCGGATCAGTTCGAAACCCTGGTGGGCCCACTCCACAAGGCGCAACCCGCAAACAAGCTCGCGAGCAACAGGTAGGGAGACGTTCGTGCCACGTATCGATGCGCTATTTGACCGCCTGCTTTCGCTCAAAGGCTCCGACTTACACCTGGGCGTGGGCGTGCCCCCCATGGGCCGCGTGCGCGGCGAGCTCATCGCGCTCGAACCCGAAAACCTCACGCGACAGAGCATCGAAGACCTGCTTTTCGAGATAGCGAGCGACGCCCAGCGCGCGACCATCACGGAGCAATGGGACCTCGACTTCGCCTATCAGTACGAACAAAAAGCCCGCTTTCGCGCGAACTACTTCTACAAAGAGACAGGGCTTGCCGCGGTTTTTCGCACGATTCCGAGCACCATCCTCACGCTCGACGACCTCAAGGTTCCCGAAGCGGTGCGCAAGCTATCAGAGCGTCGCAGCGGCCTGGTGCTCGTCACAGGCCCCACGGGCTCAGGTAAGTCCACCACGCTCGCCGGCATGCTCAACCACATCAATCGCTTGCGGCCGTGCCACATCTTGACCATCGAAGATCCCATCGAGTTCGTCCACGAGCCGATTCGAGCGCAGATAACCCATCGAGAAGTGGGTCACCACGCCTCGAGCTTCGCGAACGCCATACGCTCCGCAGGTCGCGAAAACCCGGACGTTATTCTGATAGGTGAGTTGCGCACGAACGAGACCATGCGTCTTGCGCTCCAGCTCGCGAGCTACGGCGTGTTGGTCTTCGGCACCGTCCACACCAACAGCGCGCCTGCCACCATCGAGCGCATCATCAACGCGTTTCCAACGGATGAGCAGACTCAGATCCGCGGCATGCTGGCCGAGAGCTTGATCGGCATCGTGGCCCAACAACTCATCAAAACGGCCGATGGCAAGGGTCGTGTGGCTGCCCTCGAAATCCTTATCGGCTCTCACGCAGTCTCCGCCATGATTCGCGAAGGGAAGACCTTCCAACTGCCGAGCATGATGCAAGCGGGCAAAGGACAAGGCATGCAGACCATGGATTTGGCCCTGGAACGTCTCGCCAAAGCAGGCGTCATCACACCGCAAGCAGGCTTCGAAAAGGCCGAGGACAAAGACAACTTTCGCAAGCTCTTCCCCGCGCTCGAAGGCGATCCCGTCTTCGCACACTAACCGTTTTCCGCTAGAAATGCGGCGATTCGCCCTAAAGCCTGGCCGAGCCTATCCTTGCCCCCATGACGCGTAGCGCGGCCGCCCTGATCATCGGCAACGAAATCCTGTCGGGTAAGGTTTCCGAGCAGAATCTATTCGTGATGGCCAAGGAACTTTTTGCGCTCGGCGTCGAGCTCAAGCGTGTCGTGGTCTGCCAGGACGACATCCCGACCATCGTGCGCGATTTGCGCGAGCTGTCTGCGCAACATGACATCGTGGTGACAAGCGGCGGAATAGGTCCAACCCACGACGACGTGACCATCAAAGCGGTAGCCCAGGCCTTCGACTCCGAGATTGTGCGCGCGCCCGTCTATGAGGCCCTGCTGCGTCATCACTACGGCGAGCGTCTGACCGACATGCATTTGCGCATGGCCGACGTACCCAAAGGCTCGAGATTGCTCGCCACCGACGAGCTGCGCTGGCCGACCGTCGTGATGAGCAACGTGTACGTGTTCCCCGGCGTGCCTGAAATCTTCCGCCTCAAATTCTCGGTGATGCGCGAAGACCTCAAGGGCACCACGCCCTTCTACAGTCGCGTCGTGTACGTGAACCTCGACGAACCAGCCCTGGCACCGCTGCTCGACGACCTAGCGGCGAGCCATCTCGATGTGAGCATCGGCAGCTACCTCTTTTGGGGAGACGGCGGCGATTACCGCACCAAGCTCACCATCGACGGTCGCGAGGCCGAGGCGGTCGAGCGCTGCTTCACAGCTACGCTGGCCGGGATTCCAGAAGGAAAGCTCGTCCGCATCGAGTGAGGCTTCCTAGCGCCCGCTACGGAGGGACGGGGCGCAACTTGACTTCGAGTGTGGTCACTCCAGGCCGCAGCTCCACTTCGAGGTCGTGCGGGAAATACCCCGGCGCTTCGATGGTAACGCGCTTGGGGCCCGGCGACAGCGCGACCGGTTTCTTATCCAGAACGCGCGCAGTCCCCACGAAATGCTCGTTGACCTGCACCATGGCCGCTGCAGGTTCGGCCACCACACGCAGCTCGGCGGGCTTTTGACGCGGGTGCTGAGCCCCCCCGCAGGCCGCAAGCAAGAACACACTCGTCAGGACAACGCGCTTCATCTCACTCCCACTCGATGGTCGCAGGTGGCTTCGACGACACATCGTACACGACGCGATTGACGCCGCGCACCTCGTTGATGATGCGGTTGCTAGCGCGCGCCAGCAGCTCGTAGGGCAGTCGCGCCCAGTCCGCCGTCATCGCGTCCTTCGACTCCACCGCGCGGATGGCGATGGTGTAGTCGTAGGTTCGCGCATCGCCCATGACGCCCACGGAGCGCACGGGCAGTAGCACGCAGAAGCTCTGCCAAAGCGCCTCGTAGAGCCCGGCTTCGCGCACTTCGTGGTCCAAGATGACGTCTGCTTCACGCAGGATGCGGAGCTTGTCCGCGCTCACTTCACCCAAGCAACGGATGGCAAGCCCCGGTCCCGGAAACGGCTGACGCCAAAGCACGTGATGCGGCATGCCCATCGTGGCACCGACCTCACGGACCTCGTCCTTGAAGAGCTCGCGCAGCGGCTCACACAGGGACATCTTCATCTTCTCGGGTAGACCGCCCACGTTGTGGTGAGTCTTGATGACCGCGCTTGGGCCCTTGAACGAGACGCTCTCGATCACGTCGGGATAGAGCGTGCCCTGTACGAGGAAGTGCACGTCCTTGAGCTTGGTGGCTTCGTGATCGAAGACTTCGATGAAGATGCGCCCGATGATCTTGCGCTTTTGCTCGGGGTCGGTGACACCCTCGAGCGCCCTCAAGAACATCTCCGCGGCGTCCACGTGCACGAGCTGCAAATGGAAGTGGTCGCGGAACATGCGCACCACTTGCTCCGCCTCGCCGAGCCGCAAGAGCCCGTTGTCGACAAAGATGCACGTGAGCCTGTCGCCGATGGCCTTGGATACCAGGACCGCAGCTACGGACGAATCGACGCCACCCGATAGGCCGCAAACCGCGTGGCTTTCGCCCACCTGCGCCCGCACTTTTTGCACGGTCTCTTCGGCAAACGAGCCCGGCGTCCAGGTCGGTTCACAAGCCGCGACCTTGAACAAGAAGGCCGACAGCATCTCCGCGCCGCGATCGGTGTGCACAACCTCGGGATGGAACTGCACACAGGCAATCTTACGGGTCGCGTCGTATGCGCCGGCAAAGGGCGTGCTGCCCGTGCTCGCCAGCGTGACGAAGCCGGGCGGGAGCGCCTTGACGCTGTCGCCATGGCTCATCCAGACATCGACTGACGCCCCCAAGTCGAAGCCGTCGAAAATGGCCTCGTTCTTTTCGACCTGGATGCGCGCAGGGCCGTACTCTCGCTTGTCGGCGCGCTCCACGTTGCCGCCCAGCAAGCGACAGGTGAGCTGCATGCCGTAGCAAATTCCGAGCATGGGCAGGCCGAGCTCGAAGACGCCAGCGTCCACCGTGGGTGCGCCCTCCTCGTATACGCTCTGAGGCCCGCCCGAAAGCACGATGGCCTGCGGATCGAGCGCCCGCACTTTGTCGAGCGAAAGGGTGCACGGGTGTATCTCGCAGTATACGCGTTGTTCGCGAATACGACGGGCAATCAACTGGGTGTACTGCGATCCAAAATCGAGGATCAGGACTGGCTTTCGATCCATTGCCGGCCATGTACTACCGAGGCCAGGCAAACACAACCGACTCAGAGATGATCCAGCAGATAGAGCCACGCCCCGTAGGCCACAACCGTGATGAGACCCACCCCGACATACCGCCAAGGGAAGCGCCGCTCGGGTCCCGCACTCTCGAGCAGGCCGGGCGGGCTACCCGCCGGAAACCCGCGATCGGAGGGGGCAGACTCGTAAGCACTTGACTCAGACGGCGGCGAAAAGGGGGCCGCAGGCCGGCCCGAGCCGGCATCGATAAGCACCGCCTGGGGAACATCTGTCTCGGAATTTCCCATCGATCGGATGCCGACCGCGCTGGGCGGTGGGGTCTCTGGGACCGCCTGCACCTCGCGCGGACCGCTCTCTGAAAGCGGCACCCTCCCGGTAGGCGTCGCTGAACTGCTGCGGATGGCCGCATGCACAGCGCGCGAAGAGGGTGGCAGCTCGCTAGGGGCCGCCTCCGGCCGTTCCGAGCGTACCACCACAAAGGCCTGTAACCCGCGCGGATCGCCCTCTCCTGCCGTGGCTCGACCCAGTCGACCTGGCTCGGCCCCAACTCCGATGCCCATCAGCGTGGCGCCGGCCGGGGGCGCCTTCGACGGGCTCTGCGGCTGCTCGCGCGCCGTTCCACGCTCTTCGACGGCGACTCCTTCATCTGCCGCCGCGGACACTCGCGGAGAATGGGACTCCTGCGACCCACTGGGTGGAAAAGACGAAATCCCCATCAGCGTCGGCATGTGCGAGCGCGGACGACCGATTTCGTCCTGCGGAGCGGTTGCACGGGGCGCTGCCTGACCTAACAAGCCCTCCACCGGAGCGACGCCCATGAGGGTCATTTTGCCAGTGACCGAAGCCCCTGGGCGCCCCGACGAGGGATGCCTGCTAGGACTGCTTTGCACCGGGAGCGCAAAAGCCACGGCCTCGCGACCGGGCGGCGGCGGCACACTGAGTGTTTCGATCTCGATGGTCGCTTTGCCGAAGTCGATGCGTGAGCGAGCGCCCAAGGCGCGCCATTGGGCTCCGACGGCTGCGCCATCCACGCTGACTCCGCCCGCCCCGTACACGTCCGCGATGCGCAAAACCGAGCCATCCCAGTGCAGTGAGAAATGCACGGGAGCAACGCCCACTCCGCGCACGATCCAGTCGCAACCCGGGCTTTGACCCACGGTCAACGTCGTATGCCCCAGGGCTCCAGCGAGCTCCAGGCTCATGGCGGTGGATTCCCCTTGTGCGAGTCTCAATCTCGCCCAGCACTCCGGGTCGCTCGCAGACATGGCGAAACTATGCCCCCTTCGACGAGCACGGGTCACTTTACCCGAGGAAAACGCCCTGAGGCGCACTCGCATTCCCACGAGCGCCAAGCGAAGACGCAAGCACGCTCCCCGCGATGATGACATGGGCGCATCTGGCGAGAAAGGACCGCCGACTTGAAACTTGGCCGCGCTCGCTGTTTCAGGAACCGGGACGCAGCTTTGCTGCATCGCCTAGCACGCCGTTTTCCACGTAATCTGCCGTGAACTCACAGAAATTGTCGGCGAGCTGCTCCACCTCGGCGTCGCTCATGCCTTGCGTCTCGATTTGGGGTCCCACGTAGATGTCGAGAGGATGGGGGCGAATCACCCATTCACCGCGCCGCAGGACCTGCCACAGGCCGCGCACCGCGATGGGGACCACCGGAACCCCTGAGTTGCGGGCCATCGTGAACAGGCCGCGACGGTACGGGAGGATGCGCCCATTCTGCGTGCGACGCCCTTCCGGAAAGCCGAGAATCGAGATGCCGCGCCGCACCCGGTCGGCCACTTGGTCGGCCACCAACTGCGCTTGGCCCTGCCCGCCCTTGGTCACGCCGATGCCGTTGCCGCGCTTCATCAGCCAGCCGTAGACCGGCACATTGAAATGGTGTGCATGCTGCACGCCGCAAAACGCATGCGGAATGGCCCAGAGCGCCACGTGCGCATCGAGAACGCTCGTGTGATTCATCATGAAGAAGCTGACCCGCTTCGGATCAAAATCCTTGTGGTACGTCAGCGTGGGCTTCTTGAGCGTGATCAGCTGCGGCACAAGCCCCATCAAAGGCTGCGGCAGATGCGGCATGATCTTCTCGAACGGCACCACCAAAGAGAGTGGCACGCTGCTCGTAAACGCAGCCGTCATCAAACCCACAGAGATGGGCCACGCTCCAAAAATGGACCACGCTTTGTAGAGCGGCTCCATGGGCGAGCCGAGCGGTAGAGGCAGCGGATCGACACCAGATTCGGCCGCTTCGTCCGATTCGTGCTCCTTGAGCACTGCCATGGGATTCAGTCTCATACACACACCTCGAGCGCGTGGTGCAGCACCTCTAGCCGTTCTGGCCACACCGAAATTACCTCACCATCGATCATCGCGTCCATAGGGCCATCGACGGTGAAATCGACCTCGCGCACTTGGCGATTTTCGACCGCCGAATGCGCAATATGCGTGCCCTTGAAGATCTTTGGGAACGTCGCGAGTAGACCTGCGCGTCCGAGGTCTCCGACGCTAATCAGGTCGAGCAAGCCATCGGCTGTGTCTGCGCCGGGGGCCATCATCATCTTGCCGCCTGTGAAGCGGCTGTTGTTGAAAGAGACAAAGACCTTCGGCCGCGCATCTACCGTGCCGCCCTCTGCGGACAGCGGAATAGGCCGAGCCTTGAGGCCGAGTAGCTTCACCACCACACCGAGCCCGTACCCAGCTTCGCCGAGCGGCTTGAAGCGCTCGTTGACCACCGTACACACATCCGCAACGAAGCCGAGACTCAGCAAGTTGATATAGAAGATGCTTCCTTCGCGATGCTTCAACCACAGCACGTCGCAGGCGCGCCGCTTCTTCGCGATCAGCGCAGCTTTCGAGTAGGCCGCGCCCTCGCTCGTGAAATCCCGCAAGAATGAGTTGCCGGTGCCGAGCGGAAGGAAGCCCAGTGTCGGCTTGATTTTGGCGTCGAATGCCTCGGGAAAGAGGCCATTGACGATTTCAAAACCTGTCCCGTCGCCGCCGACTGCAATGAAGTTGCGCATGCCTTCCGCAAACGCGCGCCGAGCGAGCACCGTGGCTTGGCCGGGCCCACTCGTTTCGACAGAAGCCACATCGAGCCCGGCGTCGCGCAGGCCTTGAAGCGCCTGGGCCGCCTCCTTGCCACAACGCCCGCCACCGGCGGCTGGATTGACGATTGCAAGGTATTGCTCGGCCACACTGCTCCCGTTCGCTTCGCGCGTGGGGCGCGAAGACCTCTCACTTACAGTGAGACGACCGCGTCGTCACGTGTCGTTTGCTGACAGATTTGCCTCGCCAACTCCTCGCGCTTGATCTTCTGCGAGGCGGTGCGCGGAAACTCTGGCGCCCAGTTCACGACGCCCGCGATGCGCTTGTAGTCGCGAAGCTTCTCGTTCAGCTGACGTACGCGCGCGAGCACGCTCTCGTCCAGGGCAACGTCGGGCTTCGTGCGCGCCACGAGCACGAGCTGCTCGCCCGTGAGCTGCTTGGAAGGCCACAGGAAGTTCGCAGCGAAGATGCTGTACTCCTCAAGAACTTCGTCGAGCTCGATGAAGGCACTCTCGATGTCCTCCGGATAGACATTCTTGCCCCCCGCCGTGACGATCATGTTCTTCTTGCGACCCAGCAACTTGAGGTGGCCGGATGCATCGAGCTGACCGACATCGCCCGTTTGGAGCCAGCCGTCGACGAGTGCTGCCTGCGTGAGCTCGGGCTCATCGAGGTAGCCCTTCATCACCGTGGGGCCGCGCACCCAGACGTCGCCGACTCCGTCGTCGTTCTGACCGCGAATCACCACTTCAGTTCCCTCGACGGGCACGCCTACCGTGTCCGCTCGGAACGGCTTGAGGTCATTGACCGTGATCACCGTGCCGGCCTCGGTGAGGCCGTAGCCGATGACGACAGGCAAGCCGAGACGGTAGAAATACTCGGCGTTCTTGCGCTCCACGAATGCACCGCCGGCGAAGATGAGCCGCAGCTTACCGCCAAACTTATCGTGGATGGGCTTGAGCAGGGTCTTCGACAACGCGTGGCGAGGTTTTCGCTGCGTCGCCAGGTCGTTGAAACTCGACAGCCGGTCAATGATGGAGCGCTGCCAATCCTCGCGCTCATCAAGCTGCTCTTCGATCTTCGTCTCGAGCGCCCGCAACACGCGCGGCACCAACGCCATATGCGAGATTCCGTACTCTCGCATGGTCGGCATCAGGAACTCGGGCCTCAACGTGCGTTGGTGCACCACGGCGGCGCCGAACAAGAAGGGCACGATGAACCCGCACATGAAATCGATGGCGTGGTTCGTGGGCAGAATCGAGAAGTAGCGGTCCTCCTCGTTCATCGGAAACATGCGACCCAAAACCTGTGCCTGGGCCAAGTAGTTTCCGTGCGTGAGCATGCAGCCCTTGGCCGCACCACCCGTGCCCGAGGAGTACACGATGCACGCCACATCCTCGCGCGATCGGAGACGCATTTCAAAGCGTCCGCTCTCTAGTTGCTCGTAGCGGCGCGCAGGTCCGATATCAGCCTTCTCGGGTGCCTCCGTCACGATGACGCGCGTGCGCTCGAACACACTGAGGTTCTCTTTGAGCAGCAGCCGCCACACCGGATACTCGGTGAAGAGTACCTCGGGTTTGCAATGCTCGATCAACGCGAGCTGTTCTTTGGCTGTCAGCTTGTAGTCGAGCGGAACCAGCGTGGCCCCCGCCCAGAGCGCGCCGAGTCCGCCGATGACCCACTTCGACTGATTGCTCAGGAGGATGGCACAGCGGTCACCCGCTTTGAATCCGGCCCCCTCGATATGCCCGGCGAATTGCTCCGCCCTGCGTCGGAGCTCGGAGTAGGTGAGCTGCTCCTTCTCACGGTGGCGATCCACCTCGATGAGCGCAGTGTTGGTCTTGTAGGTCAGCACTGCATCGCGCAGCGCTTCACCCAGGCAGCTTAGGCGTGAGAGTTCAAGCATAGTTTAGCGACGCGTATCGATGACTTCTGCCAACGCAGAGAAGGTCTTTACTTCAGCCAGCTCGTAGTCGGGAACTTCCACGTCGAACTCGATCTCGAGTTCGCTCAGCAGCTCTAGCGCCTGCACGCTGTCGATTCCGAGGGCACCAAAGAAGTCGTTGTCCGGCGAGAGTCCGCTGACATCCACTTTAAACTTCTTACCGGCGAGAGCTATCAAGCGCTGCACTGTGTCGGACATAAGCCTCTCCATTTACGGAAGGTATGGGCGGAGATCGGTGCTCTCCACGAACTTCTTGAGCGCCACTTCGACCTGAGGCCGCAGCACGAGTCGCTTGAAATGCCGCTTCTCTTCTTCGAGCTCGGCGTAGGGCACAGGCTTCATGAAGGCCTTGCAGGTCGCGCGCGCATCGGGATCGAAACGCGTGGCCTGCTTGGCCGTAGAACGCGCCACATCCACGTGCTTCCCCTGGGCCACCATCTGACTCACAAGTCCCAGCGTCTGCGCCTTCTTGGCGTTCAGACTTCGCCCTGTCAGCAACAGGTCGCGCACCACGGCATTTCCGACATCGCGCTTGAGCCTTGGAATGCCACCAAAACCTGGGACGATGCCGAGCCGAAGCTCGGGAAAGCAGAAGCGCGCAGTTTTGTCCGCGATGAGTACGTCGCAGGTCAGTGCAAGCTCGAATCCGCCCCCAAAACAAGCTCCGTGCAGCGCCCCCACGGTGGTGATGGGCAGAGTGTCGAGCTTATTCATGACGGCATGGATGCGGTCGATGAACGAACCTATGCGCGCCTCGCGCTCGGCAGCATCTTGCGTGGCCACCAGCCCCGCATACAGCGAGCGCAGATCAGCCCCCGCGCAGAAGCCACTCGGCAGGGCCGAGTACAAGACAAGTGCACGACCCCGCGTCGGGTCTATCTCGGCGAGGGCTTGCTCCAGCGCAAGCAACATGGGCTCGCCTATCTCGTTGACAGGCGGCGCACGCAACTCGAGTTCATAGACGTCATCGCGGAGCCTGAGTTCGATCACGCGTACATCCCCTGAATCTGCGACGTATAGCGCTTTTCCACGGCATTCCGCTTGAGCTTCTGGTTCGCCGTGAGCTCGCCATTCTCGACGCTGAAGGGCTCTGCGGCGATGAAGAACTTGCGCAGCCTGCGATAGTGCGGAAGGTCCGCATTGACCTTGTCGACGGCGGCTTGAACGACCTCCTCCGTGACCGGCCCGGTTACGATCACCGCAAGGTACGGACGCGCGTGCCCGACAACCATGACCTGCGCGCCGGGCAGCAGGTTCGCAAGCTTTTCTTCGATGGGTCCGGGCGCAACGTTGTGGCCGCTCTCGGGAACCAGCAGATCCTTGAGCCGCCCCACGATGCGCAGGTATCCGTCGCCCGTGATCTCTGCCATGTCGCCCGTGTGGAACCAGCCCTCGCGAATGCTCGTGGTCGTCGCGTCGGGGCGCTTCCAATACTCCGGGAAGATGTTCGGACCGCGGCAGATAAGCTCGCCTTCGTCGGAGATCTGCATCTCGACACCGTCGATCGCTTTGCCGACGTAGCCTGGGCGCGCGAGGTCTTTCTGGTCCATCGTCACGATGGCTGTGGTCTCGGTAAGTCCATAAACCTGATATACAGGAATCCCCACGAGACCGAACCAACGCTGGGTCTCTTCGCTGAGTGGCGCGGATCCGCAGATCAGGAACTCGAGATTCTTGCCGATTTGCTCGCGAATCTTGGGGAACACGATGCGCTTGGCAATCTCGAGCGCGAGCTTGTCCTTGAGGGTCGTGATGCCCTTGACCTTCCGCTCATTGCCCTCCACTGCGCGCAGGTACAGCGAGAAGACCAGACCGCCACGCTCCTTGAGCTTGTTGCCCACACCGAGGCGAATGCGCTCGAGCAACGTAGGCACGTTGAGGAAATAGTGCGGCTGCGCGGTCGCAAGCTCTTTGACGAGGTTGTTTAGGTCGGTCGAGACCATCAACGGATTGCCGCGCGCAAGCTGAGACCAGAGCTGAATGCGTGAACCGGCAAAGCAGAACGGCAGGTAGTGGAAAACGCGGTCTACGCCCCCACGACTGCCCACCATGGTCTTCAGCCCCTCCGTGGTCCGGTCGAGCATGAAACCCACGTTTTCGACGGTGTACAACACGCCCTTGGGCTCGCCGCTCGTACCCGACGTGTAGATCATCGTCACGCGATCGGAGAGACCACGCCGGACGGGCTTCAAATCGCCTTCTGCATGCGCAAAGGCTTCGTCGAAGGTCGCCACGGTGCTGTGGTTCGGCCACGCCGCTTCGATGCTCTGCTTCAGCGCTGCATTCTCGACAAGCACCAGACGCGCTTCGCAGTTCTGCAGCATGCCCGCGAGCTCGTTTGCAGCCTGGCGATCGTACATGGGAACCACGATGGCGCCGGCGCCAAGGATCGCAAGATCGGCCGCTGCCCAACGCGCTGAGTTGTGCGCGATCAAGGCCACCCGGTCGCCGGGAGCCACACCTTGTGCAGCCAAAAATCCGCGCGCTTTTGCCACAAGCGCACTCAACTCGCGACCTGTGACTGCCACGAGTTGTTCATCCTGCACTTCCAGGATGAGCGGCTCAGAGGCTTTGGCAGTCAGGCTCGCGTACATCTTCTCGATGAAGTTCATGCCACCTTCTCCATAATTTCTCGCAGTGCACGGGGCAGCGAGGGGAGGTGCGCTTCCCACGAGCGCGGCAAATCGGGTTTGGGAAAATCGGGATAGATGCGAGTCACTTCGTCTACAAAATCGATGCCCATTTGCCCCATCAGCTGAAGCTGACGTGGCAGTGCGCGTGCGATGTCGCCGCGGATTCGCTCCGCGTCCGTGTCTATCTTCCTCAACAGCTGCAGTGTGCGCTCTTCGAGATTCGGGTCGTCCACTTCGAGGAAGAGATCCTGATGCCCACGGTCGGCCATCAGGTTGCGGATGCGCTCGTCCATTGTGATTCCGCCCGAGGACACGAGCCCCGGCATGGACGTCACGATGGCATGAAAGCGCGAGCTCACCATGAGTGAGCAGTTTCGGAGCACGCTCACGAGGTCGTACATGGTGTATTCGTCGCTGACGAACAGCGGCGCACCTGCCTCGAGCTTGGACTCAACTTCTTCACACGCGATGCGGTCGAGCATTTCCATCCCAACCAGGATCGGAAACACCCGCTTTTCCTGTCGAAATGCATTCACCGCGTTGGCGATAGCGCTGCAGTAGGTGTCGAACTTGTCGTCCACCTCGGGGGCCGCATTGTGGAAGTAGATGCTCTTGTAGTGCTCACGTTTGAACTGCCCGGAAGCGTGCATCGCGGCCGTCTTCAGAAGATCCGGCTTCACGGGCCACCAAAACGGGTTGATGGGACACAGAGCGAGCACCGGAGTCACGCCATCCCACCCCCGTTCGCGAAGTAGCTGAGCGCCCCGGCTCAAGGGTGCGGGCTCGAACGTCCAGGCCGTATCGGCGCCGCCAACGTTGCGAATGCCGAGCTTATCGAGCACGCCACGTGAAGGCTCGTTGCGGCACAAAACGAAGCTGTTTTTACAGTTCTTCTCCACGAATCGCCGCAAGGCCGGGGCCATTTCCCCCGCTTCGGCGCCGTAGCCAACGCTCACCTTGTTCTCAGCCGCAGCCATGCCGATAGCGCCCGCCATCATCGTGGTCAGCGCGCTCGCGAACTTGCTTTTGAACATCGAGCCTTCGCAGGCGATGACCCCGTGATGCTTCGGGCACTCGTCGAACAAAAACTTCGGGAACACCGTGGGCATCTCGATTTGACGCACGGTACGGAAGTAGCCTGCCGACAGCTTCTCGCTGACGGTCATGAGCGATAGCTCGATGTTGTCGTCTCCGAGCACGTGGCGGAACTGACGAATCATCTCCTCCACGCGCACGTCAGCCCCGGTATTGCGCGTGCCGACGTAGCCTGCAAGCAAGAGCTTGAGCGGGTCGCCCGCCTTGTACACGCTCGGCGAGCGGTCGAGCGCATGACGCGTCCCCGCCGCTTCAATCAGCGCGTCGACCGCAATCATCAAGGCGCGATCTGGATCGAACGCCTTGTTTAACTTATCGAGAAACCCCATGAAATCAGGCTCCGTTGTGGACCGATGCGCCGTTTGATCCGCCCTGTTCTGGGCGCTTTGCCGCACTCTTCACGTCTTCGGGCCAGGGCTTGTACGGGTACTTGAAGTTCCCCTCGGTCGCGAACTTGAACAGGTGGAAGCAGTAGTCGGTGAACGGCGCGGGCGCGCCTCCTAGCACCTTCTGAATCCGCGTGTTGTCGAAGACCGTGTCGTAAACGAGGTACGGCAAGAAGACCTTCATCAACGATGCGGCGGGCGCAACGCCCCATTGCTTGGGCGTGTCCATCAGTCTGTCGACCGCTTTTTCGAAGGTCGGAACGAGCTTGGGCGCAAACACGTGATGGGTTCCGTGCCCTGCCTTGCGCATCGCATCCACGATTTCGCGATACGTTGGCGACGCGAGGCCGGTGCTCAGGTTGTAGGCGCCGTGCTCGGGCTTATTCTGCATGTGAACGGCCACGATACCCGCGCCCACATAATTGGCAGGCACGATGTCCATACGCCACGTGGCATCGAGTGGAAGCACAGGCAGCTTCGCGAGGAACGCGAAAGCCCGGACCATGTCGAACTGCGTGGTCGCGGGATGCCGACTGTCGCCGAGCACAGTGCTCGGGCGGAAAATCGTGATCGGCACCTCAGGCAGAAGCTCGTGCACCATGTGCTCGCAGAATTTCTTCGTGCGCGAGTATGGGTCGTAGTCGCTCTTGTTCCAGTTGATGGCCTGGTCTTCGTGGATGTTCTCGTGCGAGACCTCTCCCGTGACCGCCACCGTGGAAACATCGCTAAAGCGCCGCAAACCGTGATGATCTTGCGCGGCCCGCGCGAGCTTGACGATTTCAAGCGTGCCCCTGAGGTTCACGTTGAAACAGGCCTTGTTGGACTTGCGATTCAGCGAAGCTGCGCAGTGGATGATGCTCGTGATCTCATGGGCCAGCTTCTTGTAGGTGCTGGCGTCGAGTCCGAGGTTCTTGTCCGTCAGGTCGCCCAAATAGATATCTACGCGGCTGTTGAGCTGCTCGTAGAACGTTGGGAAGTCCATATGCATCTGGAAGGACTGCCAGAGGCGCTTGGCTCCCTCTTCCTTGGACTTCGCACGCACGAGAAGCGCAAGGCGCTGGCCGTGCTGATTCAAAAGCCCATTCGCGACGTAAGAGCCGATGTAGCCCGTCGCGCCCGTGAGAAAGATCGTCATTCCGCAACCTCGGTCACTTCGGTCGCCTTGGTGTGGCGACGCGTTGTCTCTGCTTTGGGCGACGCCATTTCGGTCAAGACCTCAGGCAAGCGCACAGGAAACTTTGGCTTGTAGCTCTCAACGCGCTCCTGTTCGATGATCGGGAACGACCAGCGGCGCAGGCCCGGCACGTGTTGATTTATCCAATACTTGCGCCAGTCGATGCGGCGGGGCTCGTAGTGGAAAAAGGCTTCTTTGACCTCCAACTTCACGAGCTCATCGCAGGAAAACGTCTGTCGGTTATCCGAAACGAACGGCTTGTACGTATCGAACACCTTGTCGGCCAAGCTCAAGCGCCGGTCGACGCGGTCGGTCTTCGTGCGCAGCTTTTTCATTTCCTTGCGTGCGAACTCCGGCCAGCTTGCAGGCGTGTCCTTCGCAAAGTCCGAAACCACCTTCACTATCTTGCGAAGATTGTCGACCTTCATGAAGTGGTCTTCGCCCACGACCTTGGAGTCCCAGCGCGATAGGATGACGCGTTCGACTGCATCCTCTCCATGAGCGCGATAGTATTTTCTGTGCGCAAGCGACGTGAGCTCGAGGCCGCGCCCCACGGTCAGCGGATGCCTATCGCTGGTCGCGCATTGGTAGACTGAGTTCGCCTTGCCCTCGAGCAATGCTGCCGATGCCGCGATCAGGGCCGCGCAGCAGTAGTCCACCGGCACTACATCCAAGGGCTTGTCCTTGTTGGCCGACATGTGCCGGAACCAAGTCCCCATGAAATAGACGAGCGGCGCGGAGGTATTCAGCCCCTCGTTCCAGCCGGGCAAGGGGAACGCCTCAGCGCTCTCGATGATGGCGGGTCGGAAGAACGTCTTTGGCAGCTTCGGGAAGCGCGAGAGCAGCAGGGATTCGCCCATGCTCTTGGTGAACGTGTACAGGTTCGGCCAGCCCCAGTAGCGCGCGCGATCCTTGCCTGACTGCACGAGCCGGTCGCTCAGCAGTGCCTTGGCCTCACGCTTGAGAATGCGGTCGATGAGCTGGTGGTTATTGGCGTCGTGCCCCTTGGCCACCACATCCTTCACGAGGTCCGCGCGCAGCTTGGTCAGGGCCTCTTCGCTCGTGGTCTCCTCGTGCACATCGCGCGCGAGCTGCTTGAGGAACTTGTACTCCGCCTCGACGTCGAACCCCTCGCGCAGAGGCGCGTAGTTCGGGACCGCCTGCTCGAGCACCCGTCCATCCCGATTGCCCGCCACAAAGCAGGTCGAAACCTGCACAAAATGTGCATTTTTCGCCGCCGCCGCAAACTCGGCTGCGTGAATGGTGCCCTCGACGTTGGTCTCGAGTGCCTCGGTGACCTCAGGATTGAAGTCCACCTGCCCCGCACAGTGCACCACGAGATCGAGATCGCGCTGAATGCGCGCAGCAATCTTCGGATCGACGCCGAGGCCCGGCTGACTCACGTCGCCGCTCACCACTTCGACTCGCTCCGCAAGGAAACGCGCAAGGTCTTCGCCATGCCGGTCGTGAAGAACCTTGAACGCGTAGGAGTCGTTGATCATGCGCTCGAAGCGTTCACGCGCGCCCTGCTTCTGCTTGCCCCGCAAAAGCACATAGATGCGGCCTACCTGGGGAACTTTGTCCAGCATCATGGAGAGCCAGACTTTGCCCAGAAAGCCGCTGGCACCCGTGAAGAGGATGTGGCGACCCAGAAGTGCTTTCTCGACCGACAGCGACGTGCTCATAGTTCCTCGACTCACTACTCTCGTTGCTCTGTACGCTTGCCCGCTTCGGGCGTGTTCAGCGGTACTCGAGCACCGGCCAATCGGCATCACGTGCAGCTGCACGCAATGCGAAATCTGGGTTTACGGCGCAGGGCTTGCCCACACTCGACAAGAAGAGAATGTCCGCGCCATGGGCTGCGTAGGCAGTCGCTTGAGACAAATCCAGGCCTTGCTCATTTGCAAAACGCTTTACCCACTTGCTGCTGTCGTGGCCGCCGATGATGGGCTCGTGAAGCTTGCCTGTGGCCTCGCCCCCCACGAACTCGAGGCGATTGCACACGAACTCGTCGGCGCCGATCTCTGCCACGAGCTTGCGGACCACGGGCTCGATGCCCTCGCTCAGCAGGACCACTCGGTGACCTTCCTTACGTGCCCGCTTCACAAGCTCGCGACCACGCTCGTAGATGCGCTCCTTGAGGATGTCCT
This sequence comes from uncultured Polyangiales bacterium, assembly GCA_964515685.1. Classification (GTDB taxonomy): domain Bacteria; phylum Myxococcota_A; class Polyangia; order Polyangiales; family DASUME01; genus DASUME01. The sequence goes on along the minus strand of CAZEWA010000079.1, from coordinate 336 downwards.
CGAAGTACTCCTCCGCGAGCTCCCCGATGCGATCCTCCGACATGCGGCGCAGGGCCACATAGGCCGCCCGCGTCGCCAGAGTGCGATCGTTTTGTGAGAGCCAGCCGTAGACCGGAGCCCCTAGTGCCAGGGCGCCGATGCGGAAAGCGCGCTCGGCAAAGCCCTGCGCGTTGCTGGCAAAATAGGCCGATGCGGCCAATGCGCCGCGATCCACGAGGATGCCTTCGACGCGAAAGAATGCTGTTGATTGTGGTGCCAAGTCTGGGATTCCCCTGCGCGGCCCGAAACCTAGCGGGGGTTCGGCCGGAAGAAAAATGAAAAACTAGACTGACGTGT
>CAZEWA010000078.1:8141-21086 GCA_964515685.1 uncultured Polyangiales bacterium | reverse complement strand
GCTCGGCGTGCATTCGCAGGTCGAGCTGGTCACGAAGCTCAAGCGCTGACCGGCTAGGGGGGAACCCCTTCCGGGCGCGCTGGCGCGTGACTAAGGCATTCACACGGCCTGCATTGGCGCTTCCACGCCGTTCGCTTTGAGGACAACCTCGAGCTTGTTGCGCCCACGGTGCAGCAGGACTCGCAGGTGGCCCCGGGTGACGCCCATGCGGACGCTGGCTTCGTCTCGGTCCAAGTCTTGGACGTCGCACAGCGTGACCGCGGTGCGCTCCAGCTCGCTGAGCTCAGTCATCGCGCGGGCAGCAATGCTCGCAGTTTCGTAGGCGTCGATGCGATCTTCAGCCAGCGGGGCATCCCACGAAAAGCGTTCCTCTTCGAGGTGTTCCGAGGGACGTGCACGCCGGAAGCGATCCGCGATACGCCGCCGCAGAATGCTCACCAGCCAGGTACGAAGGCTCGAGCGCCCCTCGAAGGTGGGGACGGTCTTCAGCGCGCTGATCCAGGTGTCTTGGACCAAATCTTCGGCTTCTTCACGTTGCCGAACCGCGCGGTAAGCGAACGCAAAGAGTCCAGGGCTGAGCTCCTGGATGGTCGCCGAGTTGATGATCGCCGGGGTCGCCATGATCTAGATTCTCCGTCAAACGATTGACTGTTGCAACAAACATGTGTCCTCTGGTTATTTGTGTCAACGGATAATGTGTCGACGAATGTTGTTCGGACGAACCCACGCATAGTCGAGACGTATTCGTCTCTTAACTGCGTGTGGTATACGAGCTGTCCAAGAGAACGTGGGGGAGCGCACGTGAGCCAAGGGTCGCTGTCGGCTCATCCCTCCTCTCAATGGAAGGAGACACGGCAACATGGGTTTGCACATTGGAAGCATCGCGCCTGATTTCACGGCGGAGTCGAGCGAAGGAACGATCCGTTTTCACGAGTACCTAGGGAACTCGTGGGGCGTTCTTTTCTCGCATCCCAAGGACTTCACACCGGTTTGCACGACCGAGCTCGGGTACGCGGCCAACAAGAAGGCCGACTTCGACAAGCGCAACGTGCGCATGCTCGCGCTCAGCGTGGACCCGGTCGACAAGCATCGCGGTTGGATCTCGGACATCGAGGACACGCAGGGTGCCAAGATGACCTACCCGATCATCGCGGATGAGGATCGCAAGGTTTCTACCCTCTACGACATGATCCATCCCGAAGCGAACGACACCTTCACGGTCCGCTCGGTGTTCTTCATCGACCCGAACAAGAAGATCCGCGCGATGATCACGTACCCGGCGAGCACGGGACGAAACTTCGACGAAATCCTGCGGGTGTTCGACTCGCTGCAGCTGACAGACGGCTATTCAGTGGCGACGCCCGTCAACTGGAAAGATGGCGACGATTGTGTGATCGTTCCTGCGCTTCAGGATCCGGAAGTCCTCAAGCAAAAGTTCCCGAAGGGCTTCAAGGTCATTCGCCCTTACCTTCGGATGACGCCGCAGCCGAACAAGTGAGCTGAGTGAGGGAGCGCATCGTGAGCCTACAAAAGAAGTTCTTGGTCCATACGACGATTGCCATGGCTCTTGCCGCGATGACCAGCGCTTGCGGTGCGCCCAAATCCAACACGGCGGCTAGCGAGAGCGCGCCTGTTTCCACGTGGGAACCGCCGCCCCTCCCCACCGATGGCGCCATCGGCGTGCTCGGCGTGACTGGGCCGGACGACAAGCCTTGGGCCGCGATGAACGAGGAGGAGAAGAAGTGGTACATGATCGGGAAGGTTCATCCGATCATGCGTCAGGTCTTCCAGACCTACGATCACAGCCGCTACGAAGGGCTGAAGTTCGAGTGCACGCCCTGTCACGAATCGGAAGAAAACTACAGGATGCCGAACGCCAAGCTTTCGGTCATTCCCCCTGTGGGGAGCGAAGACTGGAAGGCCATGGAGAACGCGCGCGTTTTCAAGTTCATGAAGCAGCGGGTCACGCCTGTGATGGCAAAGCTGCTCGGACACGATCCAGATGATGCGAGCCTTGGCGATGCCGTGAGCTGCCACGCGTGTCACCCAAAGTCGTGAGGGGACTGAGCCTCGGTCTCCGCTGCCATGAACGGGCGGTCACGGTGGTACACGGCGATGCGGATGCGCCCGTGTTCATCACCTGTGAGCATGCGAGCTGCGCCTTGCCTGCGCCTTACCAATGGCCCGATGCAGACAGACGCCTCGTTGGGACCCATTGGTCTTACGACCTTGGTGCGCGAGAGATATCCTTGGAGCTTGCGCAAGCCTTGGGCGCTTCCGCGGTGTTGTCGGAGTTCTCGCGCTTGCTAGTCGACGCGAACCGCGAGGAGGGACATCCCGATCTTTTCCGCAATGAGGCCGAGGGCGAGCTCGTGCAGCTCAATCAAGGCCTCAGTGCCGAAGAACGCGAGCGTCGCGTGCGCACGTTTCATCGCGCCTATCACGACGCAGTGGACAGCGCGCTGGCTGTGTCACGGGCTCAGCTCTTGCTCTCGGTGCACAGCTTCACGCCTTCCTATATGGGCGTTCCGCGCGCCATGGATGTGGGCGTGCTGTTTGACAAGTACGAGGCCGAGGCGCTGCAGCTTGGCGCAGCGCTGTCCGCCGAGATGCCTCGAGTCGTGTACAATGAGCCGTGGTCGGGAAGAGCAGGGCTCATCTATTCTGCCGAGAGTCACGCCGAGCGGTTTGGCAAGATTGCACTCGAGATTGAGGTGCGGCAGGACCTGGCCGTGGATCCTGTGTACCGCGCAAAATTGGTCGCGGCGCTCGCCAGTCACATTGCAGCCACCTACGGGACTACGCTGCAGAGTGGCACAGGTTAGCGCTCGACAAGACGAGGCAGAAGCTCGGCGAAGTTGCAGGGGCGATAGCGATTGTCGAGCTGGGATTTGAGAATCCCGTCCCAAGCATCACGGCAGGCGCCAGGCGAGCCGGGAAGTGCAAAGATGTACTTCCCGCGCGCTACCACGCCGACAGCCCGTGATTGGATGGTGGAAGTGCCTACGATGGCATAGCTCAGCATGCGAAAGAGTTCGCCGAAACCCGGTATCTCCTTGTCGGCCACGGCTCGCACGGCCTCCGGGGTGACATCGCGTCCCGTGACGCCTGTGCCGCCTGTGGTGAGGATGACCTGGACTGAGACTTCCTGAAGCAGCCGCTCTAGTTCGGCTTCGATATCTGCTTGTTCATCGCGGATAAGGCTGCGCGAGAACAGCGTGTGGCCTGCTTCCATGAGCAAGTCCGAAAGGCGCTGACCCGATTTGTCGTCGCTGAGTGAACGGGTATCGGAGATCGTGACGACCGCTATCGACAGCGGCATGAACTCGCGACTTTCGTCTAGGCCAGGCATGCGGAGACTCGTTTCTCGTTAGCGCTGCGCACGGCAGTGTGAGTCGGTAACTTCGAGGATCGCGCGTAGTGTGCGGTGCGCGCCGGGGTTCAAGGGCGGGTCGGCAGTGAGGTCGAGGACACGCAGCCAGCCATGCAAAAGCATAGGTGCATGGGGCAGGCCGAGCCCGTACAGGGCAGACGGATACGTTGCGAGACGTCCGTGCCCAGCCCGCCCGTCGCGCAACTCCTGCTTTTCGAGCAGCGCCGACACGTCGGGTGCGCGCGGCGAGCTGCCGAGGTGACCGAGCCACAGACTGCGCGCGTGCTTCGGTCGGGCTTCCAAGGCTGTGATCAGGGCTGCGCGTTGTGTGCGCTCGGTGTACGCGAACAAAGACGGCAAATTGAAGGGCTGGAAGTGCACATCGCAGCCTGCGACGCGAATGCGAGCCTCGCCCTTGTGTCGCTCGATCGAGAGGCTCTTTTTGACGAAGACTACCCACGGGGCGCGGGGCGAGAGATCGTGCAGGCTGCGGTAGCCCGGCAGCTCTTGCGCAAGGTTGACCAAGGCCTGTAGGTCTTCGGCGGTCAGCACCGCGACGTCGGTCTTGCGCGTCACAAGCTCTGTGACGAGGCTCGACGGCGAAAGCGCTTGGCGTCCCAAATGGGCGGTCATCACCCGGAATGTCGGGCCGTTTTGGGGCGTGGGGCGTGTCTCTCGCAGCAAGGGAAACAGCGGGAAAGCCCAGACAAGCACTACGCACAAGGTGGCGCCCAGCAGCGGCCAGGCGCGCTTGATCCCGGCTATCAGCCCCGTCACGAGGGCACTCAGGAGCAGCCAAAAACCTAGCTCTTGTGCCACGGCGCCAAGCCAGATGAAGCGCTCGAATTGGCTAAGAGCCGACGCCGCTACAAGCGTGACAACGGCGACTGTTAGCCACGTGGGGCCTCGCGCGGCGAATACAGGACGGGACGGCCTTTTCTTCTTACTTGCTGAACGCTTTGGCGCGGCCCGAGCCACGTCAGGCTGCGGGACTCGAGAGGCGAGCCTCGGCGCTCAATGTGAGCAGGCGCGTCAGACGCTTGGCCACGCGGGCCGGGTCTTCGATGGGGCTTCCTTCGGAGAGGAGGGCCTGATCGTACAGCAGCTCGATGGCTTCACGCACGTCGTCGCTCTCCGCTTCTTTTTCGTGCAGTCGGCTCAGGGCGCGCAGGAGCGGGTGGTTTGCGTTGAGCTCCAGAATACGCTTTTGCGCAGGCAAGTTTGCGTCCTGTTGCATACGTAAAAGTCGCTCGATATACGGTCCGAGGCCGCCTTCCGGCACCACCAGACAGCTTGGGGAATCGGTCAAGCGGTCGGACAGGCGCACCTCGCTGACGTGCTCTTTCAAGACCTCGCGCACGCGCGTAAGGAGCTGCTCCGTGCCGGCTTCAGGCGGGGTCTTTTCTTTATCCTCGCTTGTTTGAGCCTCGCCTAGATCGAGGTTCTCGTCCATGGCCGAGCGCAAGGTCTTGCCCTCGAACTCACCCAAGCCGCGCACGACCCATTCGTCGACAGGGTCGACCATGTAGAGAATCTCGTAGCCGCGGGCGCGCAAAGATTCGATGTGCGGACTGGCTTCCACCGTGCGGCGCGAAGGGCCGAGCAGGTAGAAAATCGAAGTCTGGCCTTCGGGCATACGCGAAACGTATTGGGCAAGCGAGGTCGTGGTCTCGGCTTTGCTGCTTTCGAAGCGCAGAAGCTTGGCCAAACGGTCCTTGTACTCCGGGTCGAGGTGCACGCCTTCCTTGAGCACGGTGCCGTAGTTCTTGAACAAGGTCGCGTAATCTTCGGGACGCTTCTCCGCGATCTCATCGAGCAGGTCGAGCACCTGCTTGATGACTTGCTTGCGGATGATGCGGACGACCTTGGAATCCTGGAGCAGCTCGCGTGAAACGTTGAGCGGAAGGTCCTCGGAGTCGACGACGCCGCGCACGAAGCGCAGCCAACGCGGCAAGAGCTCCTTGCAGTCGTCCATGATGAACACGCGCTTTACGTGCAGGCGTACGCCATGGCGCTCTTCAGGCGAAAACAAGTCGAATGGCGGGCGTTTCGGGACAAACAGAAGCCCCGTGAATTCTTGGTTGCCTTCGACGCGGAAGTGCTTGCGACCGAGAGGTGGTTCCCAGTCGTGCGTGAGGTGACGGTAGAACTCGTCGTATTGCTCGTCGGTGACATCGGCCGCTCGGCGCTGCCACAGCGCACTCGCCTGGTTCACACGTTCGAATGCGAGCTCACCCTCTTTCTGCGTGCCGAGCTCGATGGGGTACCCGACGTAGTCGGAGTAGCGGGTGACGAGCTGTCGGATTCGGCCCGGAGTCAAAAACTCTGCGTGCTCGTCTTTGAGATGCAGGATGATTGAGGTGCCGCGGCTCTCGCGCTCTGCGGCGGCTGTGGTGAAGCCTTGCTTGGCGTCCGATTCCCACGCGTAGGCCTGGCTCTCGCCGCGCTTCTTGCTTACGACCTGCACCCGATCGGCGACCAAGTAGGCGCTGTAGAAGCCCACGCCAAACTGGCCGATGAGGTTGACGTCTTTCTTGTCCTTGAGCTGCTGCAGGAATTCCCGTGAGCCCGAGTGCGCGATGGTGCCAAGATTTTTGATGAGATCTGCCTCACTCATCCCGACGCCGTTGTCGTCGATGGTGAGCGTTTTGTTCTGCTCATCGGGAATCAGGCGAATCCGCAGCGCTTCACTCGAGTCGCTTTGGGCGGTCAGACTGAGAAAGCGCTCTTTGTCCAGGGCATCGGATGCGTTCGAGAGCAGCTCGCGCAGGAACACTTCCGGCTGACTGTAGAGCGAATTGATGACCAGGCCTAGAACCTCGCTGACCTGGGCTTGAAAGGCGTGCTGTGTCATGGCTGAGGCGAAACTTGGCCACGCTCTCGGCGCTGTCAAGACCCAGACCGCACCTAAATCGGGCCGCTTTCCTCGTGTGCCAAGGCTTGCTCGAGCAAGGGCCGTGGATAGCCCATGGAAAAGCGGGCATTGATCTCCGAGCGAGGCTGGAAGGCGCGTTGGCCGTGGGCATCGAGATATTCGAAGGCGTCGATTCCAAACGGGCCAAAGTAGCCGAGGTGCCCGAGAGCCGACGCCGTCGCGTCGAATTCCCGCTCTAGAAGGCCCAGGAAGGCAGCATCGAGCTCCCCCGACTCCGCGTACCCAGAGTACTCCCAGCGGCCCATTGCGTCGCATTGCTGGCGCATCAAGGGGCCTCGGAAGGAGCGTCCGGTCGGAGTGAGGTAGCCGTGCATGGCGTAGTCGCGTCCGCGCTGCAGCCAAGGTTCGACTTGCAGGCCCTGGCCCGCGCGAAAGGTGCGCTCCGCAAAGCCCTGGGTGCTCGCGTCGAGCCCCTCGATGTGGGCCTTGCGGCGCTCTCTGCCGGCGAAGCCAAACGGCCGCTTGAGGATGAACTCCCGGTAGGGCCCAGGGCTTTGCAGCACAGCGAGCAGGGCCTCGACGGACTCGATGTAATGCGTGTGGGGCAGGGTTTGCCCAAGCGCTGCACAGAATGCGCGACTGTTGGCGGTCTGGAGCACGCTCAAGGCGGGGGCCGCGGGAACGGACAATGCCAGCGCGGAGAGGCGTCGGAGCGCGCTCGGCGTCGGACAGAATGCGAGGACGCGAAACCCCGTGAGCGCTCGCGTATCTTGTGCAGGGTCGATGACCACATCGCCTGATCGCATAAGCATCGCCATGCGCCCATGCAGCGAGCGCATGCGCTCTTCTCGCGCCGCATCGACCCGGTAGTGAAGCGGCGACGAAAGCTCCATGTCGGCGTCGAGATTCAGGAGCCAGGCGGTCGGGGTTGCCATGCTTCGAGCTCATCCAAAAAAAGGAAATCCATCCCAGCGCGCGTGCGGGCTTCCCGCTGCAGCGGCTTGCCTCGCATGAGCATGGGAGACAGCGGTGCGGGCAAAGCTGCTTGCCAGGCGGCGAACGTAAGCTCACCGCGAAAGAGGCGAAACCAGTGGGCACCAAAGGCTACGTGCGCAATCTCTTCTTCGCCCACGCGGTCTTGCAACAGTGCGCCTGCGGGGTCGCCCGCCTCGCGGAACAGCTGCGCAAAACGTGCGGTGTGGTCGAGGTTCCCGGCTTCGAAGCCCATGCTCATCAGAGCCACGAATTCGAGCGGCGTCGCGGCATGCGGAGTGCGCTCCCAAAACCAATCGCGTACAGGAAAATCTCCGACTGCGAAGCCGAGTGTGGCCATGTGCTCCGCGTACATGTGCATGTGACGAATTTCGTCTTGGCAGATGTTGAGGAGTCCGCGTCTAAATGCACTCGGCGCTTCTGGAAACGCGAGCACGGCCCAGCACATCAGTTCGGCGGCCTGCAGTTCGTGGTGCAGAAACGTGTGCAGCAGATGTGCGCGCTTTTCTGCGGACCTCAAAGCATGCGCACTCTTCGGAGCTTTGTATTTGTCCCAGACCACGCGCAGTTGCTCAGGTCGCCCTGGGCGTGAGATGCGATGCGACACAACGGGAGCTTTCGCGAAGTGTTCTGGCAGCGCAGGAGGCGCGAGCTTGTGCGAGAGCGAAGTGGATTCGACATAGGCCTGGGCCCAATCTTCGAGCGTGGAAATTCTGCTTGCTTGATTCAACAACGACACCGTGGCCTCACCCTCGACGCGATTGCGTGAGCAGACTCAAATCTTTGTGATGTCAGAGCAGAATTAAAGTAGGGGCCTTTGTCAGCCAGTGCGTGAATGATACGTCTCGGCTTGGGAGCATTGCATCTGCAACTTGCGTTGTTTTTCTGCCGGTTCAAGGGAAATGGTCGCGCTTTCGTGGTCGCACACTTCAGACCAAGGAGGCCATTCGAGCCCTATTTCGAGCGTATCTGGTTAGCCTGGAGTGAGACATTTTGTGATCAGTTGGCGAATCGTTCGTGCTAGGACGCTGGATGTGAACCCACGGTCAGTACAAGCAGCAGCGTGCGCCTTGTGGTGGGCAGTTTGCGGCTGCTCCGACGAGTCGTCGCAGACAGTCCCAGCCAAAGTTTCGCCACCGCGATACACATTGGAGCGTCCTTCGGACGCACTGCCTGTTCCGATGCAACGCGAGGATTCATTTCGTCGCGGTGTATCACTCAGCATGCCGGTGGGAAGCCTAGACGATCCTCAAACGAAGCCTCATTACGGTAAGTTTTTGGACGATGTCGTCGACCTCGGTGCAACGGATCTGGAGCTCGTAGTCCGCTGGTATCAGGTAGACACCAAGGCGATTGAAATTGCGCCCAGTGTGGCGGATACAGTCGACGACGATCTACTCATCTGGCTGATGGATGAGGCGAACACGCGAGGTCTTCGCGTCTGCCTCACACCCTTACTCGAGATAGAATCACACGCGGAAAACCAGTGGCGTGGCGCTATTGCTCCTGAAACCTGGGACCGTTGGTGGTGGAGCTATCAGCGGTTCGTGACGCACTACGCGCGCCTCGCAGGTTCTCGCAAAGCGGCGCTCCTGTCCGTGGGCTCGGAGCTCGTGACAACTGAGGATCAGCCAGACCGTTGGCGCGCTCTCGTGCGCGCCGTGCGCAAGATTTACCGAGGCAAGCTCTCCTATGGTGCCCACATCGATCACGTTGCGGACGTGCAGTTCTGGGATGCGCTCGATCTCGTGTCAGTGACAGGCATTCGCAAGTACTTGGATTCGACGGCTGGCACGGACGAGCAACTTCGACAGCAGCTCCTCCCGTGGGCCCGCAAGTTGCGGAACTGGGCGCTCGCGGAGGGCAAGCACTACGTATTTAGTGACTTGGGTTACGTTGCGGCCCGGGAGACTCCAACGCCCGCCGACGACGGCGCATTGCTCATGCAGGAGTTGCGTCGGCAGCGCGCCCTGTACGAGGTTTGGCAGGACGATCCGCGCCTGGATGGCGTGCTTTTTGGCGCATGGCTTTCCCATGCGCCGAGGCAGGCGCCGCCCGGATTTCGAGCGCGCCCCGCCGGCGAGGTGTTGCGCCATTGGTACCGGGCGAGCCAGGTCTCAGCGCAAGGTTCCGTTCTCAACTAGCGGGAGCGAACGCGCGCGTTTAGCGCACAGGCGAGAGAGCGCTACGCGAACCGACTGCTCGGCTCAGCCGCGAATCTGACCCGCGCGAGCGAGCGCCTTGGCTTCTACGCTCTGGATCTCGACGTAGCCCTGCGAACTCGTGGGGTTGAGCCCCTCGCTCTTTTCCATGGACGCATCGGCTTCGTTGTACAGCGAGCCGGGGCACTCCTTGAGGCTGTGGAAGTAGATGTTGCCCTTGTACAGGCCGAGCTCCACGGTGCCCGTGGCCGGCTCAGCCAGTACGTCGATTGCAGCGAGCGCCGCGCGCACGGTGGGGTCGAACAAACGGCCATCGTAGATGTGGTCTGCCACGATGCGCGACAACTCGTTGAAGAGCTTGGTCGCGCGGCGGTCGAGGACGGCCTGGTATACAGCGCGAAGGCCCGCGCCCAGCACTTCCATACCAGGAGCTTCGTACACACCGCGGCTCTTGGTGCCGATGACGCGGTTTTCGAGCGCATTGCGCATCCACACGCCGTTGCGGCCACCAATCTGATTGGCTTCGAGCATGGCAGCGACGGGGTCGAGCGTCTTGCCGTTGATGGCTACGGCCTGACCGCGCTCAAAGCGCAGGGTGACCTTCTCGACTGCGTCTTTCGCCTTTTCTGGCCACACGCCCATGATGGGATCCACGATGGTGCAAGGCGTCTCGATGGACTCGAGATCCTCGGCCTCGTGCGACAAGCCAGCCAGGTTGGCGTCGGTGGAGTAGCGCTTCTTGGCTCCGACCTCGGCTTCGATGCCCAGGGCGCGCAGGTAGGCGGCCATTTCCTTGCGGCCGGGGAACTCCTCGAGCAGGGCCGGGTCGCGCCAGGGCGCGTAGACTTTCATGTCGGGAGCGAGCACGTTGGTGTAGCGCTCGAACCTGAGCTGGTCGTTGCCGCGGCCAGTGGCACCGTGGGCGAGAATCGTACAGCCGCGGTCGCGCATGGCGCCCAGCAAGCCCTTTACGGTTACCGCGCGGCCGAGGCCGGTGGTGTTCCAGTAGCCGCCGTCGTAGGTGGCCTGGCTCTTGAGCGCCATGAAGGCGGCCTCGGCCATCTCCCGGCGCAAGTCGACAATCACAGTCTCGGCGCCCGTGGGAGCCATCTTGTGCTTGATGTCGTTGACGTCTTTTTCGTCCGGCTGCGCGAGGTTGGCGGTGAAGCAAAGCACGTCCGCGCCAGCCTTTTTCAGGCGGGTCGTGACCGTCTTGCTATCTAGACCACCCGAGACGCAAATACCGACCTTGTGACCCTTCAAATCCTCGATACGCATGGCGCGCAAAGGTACTCGAAAGCGGCCGTTGCGCCACGGGGTAGGAGCGGTCCGCTCGCTGTCATTTTGCGGGCGGCTCGGCCTCAGCCCTCGGCGCGGTCGCGGAAGCGCTGCATCATTCGGGGCATCTCCTGGTCAGCGAAGATCTTTTGGAGATCTTCGGGGATGGGGAGACTCGTGACGAGCTCGTTCTCGTACGACGCCTTGGTTTCGCCGTCGGCCGTTTCCTCGAGCTTCCAGCGTCCCTCATTTTTGGTGAGGGTCGGAGAAGACACGAGCGTCCAGCTCACCTCGCTGTCGCTGAGCTGGTAGTGCACGGTGTACTCGGTCTTTACTTCCATTCCCGAGACTTTGACCTCTACAAAAAAGGTTGCGGTCAGGGAGCTATCGTTCTGCTCCTTGACGACGACCTTCTTCACTTCGGGCAAAAATTCCGGGTACTTTTCGACCGCAACGATCACGGCGCGAAACTCTTCCGGAGAAACGAACGACTCGACGGTGGTGGCGCTCTTAGGCATGGCTGTGTCTTACCACACAGCTCTGCTCGGACGAGCGCCCAAACCGCCTCAGATCTTGCCTTGCAGCAGCTCGTTTACGACCAGGCGGCCGTAGGACCAGATTGTGCGCCCAACGGTCTTGCGATCGAGCGTGCTGAACACGGTGTCCGACAGGCCAAACGGCAGCATGGTGGGGATCGGACCGCGGGCGTACTCGAGCATCCATGCGTGGCTGGGGACGGCGTAGCCCTTGGCCTTGTCAGCACCCAGATACGCCGCATCGCCGGGCTTGTATACGGCACGCTCGAATTCGCCGGGGTGGTAGCACCACATCTCGCCGTCGAGCATGAAGTCGTAGACTTCGGTGGCGTAGCGGCCTGAATGGCCCTCGGTGCCGATGGGCGTCCCGAACAGCAAAATGTACTCGCTCAAGGACGAGTGCAGCAGCTTGATCTGCCCCATGGCGCCGCCTGCGTTGTTGAACAACCAGTCGACATCGAGGTGGATGTGCTTCGGATAGCGGCGCTTGAGCTCGTCGCAGACGATGCGGAACATTTCGTCCTTGGTGCCTTTGCCGACGCCAAGTTTTGCGATTTCGTGCAGCTCGTTCGGATCGAAAATGTATCCCATAGATATTCTCGCAAGTAAGTTTCGTGCGGGAGCTAGGGAGCGAAGAAGCCTCGCTCGCTTCGTCACAAAAATTAGCGTTTGGGGCCTACCAACGAGCGCAGTTGGCTCGTTGCGACCACGTCACCTTGCACATCGCGCATGGTAACCGACACGGTGTATTCGGCGCGCGCGCTGTCTGGGATGGGCGGGCAGGTCGCGGTCGCCGTGATGGTGCCGCGGGCTTTCTTCGTGTAGTCGATGGCAAGGCCCGCGACGATGAAGCGCGCTTCGCCTGGCATCGAATAGGCGAGGGCAAGATTGCCAGTGAGCTCGGCCAGATTCGCGAGCGCGATGGCGTGCACACACTGCAGATGGTTACGCACGGCTTTGCGGTCTTGGAGGACAACGCGCGCGTAACCGCGACCGAGCTCCTCTACCTGGGCGCCAATGCTGCCTGTGTAGGGCGCCAAGCGACCTACCACCTGGCTGAAGAGCTGCTTACCGAGTGGCAAGCCCTGAATGCGGTCCCAGCCCTGGCGCAGCGCTGCGCCTGCATCTTCTCCTGAGGGGAGGAATGGTAAATTTAGCTTCACGGACTGCGCTCCTCGGCGCCCAAACTGGCAGCCTACGGCAACCTGTCAAGCTAGCTGAATGGTGCGCGGGGGGCGCGCGTCCTGGAGAGAGTCCGAAAAGACGTGGTCCGGGACGCGGCTGCGCGTTAGGGTGCGTGGATTCGAAAGGACGAGAGTAGGCTATGTCGCGGCGATGGCTTTCGATTTCCTTGTACAGCGCGGTGCTGTTTTGCTCCGGCTGTTCCAGCTGCTCCTACCGTGCAAGTTACGGTTCGAGCACTGGATCTGGTAGTTCCGGCGGAGAGCAATCCGCCGCTGAATCCCGTCCGCGTCGCGGTAACGGCAAGGTCGTGCATGTGACGGTCGGCGGCAAAGACGACAAGGCCGGCGGCAAAGACGACAAGGCCGGCGGCAAAGACGATGCAACGGACACCGACGATGAGAAGGGCTCGTCAAACGGTGGAACGCGGCCTCCTCGTGATATCGCCGTTCGCCCGCGTCCGAGCGCTCCGTCGACCGATCCAGTCGCTGGCGGTTCGGGCGGAAGCTCAAGCGGTTCGGGCGGAAGCTCAAGCGGTTCGGGCGG
>CAZEWA010000078.1:0-8041 GCA_964515685.1 uncultured Polyangiales bacterium | reverse complement strand
AGCTCAAGCGGTTCGGGCGGCAGCAAGGACAACACGACTCCCCCCGACGGCACGGTGTCATCTGGTGGATCGAAAGCGCCCACTGGCTCCACCGGCGACTCCGGGACGTCCGCTGAAAATAGCTCAGGCTCGCCAGGCGGGAACGGCTCTTCGGGGACCGCCGAAACGCCCGTAAGCGGCCGAGATGGCGCGGTCGCGAAGCCCGGAGCCGAAGCCAACAAGCCGGTGTCCGTACAGAACGACACCAAAGAAGCCGCCCCAACCAAGCCGACTAAAGCAGCCGCTGACACCAAAGAGGCCGCTTCAAGCAAGCCGACCAAGCCTGCGACCGACACGAAGGAAGCAACAGGCACCACCAAGGTGCAGGCAGCGCAGAAAAAGTAGCCTGCCTTTGCGTACGGGCGCGCTGCACGCGGTCTAAACCTGTGGCCCTACGGGCTTGATTTGCTAGCCCTGTCCCGTGCAACGCGTGATGTTGATTGGCCTGGATTGCGTGCCGCCCGCGCTGGCATTCGAGCGCTTGCGCTCACGAATGCCGAATCTGTCGCGTTTGATGGAGCGCGGGAGTTTTGCGCGCCTGCGATCGACGATGCCGCCCATCACTGTTCCCGCCTGGACTTGCATGGTGAGCGGTCGTGACCCGGGAGAGCACGGAGTCTATGGTTTCCGGCGTCGTGAGCCGGGCTCGTATGCTCTCACGATGGTACAGAGCGATGACCTGCGCGAGGACCGTGTGTGGGACATCCTTGCGCGTCATTCACTGCGCTCGAGCCTGCTTTTCGTGCCTCCTTCCTATCCACCGTTTCCGGTGCACGGCGAGCTCGTGAGCTGCTTTCTTACGCCCGACGCCGAGCACGCACACGCCTATCCCAAGGCGCTCCAAGGAGAGCTCGCTGCGCGTTTTGGCGCCTACATCCCCGATGTCGAAGTTCGAAAGCGTCAGCACGAAGGTCTTGTCGACGAGCTCACGCAGATGACACGACAGCATTTCGCGATGGCTCGCCATGTCTGGCGTACGCGCGAAGCGGATTTCTTGATGATGGTGGAGATTGGCCCGGACCGCCTCCACCACGCGCTATTTCAGCACCTCGATCCAGCACATCCGCTCCACGACCCGAGCTCACCTTTGGTGGAGATGGCGATAGCCTACTATGAAGCGCTCGATGCCGAGCTTGGCAGCATGGTAGCGCTCGCAGATGAAAACACGGCCATCCTGGTCGCAAGCGATCATGGTGCGCGCCCGCTTCAGAGCGCGTTTTGCATCAACGAATGGCTGATTCGTGAGGGGTACCTGCGCTTGCGAGAAACGCCGAGCGAGCCTTCGCCTCTGCGCGCAGAGTGGGTCGATTGGTCGAGCACACGCGCCTGGGCCGAAGGTGGATACTACGCGCGCGTTTTTCTCAACATCGAGGGCCGAGAACCGCAAGGCTCCGTGAAGGCGGCCGACGCTTCGTCCTTGCGTGACGCACTGCGCGCACAGCTTTCGGCGATGTGCGGGAGCGATGGCAGCGCCTGGCGCAATCGCGTCGAAGCGCCTGTCGACCTGTACCGCGCGGTTCGAGGAGAGGCGCCAGATTTGCTCGCAGTGTTCGATGACTTGAATGTGCGCGCCCTGTCGACGGTGGGCAGCTCGAGCCTGTATGCAACTTCGGACGACCGCGGCGCCGATGCGTGTAACCACGATTGGGAAGGCATTTTTGTGCTTGCCGGGGCCGGGGTACAGCCGCGCGGAGAGCTTGCGGAGTGCAGTATCTACGACGTGGGCGCGACGGTGCTCTCGTTGTTTGGAATTAAGAAGCCCGAAGATTGGCTCGGGACAGAACGGAACCTCGCACCATGAGCGCGCGCGCGTTGGTCATCGGTTTAGATGGAGCGGACCTGGAAGTGGTCTTGTCCATGGGGCGGGCTCGTCTGCCTGCGTTGTTTGCATTGATGGATCGCGGCGTGTTCGCACATCAACAAAGCGTGATGCCGCCAGCGACGTTGCCGAACTGGACGACCTTCCTTACGGGAGTGGATCCGGGCGAACACGGCGTGTTCGATTTCACGCTGCGTAAGGGGTATTCGGTCGAGTTTCGGGCTGGCACGGTTCGCGAAACACCCACCTGGATGGCGCGCCTCGACCGCTTGGGAATGCGTTGTGCGTGCGTAGGATTTCCTGCGACGTGGCCACCTGAGCGCCTGCAAAACGGTGTGTTCATCAGCGGTTGGGATGCGCCGGTTTCGTTTGAGGCCGATGCGTCGTTCGTGTGGCCTAAAGAGCTGTACCCGCGCTTGATGCGGAAGTTCTCGGCTCTCCGTTTCGATGATGTCGATCAGTTCAATGCCGATGCATCCGGCTGGCATGCAGAGCTCGGTTCGCGACTCGTGTCCAAGATCGAAGAACGCACGGAGCTTGCGAGCTACTTGCTCGCCATGCGGAGCTGGGACGTTTTTGCCTTCTACTTCGGAGAGAGTGATACGGCCTCGCACTACCTGTGGAGTCTGCACGACGAGGGCTCTCCGCGGCGCCCAGCCCAGGTAAGTGCACGCGAGGAGAGCGGACTTCTGCGGGTATACGAGCAGCTCGACAAAGCGGTGGGCCGCCTCGTGCACGAAGCAGGCGAGGGCGCAGAAATCACGGTGGTGAGTGACCATGGGTCCGGCGGTTCCTCGGATAAAGTGGTGTACCTCAACCGTGCTTTGGCCTCGCTTGGGCACTTACGTTTCAAGGCGGCACCGCGCGCAGCGCATGCAGCTACCAAGCTGAAAAAAGCCGCGCTCGAGCTCCTTACGCCGCGTATGCGCGACAGACTCTTTCGTGCGGGTGGAGCGTTCTTGCCGAGCTGGCTCGAGTCGCGAGCGAGGTTTGGCCACATCGACATGGCGGGCACGCTCGCTTTCAGCGATGAGCTCAATTACTTCCCGGCGGTCTACTTCAACGTGAAAGGCCGCGAGCCGAAGGGCATCGTGAAACCCGCGGATCTGCCCATGCTCAGAGAGCGTGTGACGCGCGACTTGCTCTCGCTTCGGGATCCGTTCTCAGGGCGTCCGTTGATCGCGCGCGTGTTGCCACGTGAAGAGCTCTTTGTAGGTCCTCAGCTCGAGCGCGCGCCAGACCTGCTGCTCGATCTGCGCCTCGACCGTGGCTACAGCTACAACCTCATGCCCACGCCGCACGATGCGGGAGGAGCCGTAGTCGAGCGACTTCAACCCAGTGAGTTTTTGGGGAAAAAGGGCCGCAGTCTTCCAGGTAGCCATCGACCTCGAGGTTTGTTTGTGGCCGCCGGACCCAAGGTCGGTCAGCGTGGACAAATCGAAGCCTCCATCGCGGACGCAGCAGTCAGCGTGTTGTCGCGGCTCGAAGTCGCCCCTCCCGAAGCTTCACGAGGGCGCATTCCGCACGCACTTTCCGACGGCAGCACGCTGCGCGCACTGCCTGATGTGGAGGCGGTGAAGAACGAGAAGGGGAATCCCTCGGCGCTCGAGCAGAGGCTTCGCGCGCTCGGGTATGTCGACTGACATGCGCTCGCTGCATGTGGCTGCACTTCCGTATCCGGCGCCTCGCGGCACCCAAGCTGCACTCGATGCCATGCTGCGCGCGCTGAACGAGGCGGGGCATCCCGCGAGCCTATTTTGCTATCCGGATATCGCGGCCCAGCCGCATTCCTCGCTGCCCTATCGAGTGCATCGTGTGGCGCGCATACGCGGTCCCGGCACGCTGAAATCGGGGCCTTCGTTTGCCAAGCTCGGCGTGGACGTTGCGCTCGCTGTGCAACTTGCGCGTGTGGTGCAGCAGGAGAAGCCCGAACTCGTGGTCGCGCACCATGTGGAGGCAGCGCTCTGTTGCTTGCGCCTTGCGTGCCCTGTGCTGTTTATCGCTCACACCAGTCTGCGCACCGAGCTGCCGACGTATTTTCCTGCGTCGCTCGGCCTGCCACTGGCTCGCGCAGGCGAAGCGCTCGATGGCTTTTTGTGCAGGCGCTATCCAGGGGCGCTCGCTGTATCCCCGATGCTCGGTGCGCAGCTCAGTGCGGAGAGCGGCGCTCAGGTAGGTGCGATTGCACTGCCTTGGCCGGTTCCTGAGCCCATTTCAGCCAGCGAACGGGAAGCTGCGCGAGGTCGCGTGGGACTTCATGAAGCGCAATCTGTCTTGCTTTACGCGGGGAATCTCGATGCGTACCAGGGTGTGGAGGCGCTTCTCGAACCGCTTTCAAGGCTTGTCCGCGCGGGAGAGAATATTCGTTGGCTCGTCGCTTCAGATGAGCGACCTCGCAGCGATTTCGTGGGAAAGCTTGCAGATTTTAGATTGAGCGACAGCACACATTTTGTGGGGCTCAGCGATGAATCGTCGCGTCGACTCGTGCATGCCGCCGCCGACATGGTGCTTGTGCCCCGGCGTGCTGCGGGCGGGCTTCCCATCAAGCTGCTCGAGGCGCTGGCGCGCGGGATTCCTGTGGTCGCCACCGCGCGAGCCTGCGCAGGGCTTGAGCTGGCTTCGTGTGTGGAGGTCGTGTCGGGGAACGCAGATTCTTGGTGCGCGGGGATAGAGCGAATGCGCTCGCGGCCTCGTTTGTCTGCTCAGGCGGCCGGACGCGCTTACATTGCTGACGTCCACAATCCCCGGCGTTTTGCGGAGGCCTTTGTGGCGCACGCCGCAAGAAAATGGGGCAGTCAGGGCTGACTACTGCCTATCCCCGCGCTGAGTTCGGCGAGGTTTTTCCAGGTCGCGATGGCCCGATGCTAGGGTGGCCCCATGGCGTGGGACCAAGTGAGACGGGCGACCATCGGTGCCCCCTTTATCGAGCTGCTTTGTTTGTCTGCGATGGCCATCGGTGCGGGCTGCACCACGGCCACTACGGAGAGCGTATCCGCCGGGAAGGAGGCGCCTCGCAGCGCCGCGCAGGTGGTGCCGGTGGCCGAGGAGCCGTCGAGGCAGGCTGCGGCGGCAACGCCAGCCCAAGAGCCGTCTACGCCGCGCAGCGCACCGCGGGCGCCCGAGCAGATTTATTACGATTTGGCCCTGCATCGCGACCATGCGGAGATCTTCCAAGGCGAGACACGCGTCGTAGACTTCGGTGCAGCGGGGGACGCCAAGTACACGCTGGGTGGCTGGGGCACGCGCGTCCGCGGCAGCGCCGAAGTGGACGGAGTCAGTGCCGCGCTCGTGCGTGGCGCCTACGGCGACATCGTGTTGCCCGTACACTTCAAGGGCGACGCAACGGTCGAGCTGAGTCTGCGGGTCCCGCGCGATGGGGAAGTCACGGCCTACTTGGACCAAGCCGTGGTGGCGCGCCTCAAGACAGACCGCACGCGCTTCAATACCGTGCGCATTGAGCTTCCAGCTGAAAAAGCCACCCAAGGGGAGCACCTCTTGCGCCTGCGCGCGTCGGGCCTTGCGCCGATGGGTCGCGAAAGTGCTGCGATTGCTATCGACTGGATGAGCATCTCGCCGAGTTCGGCTACGCCCCCTGCGGTTGTGGCAAAACCCGTTTCAGGCGCGGTGGACGAGCTTGCCATCGCGAAGACGCAGACCTACGGTTTTGCCTTCTCGGTGCCGCAAGGCGGGCGCTTCCTCACCGACGTAGTGGCTGAACCCAGTGCGCGCTTCCACGTGACTGCGCGCTTCGACGCAGGAGAGTCGCTCGCACTCGGTGAGTTTGGTCCAGGCAAGGTCGAGATCGATCTCGGAGCGCATCAGGGCAAAGTGCTGCGCCTTGATCTCACGGCTCAGGCCGATCTCACGCTAAAGCAGCCTCGCGTGGTCACGCCGCAACGTGAGGCGCCCCGTCGGCTCGAGAAGCCCGTGCGCAACGTGCTCGTGTACCTCATCGACACGCTGCGAGCCGATCATCTCACGTCGTTCAACAGCAAGACCCGCGTGCGCACGCCGGGACTCGACCAGCTCGTGGCCTCGGGCAGTGGTGTCTTTACGGCTGCTCACACGCAGGAAAACTGGACCAAGCCTAGCGTCGCCACCTTGCTCTCTTCGCTGATGCCCTGGGAGCACCATGCCACCACGACCGAGGCCGTGGTGCCGGCGGCGGTCGAGCTTTTGCCAGAGCTCTTGCAAGGGCGCGGCTTCCATACCGGAGCGTTCATCGCTAACGGCTACGTGTCCGATAAATTTGGCTTCAAGCAGGGCTTCGACACCTTCCGCAACTACATCCGCGAAGGTCGCTATTCGCGCGCCGAGTTCCTCGCGGCCGACGTCACAAGCTGGCTCGATAAGCGCCCCGAGAAGCTTCCGTTCTTTCTCTACGTGCACGCGATTGACCCGCACGTTCCCTACAAGCCGACGGCAGAGTTTCTTTCGCTGTACGATCCTTCGCCGTACAAGGGCGTGGTCGACTTCTCGAACGACACCGCGCTGCTCGAGAAAATAAAGATCGGCTCCATCAAGCTCAACGAGCGCGACAAGGTGCGACTCGAGGCGCTTTACGACAGCGAGATCAGCTATCACGACGTGCATTTCCGCGCGATTCTCACGGCGCTCGAGAAGCGCGGCCTCGCCGACGACACCATGGTGGTCGTGGTCGCCGATCATGGTGAGGAGTTTTGGGATCACGGTTCGGTCGGGCACGGCCACAGCGTGTACGAGGAACTGCTGCGCATTCCGATGGTCGTGCGTGTGCCGGGGCTGACGCACGGGCCCGCGACCATCACCTCATCCGCGGGCCTTGTCGACGTCATGCCGACCGTTCTGGAGGCGCTCGGTGAGACTGTGCCTGCAGGCTTGAGCGGGCGCTCGCTGATACCGGAACTGTCGGGCCTTGGCGTGAGTGCGCCTCAGGTAACGGTGTCAGGGTTCATGGACGGCTGGCGCACGGCTGTGATCGCGAACCTCAAGATCATCCAGCGTACAGAGCGCCGAATCATGTTGCATGACCTCGCGGACGACCCAGGCGAGCAGACCGATGTCGTCCTGGAGCGGCCCATCACCACGCGCTACATGCGCGGGCAGCTGGGCTTGCAACTTGCGAAAACCACGGCCGGCCAGACCGCTCAGAAGGGCAAAAAGGTCGTTCGCGAGCAGAAGACCGACATCGACGCGGAGACGGAAGCGCAGCTTCGGGCGCTCGGCTACGTGGGCTCATCGCGCCGCTAGGGCGTACGCTTGATTCGTACGCTCAACGGCTTGCGGGGGAGTCCACGGCCTCGCGCCTTGATTCAGGCAGGCGCAATAAGGGCGTCGAAGCTCAAACGCGTGGCGGGCGCGGAGCCTTGCTTACCTGGCGCGACGGCTGCAACTCGGGGCGCGGCGGGACCTTGGGGTAGGGCAAGCCGGACTCGAAGCGGAACGTGCTCGCATCGACGGCCCCTCGAGCGGCTACCGGATGCTGGGCGTGCCCATTGGTGTAGGGGGCGACCGCAGCGACTGCCGGAGCGTGTGGAGCTTCACGGTATGGCTGCGCTAGGTTCGACTCGTCTGCCGGAGGCGGCATGGTGGCCACTGCCACGTCTGCGTCCTCTTCTTCCAGTTCTTCTTGGACTGCCGCCCGCATGAAAGCGGCTGCCACATGGTCCCTGTCGCCGATCACGGTCGCCTCATCATCGTCGCTGACGCGCGCGGGAGGCGGATTCGTGCGGCTGAAGTCCTCGCTCACGTCGACGAAGCTGCCTGTTTCGTGGATCTCCGGTTCGGAGTAGCCATCGGAAACATCTTCAGCCACTTCCTCGGTGCCATTCAGCATCAGGATGTGCTCGAAGATTTGTTGGCCCCGGGAGTCGAACTGAAGCGAGTCGATCACAACGTCGAAGCGCTGATGCGACAAACGATCTTCACCGTTATCCACCACCGTAACGCAGCGGCCCACGCCAGCAAACCCAGGCGTCCCATCGTAGAGCGTGACGGCGAACTGAACCCAATCTCCAACCGGGACTCCATTCGGGTCCGGCAGGATCACGTGCGTTTCGTTCACCCGTCCCACGAGTCCCTGGGCCATTTGGTTGAGGTCCGTGAATTCCGTGTGAACGGTCACCACCTGCGTCATATGGCTTCGTTCTCCTTCTGTCGCGTTTCGATCATCGTTACCGTTGCGCCCTCTTCGCTCAAGAGTCG
>CAZEWA010000077.1:19761-21426 GCA_964515685.1 uncultured Polyangiales bacterium | reverse complement strand
TCACTTTTTTCGGTAGGGCCGATGAGTTTTGAGCAGAGCACCAGTCTATGACCTTAAAGATCCAGCACGGAGCGCAACCCATGACCCCAGCCGCAAGCCCCCTTCAGCCCCCAAGCCAGGCGACCGCAACCCCTCCTTCAAAAAAAGCGCGGCTAGCAGGTCGCGTATTGAGCGGCCTCGGCGTTCTGTTTCTCGCGTTCGACGCCAGCATGAAGTTGCTCATGGTCGCGCCTGCCGTCGAAGGCACTCTAGAGCTCGGCTGGCCCGCGCACACGGTGTTCGGCATCGGCATGCTCCAGGTGCTGTGCCTCATTGTGTACCTGATTCCACGCAGCGCCGTGCTCGGCGCCGTGTTGTGGACGGGCTACCTAGGCGGCGCCGTGGCCACCCACGTGCGCATCGAAAATCCGCTCTTTAGCCACGTCCTTTTCCCCGTGTACATCGCGGCTTTGCTTTGGGGTGGGCTTTGGTTGCGTGATCTCCGCGTGCGCGGCCTACTCGCACCTTGTCCCAAGCCTGAGCAGTCCACGTAGCCATTAAGCACTCACCTTTCGGAGCACCTCATGTCGATTCGAATCCATCCCTACATCCATCTCAACGGCCAGGTCGAAAAGGCCATCAGGCATTACGAGCACGCGCTCGGCGCAAAGGTCGAGCACCTCTCACGCTACGGCGATGTGCCGGGCATGCCGATACCCGAGGAAATCAAACAGCTCGTGATCCACGCGACGCTGAAGATCGGAAGCGAAGGCGTGATCATGTTGAGCGACGCAACGCCCGACCAACCTGCCGCCTCAGACACGTTCGTAAACGTCGCCTTGGTCTTTGACGATGCAAACGAACTGGCGGCAAAGTTCGAGGCGCTGGCCAAGGACGGCACGGTGCTGGTGCCGCTCCACGAGGCTTTCTTTGGCACGTTCGGCATGCTCACCGATGCCTTTGGTGTTCGCTTCACGTTTACGCACCCGAAGACCGGCAACTAGACGCAGGCCTGCGTGAGCTCAGAGCGAAGCCTCAGCGCGAAGCTAAGTAGCGCTGGAACGTGTCTTCGCTCTCGAAGTACACCACTTTGCCAGCGCTGTTGCGCGCGATCACCGCGAGCGCCTTGTCCACCGGTTGCTGCGAAACAGGATCGACGCCCATGCGACTCGTCGCGTCGTCCTGCAGGCGCGATTCACACATCTTGCAGCAGCCGTAGTAGGTCTTGCCCTCCACAGGCACGGGGATCTGCACAGAGCCCATGTGCTGGTTGTTCACCATGCACACTTCGTTCGACGCCACACGCGTCAGAGCGGGAGTCGCGCTCTTCGGTGCAGCACTCGGCCCTTCCGCTTGCGGCGGCGCGACAGCCGCCTGTTTCTGCGCAACCGGCTCAGCTTGAGTGTCCCCCTGGGTGGGAGCTTGAGGTGCACAGGCCCCCACGAGGCCAAGTGCGAGCACGAGATGTTTCAAAGAATGCGCCATTCTGCCCTCAATATCGCATCCCGGACGCGAAACATCCACGCCAAATCAGGTGCCACTACGGGCGTCCAAAACGCCCCTCGAACCAGATGGAAACGCGCCAGCTGTCCTTCCCCTCGAGGTCCGAGACATCCTGGGCTTCGCGGAGCGTGATGTGCGCGCCCTGAGGAAGCCCTTCGACCGCGATAGCTAGCGCCTCCGCCT
>CAZEWA010000077.1:7210-19661 GCA_964515685.1 uncultured Polyangiales bacterium | reverse complement strand
GCCCAAGATCGGCGCGCTCAAAAAGCACACCGCAAACCAAGGCACGCGCGACCAACTACGCTTTAGTTCTTCGGCCTCCGCATCCAAACGCCGTAACTCGATTTCGTACATCTCCCGCTGGGCAGAATCCATTGGGAAGCCTCCATTTTTGCTTGTAGGAAAAGCGCCCTTGCACCAACACGGCGCAGGGCCTCAGGCAGCTGCCCGTGACACGATGCGTGACAACGTTCGCATGCCCTTTTCGAGCTTCTGCGACCACGGATAGCCATAGTTCAAGCGCAGACAGTTCCGATACCCGCCCACTGCCGAAAACATCGGACCGGGGCTTACACTTACCCCTGCATCCATCGCCTGGTGGTACACGCTCAATGCGTCCACATGCTCAGGCATTTCGAGCCACAGAAAATAGCCACCGTCTGGACAAGTGGCACGCGAGCTATTGGAAAAGTTACGCTGGATAGACTCGAGCACCAGCGTCTGTTGCAGACTGAGCGCCTTACGCAGCTGCCGCAAGTGTCGCTCGTAGCCGCCGTGTTCGAGGTAGTGCACGATTGCAAGCTGGGCAGGGATACTCGGTCCCAGCGTGCTTATCGCCTGGCGTCGCTCCACGCGCTTCGCGTAGCGGCCCGGCGCCACAAAACCTACTCGCATGCCGGGTGCGAGACATTTCGAAAACGACGAGCAGTGCATCACCAGACCCGCCGTGTCGAAAGCCTTCGCGGGCTTCGGACGCTCGCCACGAAAGTACAGCTCCGCATACACGTCGTCTTCGATGAGCGGCACGTCGTGGCGCGTCAGCAGCTGCACAAGCGCCCGCTTCTTCTCCTCAGGCATCAAGCTACCGAGCGGATTCTGAAAGGTAGTCGCAAACCAGCAGACCTTGATCGGATAGCGCTTGAGCGCGGTTTCCAGGGCCGCGATGTCGACTCCCGCCTTGGGACAGGTCGCAATCTCCACAGCACGCAGGCCAAGCGCCTCGATGATCTGCAGGCCCGCATAGAACGCAGGCGACTCGATGGCGACCATATCACCGGGCTTGGTCACGCTCTGCACACACAGGTTGAGCGCCTCCATGGCGCCGCATGTGATGACAACTTCCTCAGGACTCAGCGCACAGCCGGCCTCGAGATAGCGCCGGGCGATATGCCTGCGCAGCGTGAGATTGCCGGGCGAAAGTCCCTCCACTGCCTGCCAGGGATCCGAAAAGCGCGAGGCTGCAGCAAACGCCTGCGAGAGCTGCTTGAGCGGAAACAGCTCGGGACTTGGAAACGCAGAGCCGAAGGGCACCACGTTGCGGTCCTTTGCAGCCGTCAGCACGCGAAACACAAGCTCGCTGACCTCGACCGGTGTCGACTTACCGCTCGGCCTGCGCGCCTCGGGACTGGGCAAAGGCTTGCGCAGCGCGCGGGCCACAAAGTATCCGGAGCGCGTGCGCGCTTCGACGAAGCCCCGATCTTCGAGCCTGCCATAGGCCTGCAACACGGTGCTCGGGCTCACTCCCTTCGAACGTGTGAGCTCGCGTACCGACGGCATGCGCTCTCCGGGCCGAAGAACTCCGGCCTCGATCAGGCGCGAAAGTTCGGAAACGAGCTGTTCGTAGAGTTTCATGATGTGTGTTGGGAGCGCGCTCAGAAGGTTTACACGCCAGCACTCCCATCTGTTCTAGGACCTACCCGACCACCAGAACAGATACAGATCTCACAAAAATGAACCAGAACAGATGGCGCGCTCGGTGCGGACAGGTATTCGAACACAGCGCGCGCTGAGCTTGTGCGGCGGCCCATGTAGGAATGTGCGCCCAATGCCTTTCTTTCGTCCGCCCAACGAAGTCGTTAAGCTTCTCGGAATGGCGAAGTTTCTGCGGGGCGCAAATCTGTTTGTAGCGAGCGTGCTGACCTTGGCGTTTGGGAGTGCCGTCGGCTGCGACTCCGAGTCCAATCGCGACCCGAGCAAGCTCGAGGAGGCACAGGTAACGGGTCGTGTGTTTGCCGCCAACGATGGCAAAGCGCTGAGCGCAGCCCAGGTCACGGTGGGCAAAAGCCGCGGTAAGAGCGCGAGCGACGGGCGCTTCAAGCTGAGCTACAACGCTGGCGCTTCCACGAAGAGCGTCGTGCATGTGGAGCACGTAAAGCACGCTCCCGTCAGCAAGGAGGCGCCAAAGCAGTACGGTTACTTGGAGGTGTTCACCAAAGCCTTCGACGCCTCGGTCGAGATCGATCTAAAACGAGGGGGCGAGGCGCGCACCAAGCAGGGCAGCGGCGTCAAGATCGCGCCTGGGGCGTTCAAGGAAGCGAGCGGGAGCAAGGCCGTGCTCTCGGTGGCTGCACCCGATGTCACCAAGAGCCGCGACTTAAAGACCCTGCCCGGCGACTTCAAGGCCAAGCGCGGTGACACGCTCGGCAAGCTCTCGAGCACGGCACCCGTGTACATCGAGGCCCGCAGTAAGTCCGGGGAGAAGCTCGCGCTAGCTCAGGGCGAAAAAGCCTCGCTATTTCTCGCTACCAAATCGAAGCAAAAAAGCACGAGCGTGGGTCTCTACCACTTCGATGAAGAACAGAACACCTGGCTGTATGTCGACGACGTGCAGGAGGGTCAAGCCGTAGACGGCAACACGCTCGCCGAAGCGGAGATCGATGCCTTTGGTTGGTACGCACTCGGCACCTTCATCTCAGAGCTTTCCTGCGTGCGTGCGTGCAGCGTAGACGCCGACGAAAACCCCGTCCCTTTCACACGGGCACTCGCAACAGGCGTCGACCTCTTTCTCGAGGCAAGCGCTTTCGCTGATGAAGACGGCTGCTTTGTACTGGAATTCCCGGCCTCATCCCGGTTCTCGCTGTCGGTCCAATCTGAAAGCTACGTCTCCACGGCTACGACGATCGAGAGCGGCACCGAGGGCAACCTATCGGATCCGAGTTCCTGCACACAGCTGTCGCCGATTGCACTCACGAAGCAGGCCCAAGCGAGCAGTCCCTGCGCGCACACGGACCTTTTGTGCGGCGCAAGCTGCGTCGACCCCACCTCCGACGCAGCGCACTGCGGCGCCTGCGATAAGGCCTGTGGTGAAGGTGCCGTGTGCGTGTCTGCTCGCTGCAGCGGTGGCAGCACGGACCCCGAAGTCCCCATGGATGCCGGCACGGAATCACCCGACGCGAGCGCCCCAGACGCTGGAACCGAAGAAGACGCGAGCGAGCCCTCTGTCGCAACCTGCGTCAGTGACCCGGGCTGTGACTATCCTACTGGCGGCTGCTTCGTGCGCGTCCCAGGCGACGTAAGCTACGGCACAGACGATTTCTGCATCTCCATGTTCGAGATGAAGCGCGACAGCAGTGGAGCCCCCGAGTCGGTTCCTGCTGGAACACCGCTCGTAGCCTCAAGCGCGAGCGGGGCCGAACAAACGTGCCTCGAACTCGGCGACCTCGGTCTGCCTAGCAACGCGCAATGGCAAACCCTCGCGCGTCACATCGAAGCAGTTGGTGGTAACTGGACCACAGGCGTTGTGGGCAGTGGCAACCTTGTCCGGGGCCACGTCGACGGCGCACCCGCTAGGGCGCTTTCTGTGTCCAATGCCGATGACCCCTGCGATCAGAGCCTGGCACCAGACTGCACAGAGTCCGCAAACTCGCTCATCCAGCGCCGCACCCACTATCTCGCGAGCGGCAGTGTGATCTGGGACGTGGGCGGCAACCTCAACGAGTGGATACAGCAGGAGTCTCTCCCGTCCGGTACATGGGCTTATCGCTATGCCATCCAGACCGCCAAGATTACGCCTCCCAACGAGCTCTCGATGGCCGTGAGTCCGAGCCACACGCTGCTCGAAGGCACGACCGACATCACGACCTCCTCGGCACTAATCGAAGCGGGAGGCATCGCCATTCTCGAAGGCCAAAACACGTCGGCTTTGACGTCATACTGGGTGAGGCGCGGCGGCATGATCTTTGTGCGCGGCTCCAACGTGTCCAGCAAGATCTACTTGGAACCAGGCGCCCTCTACATGAACATCGGGAGCAACATCCTCGCCCCCGATGCCACGGTCACCCACTCCAAGGAAACGCTCGTGAGCGGCTACGTAGGAGCCACCCCCGTGGTGGCAGACCTCAACCTAGCCGAATGCGGAGGAACGTGTCCCGCAGAGGTTGTGCGTATTACCTCCGAAGGCTCACGCGGCTTCGGTTACACCGCCGTCAGCAGCAACATCACCTCACGCGGCGGCAGCTTCGGCATGGGTCCACTCGGTGGCGTGTACACGGCGCTGACCGGCGGCAACTTCTTCGGAATCGGCGGCGCGGCCGTACGCTGTGTGCGTCCCACACAGCCTTTGAATCCGTAGCGAACCACACGGCGCGTACAACCGCAGCCCTACCCTGTTCACGGCATGAATGAGGACGCCACCTGCTTCAATCAGGTGTGGGAAGCGCTCCAGTTCTAAAGAGTTCTAAAGCCGTGTGAGGCTCAGACCATCACCACAGACCTTCTTAGATGCCAGCGTCCGCATCCGCCCCTGCGATCAAGGCGAGACACTCCGGCGGAAGCTCGGGCCCTGTCTCCGCCTCAAAGCTTGCCTGCCAGGTGGCCGTGCCCCCAGGCCCGTCAACGGCCATGCTCTGCTTCTCGCGCAAGTCCCAGGTGCCCATCTCCAAGCTGCTCGTGCTCGAATCGAACTGGCCCGTCATGCTGCCCGCGAAGAACCACTTCGATCGCTCCCCCAGGCCAAAGAGCTCGTAGTAGCCGTCCACATGGCCCTCGAATTCTCCGGTATCGCAGCGCAGCGAGCCGGTGATGGTCCCGATGAACGGGTGGTTCTGCCCCTCCCCACTGCTGGCTGTGCCTACCAGGCAACCGTTTTTCACAGAGTAGATCTCGAACTCTCCACCTTCGTCGTCCACTTGCTTTTCCAGCGTGAGGGCGAGCCCCGGCTTCTCCGGCACATCGCTTGCGGTGATGGTCACGCTGATGAGTGTGCCGAAGGGTGGAAAGTCGCCGATTCCGGGCTTCCACTTGCCCTTGAAGTCCCCCACGTAATACCCGGCTTTGCACCGGAGTCCGCCTGGGCCCGGCGGCGGCTCCGTGTCTGGAACAAGGCATGCGCACTCGCCCCAGGCCCCGCCGCTGCACACTTGTTCGGATGCCCCCGCACTGCACTCGCAGGCCTGGATATCGCCCTCTGCACAATGGGCAACCGGGTCAGGTTGCTTGTCGGTACTGGGCAGGCGACTCGTAGCCGGTGCTTCGGTGGCACAACCTACAAACGAAAGCACGAGTACGCCCGCAGACGTAAGAGAAGCACGCAAGAGAGACCTCCAAACAGAAGTTATTACGTCTACCACATCGGCTGCAGTCGCGTCGCCAGTCACGTGCCGATGCGCGCTATTCGAGTACCACGCGCGTGGCGGCAATCAGGCCAAAGCGCCCGCTTTCCCACTCGACACCTGCGCCGGCCTGCACGCGTACCCGACGCGAGAGCTGAACATGCGCCTGCGGAATCACACGCACGCGATGGTGGCCATTGAGCCCCAGCGCAATGTTGCTCTCGATGCCAACCGTAAGGTTTTCGCGTAGGTCTCGATAGAGGTTGGGGTTCACGAGCAGCGTGTAGCGGCTCTCGGGCTCGAGCGTCTTTTCGATGGCCGCGCGGTCCCTACCCGCTAGCGCGCTGCCGCCGAACATGGTGAGCACAGACCACTGGCCCATGCGTGCGCCAAAGATGTAGAGCGCCGTGCTTAGGCCCAAATTGCCATCGAGCAGATACTCACCGATGACTTGAACCCCGTGTGTGAGATCGCGCCGCGGCATTGGCAACGCCGCCTGAAAGGCTCCCTTGATGGCTTCGAGCTCACGGCCATCCATCGGCAGCTCGAGCTCCACCGCCATGCCATCGCGAAAGGCCCACTCGACTTCAGGCGCCCACAGCAGCTCAGAATGGCCGCGGCGATGGCGCAACACACTCAGCGCATTGACCTCGACTTCGCCGGCCTTGGAGTTGAGACCACGCACCAAGTCGAACAGCATCGGCTCCGGGATGTGCGGGTAGAGGCCTGGAAACAGGCCGGGCACACGGGGGTCGCTCTCGCCATGGTCGACGACGCCATCGCGGCTGCGGTCTTCTTCGCCGTCCGGCACGCCGTCGCCGTCTGTGTCAGCTTGCAGGGCGCGGGTGCCGGTAGCCCGCTCGACCGTGTCGATGAGGCCGTCGCAGTCGGCGTCGTCTTGGGCGCACGGAATTTGCTTGTCGGCATCGGCTAGAGGCGCCGCATCGTCCTCAAAAACCGCGTCGGTATCTGCAGACGCATCGCTCTCGAGGCCCGCAGGCTCGGCGTCAGTGACCTGCGCGCGCAGCGGCGCCGGAGAGAGAGCAAGCGAGCCTAGGCTTAGGCAAATAGCGATTTCACTCAGCTCTCGACGCACCACTGCTCCCAGCCTGCCGCGGCGGCGGGTCTCACATCATTGCAAACGCGTAACGCAGGAACTAACAGCCTGTCGCGCATCAGGCAACCTCACGGTCCCCCAATTGTTCTCACTCGTTGCACGAGTGCGCTCCAGTTGGTCAGTTCGCCTTGACCCACACCGAGCGCGGCACGAGCACGCTGAAGATGCCAGTCGTGCGCCATTCACGCCGTTGCTCCACAGCGCCGAGTACACCGCGTACGAGCCATCCGGCGCCAGGTCCGCGCTGTAGTACTGCCATCCGTCCTCTGACAGGAGCTCTCCGGGCACAGGCGGAGGCAACACCTGGAGACCGTTGAGCAGATCGCGAATGTTGGGCGGCGTGACGCCGATGGCGAAGGTCTCGCCCGAGTCCACATCGCACACGTAGGCGTTCTTGCGTCCGCGCCAGCCTGTGGAGTCGCTGAATGCGCGACGAACCCGTCGCAGGTGCGCTTCGCCTCGTGCTTGATGCGGTCGTAGACGTAGACGTAGCTCTGAGTCTTGTCGAGCATCGGTACCAAGGCGGCCATCGCGTTCATGTCTTCTTGAATCAAGATGTTGGCGACTGAGGCCGGTGCGTCCGCGAGCCTCACGCCCTCTACATCGTTGAACCAAAACGGCACGAAGGGATGCCTCGGATCTCTGCGCCCTCCTCCGCGCTCAGCAAGGGCGTTCTTTCGCCCGTCAGCAAGTCCCTGAGGAAACCGCGCTCAGCCGAGAAACGAGGGCCCCTATCCCCTGGTACTGGGGGAAGGCGAGGAGAGATGAGGGGACCGAGAGCGTACACAGTGCGCAACCCTGGCCATCTATCACTACCCGCCATCTCCTTTCATCCTGGGCCACACGATGCAAGCTAGTTTATGCTGGTCGGCCGTCGCAGAGGGAGAATCATGTCGCAGAGCGGGGATCTAGCCTTTCTAAAGTTACTTTGCACGTCGGGCATCGACCTGATCTCGCACATGCCAGTGGCGTCCGAATGCCTGCGTCGATTGATCCCTTCCTTCAGTCTCTCGATGATCCGTGTCGACCGAACTTGCGTACCGCAGCAGCATTACAGCGAGTACTTCGACGACGCGAGTCATGCGCTCTTCGCGCAGAGCGGACCACACTTCTCGACCCGCAACGAAGACCCATCTGCGTTTGCAAACCTCATGGCGCGAAAAGTTCCCTACGGGAACCTGATAGACCACCCTCCTGGCTACTTCGAAGGCATGGTCTATCAGCACCTATTCAAGCGCAACGGCATTCACCACGTGCTCGATGTGGCAGTGCGTGATGCGAGCGGTCCGCTCGCCATTCTCGGCATCTTTCGGGAGGAGCGCAGCACAGCCTTTACGCGCAGCGATGTCGCTACCGTGCAAGGCCTCTATCCGAGCCTCGTGCATGCGTGCGCCAGGAAGGCGCTGCCCGCCGACTTCGATGAGATCCAATGTGCCTTGATCGTGGTGAACCGTGCGGGCGTGATCCAGTGGGCTTCGGAGCAGGCCCGAGCATGGCTTGAGGCCGCAAGTCCCACAAGCGACCGCCCGCTCTTGGTAGACCAAGGCCAGCTGCCGGAAGCATGCCGTGAGCTGTGCCGTCGCTATCACACGAACCTGGCTTCGCAGGGCAAGCATCACGACAGCGAATTGCCTGAGCTCACGCTTGCGGTCCCAGGCGGCAGACTGAGACTCAGGGCCTACGGACTCCACGCTTTGCATGCGGGAGGAGCAGACCCCGGTTATATCGGCGTCCAGCTCAATCTCGAGATGCACCACGACTTGCGTGTCTTGCGTGTGCTCGAGCAGAGCCGCCTTACGCCCCAGCAATGCCGTATCGCGTTCGCCTTCGTCCGAGGTCGCTCGCACGCGGAAATCTGCCAGGACCTCTCGCTCTCACCTGCCACGCTCAAGTCCTACCTTAAAGATCTGTACGCGCGGCTCGAGGTCACGAGCGCGGGAGATCTTGTAAAGCACATCGAGCGCGAAGCTTCCTGCGTGACCTTCAACCTGCGTCGGCATTTGCCGACATCACGTATGGCGTCCTAGGACAATCTGCAGAGGCACCCACCGCGGTGGGTAGCGACTCGGCATCGGCCTTCTCTAACGTTGGTGCTCTGCCATCTACTGAACTCGTCTGCAAACTCCACTCACTTCCCACACGAACAGGACCATGAAATCTATTTTTCGTACTTCAAGCATGTTGATGTTGATCGGCGCTCTCGGCTGCGGAGACGACTCAGACGGAAAAGCATCCGGCTCGGGCTCGCTCGCTGAAGGCGAGAGCTATCTCTCGCTCGAGATCACCGGAGAAGACCTGGAAGCGCCGCTCCTCTTCGAGGGAAAAACTGACAAAATCGGCCTATATGTCTACAGCGACATCAGCGCACTCGCGTCGAGCGAGATCGGCATCGAGAGTAAGCCGAGTGGTTTTCAACTCGGACGCATGACGCTTTCGATTCGCCTGCAGGCTCCGGGCACCGTCGACGAGAACGGCTTCGACATCGACCTGGTGGTCGAAGGCTTCAACAACGAGCACGGCACCACGGCCTACTCGCTTCGAGAAAAGGACGGAAAGAGCTCGCTCACCGTGACCTCAGTAGACGACGACCACGCCAAGGGTCACTTCGAGTTCGACGCCTCGCCTACCCAGAGCAAGTCCACGCACCTCGTCTACCACGTGAAGGGTAGCTTCGAGATGCGCGACTAGGGGTAGCGCAGCTTTGCTGCCGCTCACCCACGGCTTTTACTTCTTCCGCTTCCACAAAGTCGTGCGCGATACGCCGAGAAGCTTGGCAGCTTCCCCTACTCGGCCTTGCGTAGCTAAAAGCGCGCGCTCGATTTGTTCGGCCTCGGCAGCCTTGCGGACGCCCTCAAGCGTTTGGGAAGCAGGTAGAGGCGCGAGGCGTTGCTCCGGGAAAAGATCCTCCGGTTCGATCGCAGGTCCTTTGGCCAACGCCGCAGCACGGTAAAGCCGGTTCCGCAGCTCGCGCACATTCCCAGGCCATGGGTGCACGAGAAGGGCGGAACGCGCCTTCTCGGAAAGCCGCGGCGACGACGCCCCCCGACCTTGGCGCGCCTCCGTCAGGAACTGCTCAGCCAAGGCTTCGACGTCTTCCTTTCGCTCCCGCAAAGGAGGAAGAAAGATCTCGATCACGGCAAGTCGATAGTACAGGTCATCTCGAAACAACTTCTGATTGCGCAGCTCAGCCAAATCGGCGTTGGTCGCAGCCAGCATGCGCCCGCCAAAGACTTTTTCCTGACGCGCACCCACCGGACGGTATCGACCGTCTTGTAACACCCTCAGAAGCGACACTTGGAGTTTTGCATCAAGCTCGCCTATCTCGTCTAAAAAGAGCGTTCCCTCCCCTGCCTCCTCGAAGTAGCCGACGTGCGCGTTCGTGGCGCCAGTGAAGGCCCCACGCTCATGACCGAAAAACTGACTTTCCAAAAGTTCCCGCGGAATCGCGCCGCAGTTTACGGCCACGAATGGCGCCTTTGCGCGCATCGACTGCGCGTGCAGCGCGCGTGCCGAAAGCTCCTTACCGGTCCCCGTCTCCCCAATCAACAGCACGGGTAGGTCTGTCTGCGCCGCCGCCTGCAGTTGCTCCTTCAAAACACGCATCTTTACCGAGCCAGTACTTGAAAGCAACTCGTCCGTGTCAATCTGCGCCGCAGAACGTGCTCCCGTCCGCACAGACGCACGAATCCGCTCCACGAGTTCCTCGACGTCAAACGGCTTCGAGAGATAATCGTCAGCCCCTGCTTTCACGAGCCGCACAGCTTGCTCAATCTCCCCAAACGCCGTGGCAAAGACGATGGGCGTCTGCCCCAGGTATTGCTGGCATTTTAGATACAGGTCTTCTCCTGATCCATCGGGTAGGACGATATCCGAAAGCACAAAATCCGGCTGGCGCCGGTACATCGCGCGCAGCGCCGTGGCGCAGGAGTCCACCAGTTCAACCGAAAACCCTTCGAGCTTTAAGCGTTGCCGCAGAGCGCCACCCAGCACCAGGTCGTCCTCCACGACCAGCACGTGCACCTTCTCAGCTTGCTTCATGTTCGTCATCCTCTGCTCGATGCCAGGGCAACGAAAGCGCCACCAGTGTGCCCTTGCCGGGCTCCGATGCCACGGACACGCTCCCGTTCAAATGCTCCACGAGCCGTAGGACAACCGACACTCCGAGGCCCTCGGGAGAGGTCTTCGATGCGACTTGATCGAGCACTGGCTGCAGCCCGCGCTCACCTCCGCGCAACTCGTTTCCCACTACAATACGGAGCCCATCTTGCGTCGCGAGAGCCTCGAGCGTCACGCACCCTCGGGGAGGACATGCGCGTACCGCGTTGAGCAGGAGATTCAACACCACCTGCCGTACCTCGAACGCAGACACTGAAACATATTCGGGCAACTCGAGCGTGAACGCGATTCGTACGTTTTGTGCCCGGCTGTCTGCCTCAACCAAAAGCCGCAAATCCTCGAAATCCTTGCGCGACAAATGCCGGAACGCCGGCCGCGAGCGGTAGGATGCCAGTGTGGCGTCGACCACACCCTCCAAGGCGCGAACGCCGCGCAGCAAAAACTCCACCGCTTCCTGTCGCGTCTCCGCATCCTCCCCGAAGCGACTGAGCGTACCGAGCGCAGTCTTCATGCCCGCCAGGGGATTACGTACTTCGTGGGCGACGGTGGCAGCGAGCCGCCCCAACACAGCTTCGCGCTCTTGCATTGCCATCTGGCTCAGGAGCGCCTCCCGTTCTGAGTGTGCACGCACCATACTGTTGTATGCGTGCAGCATGCGCTCAGCTTTTGGGTTTCCACTCGGAATATCCTCTGCTCCAATCTCCGTCGGCGCGCCGCGCGCCGCACCCGCCAGATGCTCTGCCAGCATGGAGACAGGCCGCTGTACGCGCTCGATCACAAAGTAGCCTAGGGCAGCGCACAACGCGCCCAATCCGAGGTCGAAGGCAAACAACCATAGGCGAAGCGTCGCACGCTCCTGACTCAGCAATCGAAGATCGAGACTCGCTGCCACGATGCCGATGCAAGAATCTGCGTGCACCACTTCGCGAAAAAACCCATCGCTGCCATCTGCTCCAGTGAAGCGGCCCCTTCCGGCTCGCGGCAATGTGTGGAAGACGTCTCGCTGTCCGCGCCCCGCCTGGGCGAGCACTCGCCCATCTCTGTCCAACACGATGAGCTGCCGCTCCACCACGCCCTCTTGCACCAACAGCGCCTGCTCGAGCACGGCCTGCGCACCACTCGGATCACGCGCGCGAAGATAAGGCAGGACGGCGGCTGTGAGCCCGTCCAGGTACACCTTCCCGAGCGTCTGCGTGGTTTGCTCCACCTCTCGCGCCATAAAGTACATGGCCGCTTGCGTCGATCCCACGGCGGCTAAAAAAATCATCATGGCCACTAGAATCGGCAATCGAACGCTTGGGGATAAGCTCACTGAGACATTCCTGCTCAAAGCGTTACAGCCAGGCGTGGATTTTCAAGCAAGCACTGTGATAGGTGCCCTGTGCTTGCCTCCTCTGGGCCGCCCAACGCGTTGATACCAACGAAGCCGCGGCTCTCCCCCGGCGACAACATCCCAAGCTTCTGCGAGAGGAAGCGCCTCTGTGCGTAGCTGGGCGCCCGCCGCGCGCTGCGAAAATCGCGACCAAGTCTTGGCGACTGCGCCGGGCAGCGTGCCACCAGGACAGAAGACGTGCACAGGCAGTGCGGACCACAGATCGGTTTCCATAAACCAACGACCAGCAACCAGACTCTCCTCGGTACCATCGAAGACCACGGCCGCACGCTCCTGCGACTTTTCGCCTTGCGACACGAATACGAATGGCAGGCCCGCACTACGCTTCACCTTCGCGCCTGTGTCCCCCAACAAGCCCTGATCGAACCAAGCCCCACGCGGCATGACCCACACATCGAGCGGTCGTTGCTGTGCGCGCAGAAGAGCGCGAGCATCGCCCTCTTCCACCTGCACGCGTAGCTCCACCCGCGCCTGTCTTGCGAGCTCCTCGAGCAAGCCGAGGCTCTCAGATAAGCGCCG
>CAZEWA010000077.1:4457-7110 GCA_964515685.1 uncultured Polyangiales bacterium | reverse complement strand
CACAGAAACCAACCAGGGCAGCGTCATGGCAGCACCTCTTTGATGCGGCGCTCGAAGCCGGCCTTGATCTGCTCCACGCTGTCGTCGGCCAGGTTCATCACATGCACGAACAAAGTTTTTTTGTCGTCGCTGACGTGCAAGCTGGTGGTGCCAGGCGTCAGCGTGATCATGTTGGCCAGCAGCGTGATGCCAAGGTCGCTCTTGAGGTCGATCGGAACCGCCACGATGGCCGAATGCGTGCAGCGCGAAGGCGAGAGCACAGTCAGGAAGACCTCGCGCACAGACTTCGTGAGTTCCCACGTAAAGAGGAGTCCGAGAACCAGCCACCCGCGAACCTTCTTCAGAATGTAACTCATGGGGTTCCTTTGCGTTGCATTCCGGGTTCGCCCTGACTTTCGAGCACCGCACGCACGTAGCTTTCCTTGTCACCTATCTGCTCTGCTGCGCGCGTGGAGTAGGTGAGAACAGGCTCGACCCACAGACCTATGGTCAAAGTCAGCGCAGACAACACCGCGATAGGCAGCACACTCAACGCGATGGACTTTCGGTCCGTAGAGAACGCGGAAAGCGTGCGCTCGCTGTCGGGAGGGACTTCTTTCCAGAAAGCTTCGCTCCAGATCTTGATCATCGAATACAGCGTGAGCACGCCCACCAGCAATGCCACCGATACCAGCACGTAGTTTCCACCCTCGAGACCGGCCTTGAGCACCACGAATTTCGCCCAAAAACCCGAGAGTGGCGGGATCCCAGCCAATGACATCGCGGGAATCAAAAAAAGCACGCCGAGCCACGGCAGCCGCCCGTAGAGCCCGCCTATCGCCTTGAGCTCCGTGCTGCCTGCCGCGCGCTCGATCACGCCCGCCAGCAGGAACAGGTTGGCTTTGACGAGAATGTGGTGAATCACATATAGGACCGTCCCCGCAATGGCGAGCGGTGTCCCGATGGCAAAGCCCATCAGCATGTAGCCAATCTGGCTGATGATGTGAAACGAGAGAATGCGCTTGATCTCGTAGTGCGCCGCGGCCCCGAGCACACCTATCAACATGGTGGTGCCGGCGGCGACGCCGAACATGGAAGTCGTCAGCGCTGGATGGCCGTCGAACAGCAGACTGAACGTGCGCACCAGGGCGTAGACGCCCACCTTGGTCAAGAGCGCCGCAAAGATGGCGACCACCGGCGCAGCAGCCGTGTGGTAGGCGGCAGGGAGCCAGAAAAACAAGGGAAAGATCGCGGCTTTGCAACCGAACGCCAAAAAAAAGAGTACCGACAGGCTCGAGACCAGGCCCTGGTTTTCGAGCTGCGGGATCGCCGTTGCGAGGTCCGCAAAGTTGAGGCGACCCGTCGCCCCATACAGGAAGGCGACCGCGAGCAAGAACAAGGTCGTCGCCACGAGGTTCAGCACGACGTACTTGACGCCCGCGTCGTACTGAGCCTTCGTGCCATCGATTACGAGCAAGCCGAACGAGGAGATCAGCATCACCTCGAACCAAATGTACAAATTGAAGATATCTCCGGTGAGAAACGCGCCAACCACACCCAGGATAAGTCCCTGAAAGAGCGGATGGAACAGCGCCTTTTCTCGATGCGCAGGATCCCACGCCAAGGCGTAGAGACTTATCGTCACAGCCATGATGGCGGTGATCACCACCATTGCAGCCGACAGCATGTCCGCGACGAACGAGATGCCGAACGGGGCTCCCCAGCCACCGAGTTGTGACACCAAGATGTAACCGGAGGACGCCTCCGCGAGAATGCGCAGCGAAACCACGAGCAGGGCCGCGCTGGCAGCCACGCTGACGGCCCGCTGCATCCACAGCTTGCCCGCGAACAGCACCGTGAGCGCGATGGCCACGAGCGGACACAGGACAGGTAACAGGAGTAAAAGGTTTACTCTCATGGACACATCCCACGTCCGCTCTCCACAGCGTCCTCTTCAAGCCCACGCGTTTCTTGCTCCGCTTCACGCATCGCGTCGGTGTCGAGCGTGCCGAGTTTCTTGTGCGCCGCATCGAACAAAACGGTCGCGAAGGCGGCGAGCGCGAACGAGATCACAATCGCGGTCAGCAATAGCGCTTGGGGCAGTGGGTTCGCACTCACCGACAAAAGCGTTTCTCCCTCGGGCACGACCGGGGCCACGGTCGAGGAGATTCTGCCTGAAACGAAGATCACCAAGTTGACGCCGTTGCTAAATACGAGCAGTCCGACGATCACGCGCAGGATGTTGCGCGACAAAATCAAGTAGACCGCTACGGACATCACTACAAAGACCACGAGTGAAAAGACGGCTTCCACGTCAGCGCTCCAAATAGAATGAGAAAAGCGACGTGACCGCCCCCACGACCACGCAGTACACGCCGAGGTCGAACAGCATGGGGGTGCCCAGCGGAAAGCCCAGCGGGTTGATCCACAGGTGCGTCAAAAACGGCCTCTGTTGCAGCAGCGACGGGATGCCGGAGAGGATGGCGAAGAGCAGCCCTATGCCCAAGAGCGAGACAGGAGAGATGCGCAACAGCCTGCGCACCGGATCTACGCCGCGCGGGAATCCATAAACGATGAGTCCAGCGGCCGCGATAAGACCGCCGACAAAGCCACCTCCAGGCTCATTGTGGCCACGCCAATACACATGCAGCGAGAACAGGAAAGCCGCCGCGAG
>CAZEWA010000077.1:0-4357 GCA_964515685.1 uncultured Polyangiales bacterium | reverse complement strand
AGGGTCTCTACCGAGAACTGGGTAAACGCGAGGTCTGGTGCGCCGTGAAAAAGAAAGATCAGCGCAACCGAAAAGCCCACCAGGCCCACCGCCACGATGCCGCCCATCCACGAAGAAAACAGCAGCACTGACAGCGCAGCGCTCGCCGTTAGTACAGCGCACGCCATGGAGATCCAGGTCACGGGTGCACCTGTCTCCGGAAAGGAGAGCGCGCCATAGGCCCACATGGCGCAGGCCGTCGAGGCCGAAACGATGGCGAGCGTCCGGCCCAAGTAGACACGCAATGAGCCCATTTGCAGAAAGGATGTGATGCGCTGTGCGATCCACTCCAACGCCTTGAGAGACGCTTCGTAGAGACGCTCAGGGCCGAAACGATCGAGCCCCTGGAGTGCATTGGCAAGCGAGAAGGCGCGTGTAAAGACTGCAAATACGAGGGTTCCCACAATCAACGTGAGAACACTCAGGCCGAGCATCGGCGTAGGGCCGTGAAACAGCGCGTATTCGTAAGCAAACGGCGCACCTTCCACTGCATGTGCCGCCAGTGACAAAGGCCCCTGTCCGAGCCAAGGTAATCCTAGACCCAAGGCGAGCCCGCCCAAACCAAGCGCCAAGGCAGCGATGAGCATGGCCGCCTCGGGATCGTGGGGTGTCTTACCCACAACCTTTTCCGCCCCCCAAAAGCAGCGCACCCCGATGAGCCCCGCAACGACGACCATCACCGCGTTGGTGACGATCATGGGCGCTAGCGTGAAGAGACCGCCTGCATCGCTCAGCCCTGCCTCGTACATCAACTCCTTGCCCATGAAGCCCAAGAGCGGAGGCAACCCCGCCATGGAGAGCCCACCGAGCAGCGCGAGCCCAGCCGTGCGCGGCATCGCACTTCGAAGTCCCCCAAGCGCCGTCAGATCTCTTGTGCCCGTCTCATGATCGAGGATGCCCACGACCATGAACAGACAGGCTTTGTAGAGTGCGTGTACGAGCAGGAACGTCACCATGGCCGTCGCCGCCAAGGAGCCGGGCATGCCCAAAAGCGCAACGAGCGTTCCGAGAGACGCTATCGTCGAGTAAGCGAGTACGCGCTTGAGATCCGTCTGACGCAGCACGAAAACGGCGCCCACCAGCATGGTCACAGTCCCCACAAACGTAAGACACGGCTCCCAGTAAGGATGGGCCCCAAGTACAGGCCTCATACGCGCAAGTAGATACACACCCAGCTTCACCATGGTAGCGGAGTGCAAGTAGGCCGAGACCGGCGTAGGCGCGACCATGGCGTTGGGCAGCCAAAAATGAAAGGGGAACTGCGCTGACTTGGTGAACGCGCCAAGCGCCATAAGACCGAGCGCCCAAGGCATTCTGGAGTCTTCCAAATGATTCGCTGGCGCAGACAGCCAAGAAGACATCGAAAACGAGTCGTAGATGGCACCGAGCAGAATCGCACCGGCCAGCAAACAAAGGCCGCCAGAGACCGTCACCAAGAGTCCTTGGCGCGCAGCGAGGCGCGCGTCTTCGCGCTGAGGGTAAAACCCGATCAGGAGAAATGACGTAAGACTTGTCAGCTCCCAGAACACCACCAACAAGAGAAGGTTGTCTGCCAACACAGCGCCGAGCATCGAGGCCATGAACAGCGTGAGCGTGACAAAGAAGCGCCCAAGCCTCGACTCGCCGCGCAGATAGGCTGCCGCATACAGAAAGATGGCGCTACCGATGCCCGTGATGAGCAGCGCGAAGAGCAGCGATAGACCATCGAGCCGAAAGGCCGTGTCGATGCCCAGGCTAGGCACCCAGGCATTCGACTCCTCGATAGGCGCGACCTCAAGCTCGCTGTACAGCGAGAGCAAGGCCACAAACGCGAGTGCGGGAATAGCGGTGACCCAGCGAGACGCGCGAACGCCAAGCAGGCCGGCCACTGGGGCCATCAAAAACGCGAACGCTAGCAGAACGGAAATGCGCATGGGTCGAACTCGCAGCGCTATGGAAACTCCATGCCAGCCTCAGAAATGCGGCAATGAACGCAGATTCCCGACTGAACTCGAGCGCGCGTGTTGCAGCTGGTGAACGCGATGTTCACGAAACGCAACAAGCGGCTTAGGTTGCTCCGCGTCTGTCCTGTGAGAGCGAACACCTGCGTGCGTGATGGTTCGCTGAGGACCGAAGATGCTGCGCATGCATTCTGCCAGCGATGGCGTGTTCCGCTGAAGTAGCCGTGGGAACGTCGAGCTTGCTTCCCGGTCGAGGTGCAGCCATGAGAGCACAGGATCGAACGCTTGCACCATCGCTACGCCGTTAGCGTAGGAGTGGTTGGAGCCTCAATTATAGCGTGCTAGAGCAATTCAATGACGTTCGGCGTCACAAGGTCCCATGGATAGGGCGACCATCCCCCCGGAAGCACAAGCACTTCTGAGGGATACGGTTACGTCCCACGAACATCTGAAAGTCTTGATGTTGGTGTTCAGCCACAAGGAACAGCGGTGGACACCGGGAGCCGTTGCACGGTCTCTGAGTTTGCCCAGCCATGTGGTTGCGGAAACGCTGGATCATTTGAGCCAGCATGGCCTGCTCCGCATTCTAGGGGAAGGGCAGCAGGCATCTTTTGCCTATGATCCAGGGAGCCCACAGCTTGCGAGCGCGGCGGACGCACTGGCGCTGGCGTACGAATCGAATCGGAGCGGCGTCATGAGCGTGATGAACTTTCACGCTGTGGAGCGGGTGCGTGCTGCGGCAATGAGACTGTTCGCCGACGCCTTCATCTTGGGGGGAAAGAAGGGCAAGGATGGCTGAGCTCATCTACCTCTTGTGCACGGCGACCTGCGCAGGCTGCGCGTTTCTACTGTTTCGCGGCTATCGTCAGGACCGCGCACGCCTGCTTTTGTGGGGCAGCGTGTGCTTCCTCGGACTGACACTCAACAATGCATTCGTCTTCGTGGACCTGGTGGTCGTTTCGGAACTCGTGGATCTCAGTGTATTGCGCAGCGGGGTCGCGCTGTTGGCCATGACGGGTCTTTTGGTGGGCCTGATCTGGGAATCGCGATGACGACGAACACGCTAAATCTTGTCCTGTTGGGTGCCCTCACAATGTCTGCCTGGGTTGCAGGCCTCTTCTTTTTGCGATTCTGGCACGCAAGCCGCGACCGATTCTTCATTTCTTTGGCGATTTCTTTCTGGCTGCTAGCGCTCAACTGGCTCGCGCTAGCGCTCGTGCCCTCAGTTCGCGAAACGGAGCACGAGGTATTCCTGCTTCGCTTGCTGGCGTTTGGCCTCATCATCGTCGGCGTAATCGACAAGAACCGGCGATCGCGCCGTTGAAAAAACCGCCGAAACAGATTGAACAGGTTGTGCTGCGAGCAGCAGCCGCACTGAGGTGAGCTTGGGGACTGTGAGACGTCCCTGGACTGGAACGGCTTAGGATCACTCGGAGCATGAACTTCGCGATTCACCCCGAATCAGCTCTTGTGTCCACACCCAGAGTCTCCTAGTCCAGCAACTCACATGTTGTACTGACCGGGAGATTTCTTATGTCCAATACAGAGCTGTCGACGTTGCGTTCGCGCCTACTCGCCATTCCTGCAAGCGAGGTGGAGGCGCCTGATTTGCCGGTAGCGGTAGCACTGCAGGTCGTGCATGACGAAGTGGAGCACCGCGCGCCCGAGGACATCTTGGCGGACCTAAGATGCTGTCGACGTAGGTGCTTGGATCCCATCCAACATGCGCCGGACATCACGTAGTGCGATCAGCGAGGCTCGACGCGTGTCCAGCGCCATGGTCGAGCAGATCGTGCGATCAAACATCCACGCCGGTACGACCACGCCAGCATCATCGGCGAGCGTGCAGACGAAGACCTCTTCACCGCCGCGCGTCTCGCGAAAGAAAAACCGAGATCTTACTCCCTCCTGCGGGGTGCCACGGATAGTGGACATCCGCGCGAAATGCGATACGGGCAGAATGACCTGGGACTTGCACTCGGGCGCAAATTCTATGTTCGTGAGCCACCACGACCCGAATCAGAGCGGCCGTTTGTCGGTAACGTTCATCATCGAACCACAAGGGAATGTATCGGTGGTCAAGGCCCAGAAGCACCCCTTTAGTCGAGCGATCGGCGAGTGTGTGGTCGGCGTCATGCGCGATGCGAAGTTTCCCAGGCCCGATGGCGGCGGCACCGTGATCGTGAAGGAGTATCCCTTCGTGTTCGAGGTGGGTCCGGCTTTGTAGCTCCGCCGATGCGCCGCCGAGCCCGACAGGCAACGGGAGGGCCTACGCGGCTTCCGTGTCGGCATTGCTCTCGCACCGATCGTCGCGAACAGCGTGTGCACTTGTGCACTTCGGGTTTTATCTCAAGCCTGCGCGCTGGCCCGTGCTTTGC
>CAZEWA010000076.1:0-21668 GCA_964515685.1 uncultured Polyangiales bacterium | reverse complement strand
CAGCTCACGCCCGCCGTCGCACCCGCCATCCTCGCTCCCGTCACGACGGGCGGGCCCGCGGGCTTCGACGTGTCCCTCGAAACCAACGTCACCAAGATCAACAATCGTGCGAGCTATTGGGAGCGCGGAAGCCAGGGCAGTGGGCCCAACGCCTTCGACACTTGCGATGGTCGCAACGACAACGTCAATCCTGCCTTAACCTCGAACCGGCTCCACTTCTCCAAGGGGCTTCCGTTCGGCTTCACGTTGGGTGCGACCGTTGGACGCCTTTACAACACGAGCCTTTGGTTGGTTGGATTCGATCTGAAGATCGCCTTGATTGAGGGCATGCGTCGCTGGGCGATTCCCGACATTGCGGTGCGCGCCGCGGTCAACACCACCATCGGGCAGGCTCCCTATACGCTGACAGCCATGGCCGTCGATGTTATCGCCTCGAAGAACCTCGTAGTGGGCAAAGCTATGACGCTCTCCCCCTACCTGGGCGGAGGCATGGTGCTCTCGTTTGCCACCAGCGATTTGGTCGACCTCACGCCCAACATCGATGCGCGAAACTGCGCGGCCGGTGGGGACCCGGTGTGTAACGCTCAGGGCTTGGGCGCGTCCGCCGACGATGTCGGCCATGACCGTCCGTTCAAGGATCTCACGCTCAAGCGCTACCGCGCCTTTGTAGGACTCGCGATGCGCTACAAGCTGTTCTCTCTGGCCGGGGAGTTCATGTTCGACCTGTTGGCTCCCGACAGCGCAGACAAATCTGCCGGACGCAACACGCCTCGTCAGTGGACCGTGAACCTCGCGCCGGGACTGACTTTCTAGGGTATTTGGGGGCCGTCGCTGCGAGGGAGGTTTAGCTCGCGAGCAGCGACTCAATCGAGGTGTACGGCACGTTAGCGGCGTGCGCGACCTCCGCGTACGTGCAGTGCCCGTCCCAGACGTTTGCACCGCGTGCGATGGCAGCATGGGTACGCAGCAGTTCTTCGACGCCTACGTTGCAGAGGAGCTCCGCCACGCGTCCTGTGACATTGGTGAGCGCCAGCGTACTCGTGTACGGCAC
This sequence comes from uncultured Polyangiales bacterium, assembly GCA_964515685.1. Classification (GTDB taxonomy): domain Bacteria; phylum Myxococcota_A; class Polyangia; order Polyangiales; family DASUME01; genus DASUME01. The sequence goes on along the minus strand of CAZEWA010000076.1, from coordinate 20,617 downwards.
AGCACCCGGCATGTTGGGTACGCAGTAGTGCACGACTCCGTCTACCACGTAGGTGGGATGGTCGTGATCTGTGGGACGGCAGGTTTCGATACATCCGCCCTGATCTACCGCCACATCCACGATGACTGAGCCGTCTTCTATCTGAGAAAGCAGCCCCGCGTGGACGAGGGTGGGCGCCTTGGCGCCGGGCACCAGCACCGCTCCGATTATCAAGTCCGCTTGCGCAATCGCTTGCTCGATATTGCGCGGATTCGAGTACAGCGTCTCGATGGCTGCCCCGAATACGTCTTCCAGATAGGCCATGCGTTCGTGATTCACATCCACCACGGTCACCTGCGCGCCCATGCCGATGGCGATGCGTGCAGCGTGGGTCCCGACTACGCCGCCGCCCAAAATCACTACGTGCCCGCGTCGCGTTCCAGGCACTCCGCCCAGCAAAATGCCCTTACCACCGCGTTCCCGCTCCAGGTAGGTGGCGCCCACTTGGACTGCCATGCGTCCTGCGACTTCGCTCATCGGGCGCAACAAGGGCAGGCTGCCATCGGGCCGCTGGATGGTCTCGTAGGCTATCGCGCGCACGGACGCGGCCATCAAGGCGCGCGTGAGGTCAGGCTCGGCAGCGAGATGCAAATAGGTGAACAGGATGAGCCCCTTGCGGAAATGGCGATACTCCGAGGGCAGCGGCTCTTTGACCTTCATCACCATCTGCGCGGCCCAGGCGTCTTCGGCCGTGCTCACGAGCGTTGCTCCTGCACGCTCGAATTCGGCATCGGAAAGGCCCGAGCCGAGTCCTGCCCCACGCTGCACGCGTACTGAATGCCCCGCGCGAACGAGCGCCTGCACGCCGCCTGGGTTGATGCCTACGCGATACTCGCGGGTTTTGATCTCGGTAGGGATCCCGACGATCATGTTGTGCCTCCTGTCCCAGTCTCTCACGGCGTATCCCGCTGCCGCTAGCGCGAAGCCAAGCGAATCCGATAACTGTCATGCCCGTCAGGGCCACTCGGCGGCTCGATGGCGCGCCTTGAGCATGGCTGGCGAGTGCTGTGCTACACCGCGCGCCGTGAAGACCCGTGCGTCCCAACTTCTGCTCAAAGTGGCGGTCAGCTTGCTGCTGGGGGGGGCCGTATGTGCGTTGGCCTTCTTCTGGCACACGGGCGAGACGCCCCCTGAGGTTTGTGCATCGTTGCGGCGGGCGCGTGTGTCGTCGGTGCTGTTAGCGGGGACAGCGCAGGTGCGATGTGAGGGCATCTCCGACCATGATTTGGCGGATTCTCCGCTGCGAGCTTCGATCGCCGCGCCCCATGCGGAGGCGGCGGCCAGCGCTTGGCTGCGCGAAAAAGGCGTCGCGGTGGGGCTAGTCGCTGGGCACGAGGCTACGGGAGTCCTCGGGCAACTCGCGGCTTTGCAGCATGTCTCGGGCTTTCGTGGAGTGACCCTGGCACCGGAGCTTGCCGTGTCCGTGCCGACACGCGAGACCAAGCTGAGCGCCAAGGAAGCCGATGCTGTGGCCTACGTTGCACGTGCGCTTTTTCGAGGCACCCGTGAGCCGAGCCTTTCGTCTTTTCCGGCCAGTCTGCGCAAGGTCGACAGCGTCGAGGTGATAGTCACGTTGAGCGAGCGGGGGCGCCCGCTACTTTGGCGCTCTGCACGCGGCACTTCGATTGCTCGAACCCTGCTGACGGCGACGCGCGTCGCACGCGACCGGTGGCACGAGCGTGAACAGGCCATGGGCGGACCGCTCGAAAAGCGTCTGCTTTCGCTCGACGTGGAAGTTGGCCTACTGGTGGAAGACGGGACGCTCGCGAGTCTGCAGCAGGGGTTCGTCAATCAAGCCATCACCGAGCAGCACGGCATCGGCTTCGACTACCGCAGCGGCTGGCACTATTTGTCGCCGGCCGACGTGCTCGCGCGCGGCAAGGGCAGCGCTTTTTCCGCCTTGATGGCGCTCTTGGAAGATCAGGGGCTCACACAGAGCGTGCTCAAGGACCCCAATCTGCGAGTTTACCGCTTCGTTCCCGTGGCATTGGGCGTTTCCAAAGCGCCGCTTGGCAGCTCTACATCTATCGATTGAAAGCCAGTCCTCGTTTCGCCCGCGTCTTGCACATTGGCGGCCGATGCGGGAAGGCGCACGGTAAATGTGCTGCCCTGACTTTCTACGGTGCGCACCACGATCTCTCCACCCGCTGCGCGCACGATGCGCTGCGATATCGCGAGCCCGAGTCCCGTGCCTTTCTGGCGCGTGGTCACGAAGGGGCGAAACAGATTGGCTAGCACTTGCTGCGGAACGCCGGGTCCGGTGTCCGAGACGCCGATCTCCACCCACGACCGCAGTTTTCCCTCGATATCGAGGTTGTCTCGTAGCTTGGTTTCCACCTTGAGGGTGCCGCCAAGTTCGATGGCTTGCAGTGCGTTTTGGATCAGGTTGATGAGCACCTGCCGCAAGCGCTCTGCATCGATGCGCACAAGCGGCAGTTCCTGGGCCAGGAGCAAACAGCGCATCAGATCGATTTCTTCGACGTCCGAGGCGAGCACCTGCGCCGTGCGTTGGACGACTTCGTTGACCTGGCACAGCGAAGCAAGCTCGTCGTGCTCCGGGTTTGCGTAGTCTAGGAACGACGTGACGACACGGTTCAGTCGGTCGGCTTCCTCCACGATGATGTCGAGGAATTCATTGTTTCCGTCGTCGCTTTCGGGTGCATCCGTGAGGTACTGCGCACTGGCCTTGATGGCCCCGAGAGGGTTGCGAATCTCGTGCGCCAAGCCGGCCGCCATCTCGCCCATCGCGGCCAAGCGGTCACGCTCTTTCATGCGCTCGTAGAGACGCGAATTCTCGATGGCAGTGACCACCTGGCCAGCGAGCCCCAAGAGCAGCTGCACTTCTTCGGGGGCAAAAGCGTCCCGCAAGCGCTCGTCGCGAACGCACAGAAAACCGTAAATCCCTCGCTCCCCGGCGATGGCCAGACAGACCGATGCGTGCATCGCTTCGAGCGTTTGCGCGACTTCAAACAGCGTCTCCGCTTCGCGGGCATTGCCGTGGGAACGTTGTTCTTGAACCTCACGCTCGAGTGTCTCGATGATCAGCGCAGGCTGCTCACGTAGCGCATCGAGTAGCGGGCGTGCCGCGGCGCTCTCAAGTCGCAGAACCGGACTTGGGCCCACGTGTCCGGCAAGGCGATAGCCCCGCATGTCCGCGTCGACGAGGTAGAGCGCGGCGTGCGTGACCCTGCGTGAGCGCTCGAGCTCATCGAGTACAAGTCCAGGCAGATGCTCTATCTCGAGTACGTGCGCGAGCCTGCGCCGAAGTACGTGGATTTCCTGTTCGAGGTCGAAACGTTCGCGGAAAAACAGCTGGGAAATCTTCTCCTCGACCTTCAGGCGAATCGGGTCGTACACCAACAGCACAACCAGGGCGGCACCCACGGCATGCAAGAAGAACTCGCCGCCCGAGAACGAGCGCAGCAACCAAAATGCGGCTGCCAGCGTGAAGGAGAGAGCGGTCAGAACGCTCAGCCGACCTGCGAGCTCGTACAAGTCGAGCAGGCGAAAACGCAGGATGGATTGCGAGAGGATGTACAAGAATATCAGCGTGAGCACGGTGCCCACGGGCGGGATGTCGAGACCTACGAGAGGCAGGTAGTCGGCCGCGGTAAAGGTAGCTGCAAGCGCGCCCATCACGACCAAGAAGCGTAGACGTGCCCGCTCGAAACGCGACGCCGCCCCGTTGGCGTGCAGCCAAAGCAAGAGCAGCGAAGCACCTAAGACGGTGAACAGGTACGCAAAAATGAGAGCCGCTACGACTTTGTCGGGTTGCTCGGTCGCGAACACCAAGACGACCAACACCACCCCGAGCACGACGACGCAGTGCCAAAGGCGTGAAACCGTGCGCTCTTTGCGATCGACGAACATGCGTAAAAAGCCCGCCGCGCTTATCGGCAGCAAGATGGCGCACGCAAGGTTCACGCGATGAAACATCGGCGCATTGCCGAGGATCACCGCGAGAAACGTGCTGAGGTACCACGCGGCCACCGAAAAGCAGAAACCACCAAACCCTCGCTGCAATCGATTGGCGCGCGGTCGCAGAAGCACCGTCACACCGATGGCGATGGCGATGAGTCCGGCGAGTAGCGAGGTCTGAACGCGAAGTTCCATAGGGTTCCCCTAGCTCAGCCCTTGCGCGTCGAGGCGTGTCAGCGGCGGAAGTCTTCGATGTCGAGGTTGTAGCGCCGAAGCCAGCGATGCACCTGCATGCGCTCTTTGCCCATCTCGCGCCCCACGGCCGCGATATTGCCGTTGTGACGAACCAGCAGTGAGCGCAGGTCCTCTTCGCTCGGCGTATCGCCCCGGCCCCGTTGCTGGCTGCTCCGCGCGCTTACGCCGGCTGCGGGCTCTCTCAGAGTCTGAGCGGTCGCCGGCAACACGCGGGCCTCAGGCGCGGCTTCTGCGGGCAAGCCATGGCCGTCTAGGGCTCGGCGTACCGTTTCTGGCAGGTGGATGAGGTCGAGGGGCGCACCGCCACTCAATGTCACTGCCACGCGCACGGCGCTCTCGAGCTCACGCACGTTGTACGGCCAGTCGTAGTGGGCGAGGGCGAGCATGAAGGGGAAGGAGAGGTCGGCGCTTGAGCGGTCGAGCCGTGAAAGAAAATGCAGCACGAGCAGGTACAGGTCTTCGCGCCTATTGCGCAGCGGCGGCAGCGAGACCGAAAGTTCTCGCAAGCGCGCCAGTAAATCCCCGCGGAATCCTCCTTGGGCCACGCACGCTTCGAGATCACGATGGGTCGCGCACACCACGCGCACGTCTACACGCTCCGCAGACGTCGCGCCGAGGGGAAGCACCTCTTTTTCTTGCAGTACGCGCAGCAGTTTGGACTGCGCTTCGAGCGGCATGTCGCCTATCTCGTCGAGAAAAAGGGTTCCGCCATGGGCTGCGCGCACGAGGCCGGGTTTGTCGGTTGTGGCGCCACTGAAAGCCCCGCGGCGGTAACCAAACAGCTCGCTCTCGATGAGGTTTGCCGGCAGCGCTGCGCAGTTGATGGCCTGGAAGGGTCCTTTGCGCCCGCTGAGACGGTGAATCTCGCGCGCGACGAGCTCCTTGCCCGTTCCGCTCTCGCCATGCACGACCACTGCAATGTTCGACTGCGCTACCTTGGCGATGCGGTCGATGATGGCGTCGATCTGGTAGCCACCGATGAGCAGCGGCTGCTCTATGGCGTGCGAGAACGGCCTTGCTTGCTGCACCACCGAGCCATCGAGGCGATAGGCACCAAAGCCGTAGATGCCGTGCTCTACGAAGCGCAGTAGCGTGTCGCCGATACGCACGATGTCGTGCATGGCGAGCGGATGTTCTTTTACGCGGCGCCCGTTGACGAATGTGCCGTTGGTCGATTGGTTGTCGACGACCCACACGCGCCCGCAGGCCCTACGCTCGAAGCGCGCGTGGTAACGGGAGACCGCCGCCTCTGGGATGGAGAGCGTGTTGTCGGACTCGCGGCCGAGGCTGACCGTGGGCACGGCAAAGGGCACGGCCGACGGCAGGTGCATGTGGAGACGCGAGTAGACCAACGCCAGTCCGGCCGTGGGGTCCGAGACGGCATCGAAGCTGGGAATCCCTTCGACGGACGTCGTGGTACGTCCGCGGGTCGTCGTGCTCATGGCCTAACTCGAGTTACCAAGATGCGCCGGAGATTACCGCAGAACAACGCCCTTGCCACGCCTGCAGTACGGCTTGTCGCTCGCGATATGCCGAAGTCGCAGCAGAGAAGTCAGCGACCGACCGCGGCCACTGCGCTCTTGAGCATCTGGTGGCGATCTAAGATGCGCTGGACCCGTTCGACCAGCTCCGAAACCTCGAAGGGCTTGCGGAACCAGTCGTCTGGCTCACCGCCGGGCACGAGGCGCGGTGTGTGCGCACTTCCGGTGACCAGCATAGCGGCGCTTACGGTGCCGCGTTTTCGCAGCTGGGCGAGTAGCTCATCGCCCCGGATATCCCCGAGGGTCATGTCGATGAGCGCAGCGTCAAAGGGACCGACGCGCGTGTAGGCTTCTTCCGCCGAACGTGCGGTCGTGATGCGGGCACCGCGCAGACTGAGTGCTGTGGCTAACATTTCGCGCAGGGCGTCGTCATCGTCGACCACCAACAAATGGGCGTCGATCGCGGTGCCTCGACGTGGGGCTTTTTCCGATTCCGTGACGACGGGCGCATCGATTGGCGGGACCGCCAAGATCTCGCTGAGCCGATTGCCGCGGGGCAAGTGCACACGGAACGTGGCGCCTCGACCCGGTGCCGACCGCAGAATGATGTGCCCGCCCAAGCCCTCGACAGCTTCCTGCACGAGGTGCAGGCCGAGCCCCGTTCCAGTGCTCTTGGTCGTGACAAAAGGTGAGAAAATGCGCACCTGCGCCGCTTCGTCGAGCCCCGGTCCTTCATCGCGCACCGACAGGTCGACCCCAACTTCGTCTCCGCACAGCGTGATGTGAACCGACGCACCTTCGGGACTCGCCTCGATCGCGTTTTTCACCAAGTTCCACAGCAACGTGAACCAGTGGCCTTGGGTGGCGCGAAGCCCCAGGGAAGGCTCAATGGAAGGCTTGAGCTGGACGCGCGCCTGGCGTGCGGTGATGGACAGAAGCTGAATCAGCTCCCGTGACAGCTCGCTGACGTCGAGCAGAACCAACGGTTCGTCGCTGGTGTCGCCCCGAGAAACGCGCAGCATGCGGCGTGCGGCATGCTCTGCGGTGCGGGCACAGCGCGCAATCAGAGCGAGCGCCTCACGCGGATCGGTCGCGCCTTCAAGGCCCAGTTCGGCCCAGCCTGCGATAGCCGACACGGCATTGGCGACTTCGTGGGCCACGGCGCCCGCCACGTCCGCAATTGCAGTGGGCTCGGGTTCGCGCGCTTGCGAGTCCGAAAGTCCGCCACTCTGGCACGTTGACCGTTCCATGCTGGGATTGTGTTTCATGGCGCCACAGAATTACAACGCTATCGTACCGGGTTTTTCCCGTCAAACCCTGCGTGTGAGCGAGGGTGTCAGTCTGCTACAAGGACGCGCACATGTCCGTGCCTAAGATCACTTTGGACGAGGTTTATCGCGTGGCCCGCCTCGCTCGGCTTTCGCCGAGCCCCGAGGAGGCCGAAACCCTATGCCATGACCTGGGAGCCATCCTGAATCATGTCGCAAAGTTAAGCGACGTGGACACCAGCCAGGTCAAGCCGACGGCGCACGCTGTCACTACAGCCGCGGTGCTGCGGGAAGATGTCGTGAAGCCAAGCCTCGAGCGGGAGCTTGCGCTGAGCCAAGCGCCGCGATCTTCCGAGGGTGGTTTTTCCGTGCCGAAGGTTCTGGAGGTCGAGACGTGATTCATCTCAGTGCAGTCGAACTCGCCGACAAGGTTCGCGCGGGCGACCTCTCCGCGACCGAAGCGACCCAGGGCTTTCTCGAGCGCATCGAGCGGCACAATCCAGAGCTCAACGCCTTGCTGTACGTGGCGCGCGAACAAGCTATCGAGCGCGCAGCGCAGGTGGATGCCAAGCGCAAAGCAGGCGAGAAACTCGGCTTGCTCGCGGGCGTGCCGGTGGTGGTCAAAGACAACCTCTGCGTGAAGGGCATGCCCAACACGTGCGCCTCGAAGATTCTCGAAGGCTACGTGCCGCCGTACGATGCCCACGTGGTCGAGCGGCTGCTGGCCGAAGATGCAGTGATCATCGGCAAGGCCAACATGGACGAGTTTGCCATGGGGTCGTCCAACGAAAACTCCGCCTATGGGCCCGTCAAGAATCCGTGGGACATTGCGCGTGCGCCTGGGGGCTCGTCGGGTGGCAGCGCCGCGGCTTGTGCCGCGCGTTTTGCGCCGCTTACGCTCGGTAGCGACACAGGCGGATCGGTGCGTCAGCCCGCTGCTTTTTGTGGTGTAACCGCCATCAAGCCCACGTACGGGCGCATCTCACGTTACGGCCTGGTGGCCTTTGCTTCGTCGCTCGATCAAGTCGGGCCCATCACGCGCGATGTTCGCGATTCGGCCAGGCTGCTTTCGGTGCTCGCCGGTCCGGACGGTCGCGATGCGACCTGCGTTGCCAAGCCGGCCGAGGACTACGAGCGCTTCTGCGGGCAGGATATCAAAGGACTCAGGGTAGGGGTACTGCGCGGCCTGGCTGAGAAGGGCAACGAAGCCGGTGTGACGGCGGCTTTCGAAGCGTCGATTGCGGCGTTGCGTGCACGGGGCGCCGAGATTGTCGAAGTGGAGCTGCCGAACTTGGAGCATGCAGTCGCCACGTACTACCTCGTGGCCACCGCAGAGGCTTCATCGAACTTGGCTCGCTTCGACGGCATGCGTTATGGCCTACGCGTCGACGGTAAAGACCTGACGGCGACCTACGGCGCCACGCGCACCGCGGGCTTTGGCAAAGAGGTGAAGCGTCGCATCATGCTCGGCACCTATGCTCTGTCGGCCGGTTACTACGAAGCCTTCTATCTCAAGGCCCAGAAGGTGCGCACGCTGATAAGCCAGGACTACAACCGTGCTTTCGAGCGCTGCGATGTGATCGCCACGCCCACGGCGCCCACCGCTGCGTTCAAGCTTGGGGAGAAGGTGAACGACCCACTGGCCATGTATTTGGCGGACATCTACACGCTGCCGCCGAGCCTTGCCGGCATCCCGGCTCTCAGCACGCCCGCTGGCTTTACGCACGAAGGGCTGCCCGTGGGACTGCAGCTTGCGGCTCCTGTCTTCGAAGAGGGGCGCATGATCTCTGTCGCCCACGCCCTCGAGCAGGCTATCGAGCCCTTCAAGACACTGCCGCGGGGTTTCGCCTGAGCTTGAGCCTGCCGATTGCTTTCCGTAAGCCTGCCACAAGCACCTGCGGCCTACGGAAAGCAGCGCTATAAGCACCCTATGGCCGGCATGTTCGAAGCAGTGATAGGGCTTGAGGTTCACGCGCAGCTCCTCACCAAATCCAAGTTGTTCTGTGGCTGCGACACGTCGTTTGGTGCGGCCCCCAACACGCAGGTGTGTCCTGTGTGTCTGGGGCTACCAGGCGCGCTGCCGGTTCCCAACGCCCAGGCCATCCACTTGGCCATGCGCGCAGGCCTTGCTCTCGAGTGCAGCATCGAGCGCAATAGTCGTTTTGCCCGCAAAAACTACTTCTACCCCGACCTGGCCAAGGGCTACCAGATCTCGCAATTCGAGCTGCCGCTCAACGGCCACGGCAAGCTCATCATCGACAGCGACGGAACCGAGCGCGAGGTCGAGATCACGCGCATTCACGTAGAAGAAGACGCTGCCAAGAACATCCACGGCGCGGGCGGCTCGGGAGAGACGCTGGTGGACTTCAACCGAGCAGGTGTGGCGTTGATTGAAATCGTGGGCGGCCCCGACTTGACCAGCTCTGCGGAAGCCGAGTCCTACTTGCGGCGCTTGCGCGAGATTCTACTGTTTGCCGGCGTGAACGACGGCAACCTCGAGGAAGGTTCCTTTCGCTGCGATGCAAACGTGTCTATCAAGCCGAAGGGCTCGACCACGCTCGGAACGCGCACCGAGATCAAGAACATCAACTCGTTCCGTTTTGTGCGCAAAGCCATCGACTACGAGATTGCGCGCCAAGAGGCTGTGGTGTCGAGCGGCGGCCGCATCGTGCAGGAGACGCGCACTTGGAACGAGGCGCAGGGCAAAACCCTGAGCATGCGCAGCAAGGAAGAGGCGCACGACTACCGCTACTTCCCGGATCCGGATCTGCCGCCCATCGTGATAAGCGAGGCCATGTTTGCGGCAGCCAAGGACAGCGTCCCCGAACTGCCCAAGCAGGTTCGCGCGCGTTTTCAGGCAGATTTGGGGCTAACGGCCTACGATGCCACGGTGCTCACGGCGCACCCAGAGCTCGCGCGCTATTTCGAGCACGCTGCCGGCGTGTGCGCGGACAAGGGCGCCGAAGCCAAGCAAGCAGCGGCCAAACGCGTAGCCAACTTCATTCAGGCAGAAGCGCTCGGACACATCGACACGGAGGGCCTGCACGCGAGCTTCCCGGCGACTGCTGCGCAAATCGGCAGCCTGTGCGCGCTTGTCCATAAGGGCGACATCAGCGGCAAGATGGCGAAGGACGTGTTCGAGATCATGCGGGAAACCAAGCAGGATCCCGAGATCATCGTCAAAGAGCGTGGTCTTGTGCAAGTCTCCGACGTGGGAGCCATCGAGGCTTCCGTGCGCGAGGTCATGGCGAAGAACGAAAAGCAAGTTGCCCAGTTCAAAGCCGGCAACGACAAGCTGCTCGGCTTCTTCGTGGGTCAGATCATGAAGGCCACCAAGGGCTCGGCAAACCCTGCGCTCGTCAACGATGTCTTGAAGAAGCTGCTCGCCGAATGAGCGCAGCACTTTCGCGGGATCCACTTTCAGGCGCGGACTATTTTGCGGTCGAGTACGACCCAGAAACCGCGCAGGTCGTGATGCTCGACCAGCGGCTCTTGCCAGGCGAGATTGTCTATCACCGCTACCAAAAGCCCGACGAAGTTGCGCTGGCGATCCGCGACATGGTGGTGCGCGGCGCACCTGCGATAGGCATCGCCGCAGCCTACGCGCTTGCCTTGCAGGCTCACATCGAGCGCGGCACGGCCCAGATGTTCTTGATTGCCAACGGTATCGCGGGCCGCGTGCTGGGCGCGGCACGGCCCACAGCGGTCAACCTTGCCTGGGCCATTGGGCGCATGGCGCGCGCGGCGGGCGTGGCAGCTCAACTCGATCCGGCGGCACGCGCAGCGCACATGCTGCAAGAAGCCGAAGCGATTCACCGCGAAGACGTCGTGGCATGTCGTGAAATGGGGCGAATCGGGGCGCTAGAGATCCCCGATGGAGCCACCGTGCTCACGCACTGCAACGCGGGTGCCCTCGCTACGGGTGGCTACGGTACGGCGCTCGGCGTGATTCGCGCTGCGCACGAAGCCGGCAAAAAAATTCGCGTGCTCGCCGATGAAACTCGCCCCTATCTGCAGGGGGCACGGCTCACGGCATGGGAGCTCTTCCGCGATCAAATCCCCGTCGAGGTGATTACCGACAGCATGGCGGGGCACTTCTTTCAGCGCGGCGAGATTCAATTCGTAGTGGTGGGGAGCGACCGCATCGCAAGAAACGGCGACGTGGCAAACAAAATTGGTACCTACAGCGTGGCCGTGCTGGCGCATGCCCATAGCGTACCGTTCACGGTCGCCGCGCCCTGGAGCACCGTGGATTTGCGCACGCCGAACGGTTCGGCGATTCCCATCGAAGAGCGCTCGCGCGATGAGGTCGCACGGATTGGGAACACTACGTTGGTAGCCGACGGCATCGGCGCGCGACATCCTGCTTTCGATGTGACGCCTGCGCGGCTCGTGGACGCTGTGTTCACCGAGCGCGGCGTGTTTCGCCCGAAGCTTGGGGAAACGCCGGAGGCGCTGCTCACAAAGAAGTGACCTGCGGTTTATAGGCGCAGCAGGGCGGCGCCCCAGTTTAATCCAGCACCGAGTGCCAAGAAGCACAGCAACTGGCCTTTTCGTACGCTGCCTGCGCGCTGCAGTTCATCGAACAGGATGGGAATCGTGGCCCCGGATGTGTTGCCGTAGCGGGCGATATTCGAAGGCACGCGCTCGGGTGCCACACCCAGCGCATCCACGACCGCCTGGTTGATGCGGTCGTTCGCTTGGTGCGCGAGGAACCAGTCTACATCACCGAGCGGAACATTGTGTTGCGCACACAGGATACGCACGACCTGGGGCAGCTTTTGCACGGCGCTCCGAAATAGCTCCTTGCCCTTCATGCGCGGGATGGCCTCGTCCCCTTCGAGCATGTCGAGTGAGAAGGCTGGACGCCGACGAAAGCCGCCGGCATCCACGCGGAGCGCATCGTGGAGGCGCCCGTCGGAATGCACGAGACAGCCGAGTAATCCGTGGCCTTCGACCTCCGATTTGCGCATCACGAAGGCTCCCGCGCCGTCGCCGAACAACACGGACAAGCCGCGATGGCGCGTGGCGCGCTCGTAGGCTTCAGGGGCAGCACGACCGTCGGTGTCTCCCTCGAGCAGGGCCCAATCTTGCCAGGGCATGAATCCAGCGTGCGCCTCGGCGCCTACCACCAGCACATGCCGTGCAGCCCCGGTGGCAACCAAGCCATCGGCCACCTGAAAGCTAAACGGCATGGCCGCGCACTGCTGCCTCAAGTCGAGCGCAGGTACTCCGGGGATTCCGAGTTTCGCCCCCAAAAGGGCACCCGACCCGGGGAACACATAGTCCGGCGTCATGGTGTTGAAGAGGATGTAGTCGATATCCTCAGGGGAAATCCGTGCCGCTTCAATTGCCTGCTTACACGCCGGAACAGCGAGATCACTTGCGCCGACACCTTCGGGGGCGAAGTGACGCTGTTCGATGCCGGACCGCTGCTTGATCCAGTCGTGATTCGTATCCATCACGCGAGCGAGCGCCGCATTCGACACCACATTGTCAGGTGTGTGACGACCCGAACCGATAATGGTGATGCCAGGCATGCTGCTCCTCTCCGCGCCCAAATACGCGAAATGAAGTGTAGCAGTGCTGTTAGTGAAGTCGCGAAGTCCCCGCTGAGGACATAGCTCAGTAGGCTCAGATCACTTCATTTGCTCTTCGAGCCACTGATCCTCAACGCGCTCGCGTCGGCGGATCACGTGGTGCTGCGGGCCGTCTACCAAGACTTCGACCGCGCGCGGTCGGCTGTTGTAGTTGCTGCCCATCACCGCACCGTAGGCGCCGGCACCCCGAATCGCGATGAGATCTCCGCGCTGCAGGGGAGGCAAGAGCCTGTCCTGCGCGAAAAAATCGCCGCTCTCGCAGACCGGTCCCACAACATCGGTCAACGCGTACGGCGCATCTTGCGCAGACGCACGCACGGGGACGATGGCGTGGTAGGCGCCGTACAAAGCCGGTCGAATGAGCTCGGTCATCGCGGCGTCGACGATGGTGAAGTGCTTGCCCGGTTGGTCCTTCGTGAACACGACCTGAGAGAGCAGCACGCCCGCATCGCCCACGATGCAGCGCCCCGGTTCGACGATAAGCTCGAGCCCCAAGTGAAGCGCGCCGCCACGCTCAAGTCCCTCGCGAATCGCCGCGCCAAACGCGCTGTAAGGCTCGGGCTCAGCTTCCTCGTCGCCGTATGCAATCGGCCAGCCGCCACCTGCATCGATGGTCGTGATAGGCGCGCCTTGCTCCTTGAACTCGACTGCGAGGCGAGAGAGCGCCTCTACCGCATCGCGCATGGCCACGGCGCCACCGATGAGCGAGCCAATGTGTGAAGCGAGCCCCTCAAAGCGCAGGTGCGGGCTCTTGAGAATGCGCGGCAGCAACTCGCGCGCACTCTCGACCGACACGCCGAACTTGCTCTTTTTAAGCCCGGTGGAGATGTACGGGTGGGTCTTGGGGTCGACGTTCGGGTTCACGCGCAGGGCGATATGCGCGGGCCGTCCCATACGCTCCGCGATGTTCTCGATGGCGTCGATTTCGGCGGCACTCTCGACGTGCAGGGAGCGCACGCCCACGGCCAACGCGCTCTCAATTTCGGCGTCGGTCTTGCCAACGCCGCTGAACACGATGCGGTCTGCCGGAATGCCAGCCTCGATCGCGCGTGCGAGCTCGCCACCGGAGACGATATCTGCCCCGCAGCCGAGCTTGCCGAGGCGCCGAAGAATCGCGAGGTTGCTGTTCGCCTTCACCGCGTAACAAACCTGATGGGGCATGCCCTGCAGCGACTGATCTACCGCGTTGTACGCCTGCCGAATGGCGTTCCAGCTGTAGACGTAAGCCGGCGATCCGACCTCTTTGCTGAGCGCAGCGAGATCCACGGCCTCGCAATGCAGCACTCCGTTGCGGTAGACGAAGAAGCGAGATTCCGGAACCTTGGTCACGAGCGTACCCCTTTTTGCCGTGCAGAAAGCCGCGCATCGAGCTCGTCGAGCTGGAACAGCACCTGCGCGCGTGCAGGCCCACCGTACACGTCGCGCCGCTCGACGATGGTCTCCGGGTCGAGCGCTGCAAAAATGTCCTGTTCGAACGCAGCGTTCTCTTCACGCAGCTCGTCGAGGCTGAGCTCGGCCAGCACTTTGCCAGCGCGAACGGCGCGGGCCACGAGTCGGCCGGCCACGTGGTGCGCCTCGCGGAAGGGCACATTTTTGGCTGCGAGATAGTCGGCTATCTCGGTGGCGTCCAGAAAGCCTTCCCGCAGGGCCTTTCGCAATGCATCCGAATGGAAACGTGCGGATTGAATCGCTCCGGCGAGCACTTCGAGGCTTGCGTCGACGGTGTCGAATGCGTCGAAGACCGGCGGCTTGTCTTCCTGAAGGTCGCGATTGTAGGCCAGGGGCAGCCCCTTGAGCAGTACAAGCATGGTGACGAGATCACCGATGACGCGGCCGGTCTTGCCTCGAACGAGCTCCGCCATGTCCGGGTTTTTCTTTTGCGGCATCATCGACGAGCCGGTCGTGAATGCATCGCTCATCTGCATGAAGCCGAACTCCTGGGTGCTCCAGAGCACGAGTTCCTCAGAGATGCGCGACAGGTGCACTGCGCAGTTCGCCAACGCGCTCAGTGCCTCGACCAGGAAGTCGCGGTCGGCTGTCGCATCCAGGGAGTTGCGCGTGGGCCGCGCAAAGCCGAGCGTGCGTGCCGTTAGCTCTCGGTCGATGGGGAAGGTGGTCGCAGCGAGCGCGCCCGATCCGAGCGGGCACTCGTTCATGCGTCGCGCTGCGTCTTCGAGCCTGCCGCGGTCTCTGTCGAGCATTTCGCTCCACGCGAGCAAGTGATGCGCGAGCCTCACGGGCTGTGCACGCTGCAAGTGCGTGTAGCCGGGCATCAGCACATCGACCTGTGCACGGGCTTGCACCGCGAGCACGCCCATGAGCGCGTCGATGCGTCCCATGGTTGCCTCACAGGCTTCGCGCGTCCACAGACGCATGTCGGTGGCGACCTGGTCGTTGCGACTGCGGCCCGTGTGCAAGCGCGCTCCGGCCGCTCCAATGCGCTCGGTGAGGCGAGCTTCGATGTTCATGTGAACATCTTCTCGCGCGTCGTCCCACACCATCTCGCCGCGTTCTATTTCGCCGCGAATGGTCTCCAGGCCCTGGTGTATCTGCTCAGCGTCTTGCGTGGAAATGACTCCGCGTGAGGCGAGCATCGCTGCGTGAGCTTGGGAGCCGCGGATATCTTGATCCGCAAGCCTCTTGTCGACCGCGACGCTGGCGCTGAAACGCGCTGCAACCTCTGCGGGCTCCTGCTCGAACCGTCCACCCCATGCCTTATCCGACATCTCGATCCCTCACCGCGTCCCGCGCGTCATGGCGCGGGGTACATTTTGCCTTCGGACTCGTCACGCATTGCGACGAAAGAGACCAGAGAGCGAGCTGCGCCCATGAATTCTGGGACGCTCGTCTGTGCTGCGCAGGATACGTGCCGCGCCCGGCAAGGCCCAGGCGTCGACCAACAGGGCGACACCGAGCACAAACACGGGATGCACGACTCCAAGCGCACCCGCAGCGCCCAGGACCGCGCCGCCACCGAGCGCCACCGCGAGCGTAACCTGGGCCGAGCGCCGGGCTTGCCTGGCCACCACCAGTGCTTCAGCCGCGTCGCGAAGATTGCCCGAGGCGATAGCGACATCTCCCTCGAGGGTGGACCCCGCGCCCGCCAGCACCAACGCAATATCGGCGACGCCCAAGGTCTGTTCGTCGGCGGGAGCACGGCCTATCACTGCCACCAAGGATCCCCCCTCACGTAGGCGCCCGACTTCGGCGGCGCGCTCACTGATGGTGAGCTCCGCTTTGACGTGCGTGATGTCCAGCGTTCGCGCCACGGCTTCGACCGTGGTCCGATGATCCCCGGACAGCAGGACGACTTCGACGTTCAAGTCGATGAGGCGTTGCACCGCACCGCGCGCCTCCGGGCGAACCGGGTCCTCGACCACGAGCAGACCGCGAGCGCGGCCGCCGACAGAGAGAAACAGCACCGTTCGGCCTTCGGACTCGGCGCGCTGCGCTTCCCGGTCGGCGACGGCCACACTGACACCAGAGTTCAGCAGCGCCTGGCGATTGCCCAGAACGAGCGTTCCGCCGCCGTCCACGAGCCCAGTCACACCTCGACCGCGCGTATAGACAGCGCGACGCAGGGGGGCTGGTTCGATGCCCCGCTGCTCACCAAACCGACGCACCGCATCTGCGAGAGGATGGGGTTCAGCGACTTGCTCAGCACCGAGCGCGAGTGCGGTCAGCTCACGAGGGTCTTGATCTGCACCGAGGGGACTCACCTCAAGCAGCGTGCACGCTCCCTGCGTCACAGTGCCGTCTGTACAGAGTGCAGCGGCGCCCACGCGACCACTCCGCTCCATCGTCACGGCGTCGCGAAACACCATGCCCTGCGCCGCGGCGCGTGCACTGGCGGACACGAACGGCAAGGTGACCCCGCGGACCAGTGCTAGCGCAGGAAAGGCCACCAGCGCCGCCCCAAAACACGCGAGCGCGAAGCCCTGATCGCGCGAAAACGACACGCTCATGACCGTGATGAGCCCGATGTACAGCGCGCCGGCAGTCCAGGAGCGTGCCCAAGCCGCGATTCGCGAGACCTGCGCGGCGCCCGGGGCGCCCTCTAACCCGAAGCTTACCGGGCGAAATAGGGCCCGCGCATCCCCAACTCGGGTAGCGCTGATGCGTAGGGTGCCTTCGGCCACGCGGGCCCCAGCCAACAGCGCATCGCCCGTCTGCCTGATCACACGCTCGCTCGCGCCCGGATGGGGAAGGACCCATGCTTCGCCATAGGAGATTACGCCATCCACAGGCACAACCTGGTCGGCGAGCACCACAACCTCGTCACCGGCGCGCAGGGTGGCCGTGAGTGCGGGTCTCGAGGCAAAGGGCGAGCTGAGGGGGCGCTCCGGTAGCGAAACACGGGTGCTCAGCGGCACGCGGCTGCGTAGCTCGCGCAGCAGGTTGTCGACAGGCTCTTGGGAGCGGCGAGCGAGATACTCGCGGGCCCAAATCAACAGGATGGCGAGCGCGGCCGCCGCAGACAGCGGGGCGCGGTTCGGAGCGGTAAAAGCAGCGATCGCCAGCAAAATGGCGCCAAAAGGTGCTGCAAACCAGGCAACAGGCCCAGCTTCGTTGCGGTGCACGCTCGCGGAGAAGGCGACCCAAATCGCACAAGCGCACAACAGCAAGGTGGCAAACAGCTGCGCTGTGGCTCCCGGTACGAAGCCCAGGGCCACGGCTGCCGCGGAAAATACCAGAATCGCAGCCGACAGCGGGGCCTCGGGCGCCTTGTTGCGTGTGGCGGGTGCAGGCTCGCGAGCGAGCACCTGGACGAGTTCCTCGCCGCGCTGGCCCCGACCGGTATCGAGCGCGGCTGGGTGCACCGACAAGGGGCGCGAGGCATCGGCGCGCCGGTAGTTATCGCGGCATTCGGTGCAGCAAAAGTAGCGAATCCCGCGCTCTAACATCAGCAGCGCAGGAGCGCGCAGGGGGTCGACCCCGTTGGAGCAGGCCGAGCAGTTCACGGACGGCTCGTAGGGCATGCTCTCAGTGATGCTATTGCGGTCGGGCTCAGACACCTGCGCACCGTCTAGCAGGTCAGCCTAAAGACCTCCAGCTCACCCACCTTGTTCGACTGCATAACTTGTTCCCGTGTCCAGCACCACACTTGTTCCTTCGCCGACCCCCGCCAAGACGCCGTGCCAGGCGCTCGGCAGCTCGGGTAGGGTCCAGAAGAACAGCCAGCGCGCATCGCGCGGTGCGAGGTTCACACAGCCATGACTTCGCGCGTGGCCAAAACGCTCGTGCCAAAAAGCCCCGTGCAGCGCGAAACTGCCCAGGAAATACATGGTCCACGGCACATCTTCGATGCTGTACGCCCCGTCGCTCGCGAGGTCGTCCATGGTGGTGGTCACATGCTTGGCGTGGATGCGGTAGTGGCCCGTGGGGGTCGCGTGGTCGGGCAGTCCAGCCGAGACAAGGGTTGCGAATACCGGTGTTTCGCCCTCGTAGGCGGTGAGCGTCTGGCGCTCGAGATCGACGCGAATCCAGCGTTCGGTTCGCTGCACAAGCCTAGGCCGCGCAACCTTATCGACGATGCGGATGGCCGTGTCGCGAAGCAGCAACCCCTCTTGGGTGACGAAGTAGCGCCGGCCCGCTTTGACAAAAGATTCCCCCGTCAACCCATGCGCACTGTGTAACGGAAAGTCGCCGCCAAGCTTGGTCAATTCACCCGTTATCGGGTCGCGTCGCAGCTTCGGGGCGCCGCCTCGGTACACGAAAGCCACAGGGAGCTGCAGTTCGTCCCCGAGCACGATCCCCAGGCCCTTGGGCTGCTTGCTTTCGATCATCGGCTCCGCGCGCACGTAGCCACCGCGCACAGAACGGAAGAAGCGGCGCCCCGTCAGGGTGTCAGAAACCTCGCGGTCAACACTCACGTAAAAGCCAGGCTGCATCCGCATGCGCACGTAGGCAGGCAAGCCAGGCGTGCCCGCATCAGCCGCTTCGGCGCCCGCATCCGCGGAAAGCGCCGCGATAGCCAACTGGGCGGCCTGCTCCTCGGCCGGACTCGGCAACCGCACAAACTGCGGCTGCTGTTGGCCTATCACCTTGCGGTACAGGTAAGGCAAGGGCTCGGAAAGCGCGGGTAGCACGAACGCATCTTCTGTCGTAGGCGGCTTGCTGTCGACGCTGACGCCTTCGCCGCTACAGGCGTAGCCGCCGCCCGCCACTTCGTACCAGCCCCTCGCGCAGTCCTTGCGGCTAACTTCCTCGCTCGCGCGAAAGCGTGATCCGCGACGCAAGTAACCGATGGCCCGCGCACCACGCTTCGGCTGCTCGTACACGTGGGCCATGTGGTACTGCGTGAGGCCGTAAGCCGGATAGCGCCGGTTCACCTCATCGGCGTCCATGAGCCAGGGACCGCGCGCTTTGCGGGGCGGAGCGGGCTGCTCAAGGGGAGGCATGGGCTCCGCCAGTTCTTCGACGGATTCTTCCGCGATGGGTGGGAGCTCGGTCGCAGCATCGATCTTTACCTCGAGCCTGGGCTCGCGATGGATCTCGACACACCCCGAGAGCCCCAGAACCGACAGCCACAGCACCGACAGCGAGATGCGCACTCTTACCGGGTCGCATACCTCACAGGGCCGCGTCCAAATTTCGGCGATAGCTCAGGCCGTGCTCGCTCAGGGCGACGGGAGCTGCCAGTGCCCGTCGAAGAACCCACGCGACAGGGGGAGCTTCTTCGGCACCAAGCGCGGCCTATCTGCCGTGCTGTTTGCGTCATAAATCACGTAATCGGGTACGAAATCTGGCTGGTTTGCGCCGCGTCGCACTCCGTCGAGCGTGGGCGCGGCAAACACCAAGAGATAGCGGTCTTGGGCTTCTGGGTTTGGGTAGATGAAGCGCGTTCCAACGCCCTTACCAGAGAAGCTGCGGGTGCCCGCCACCACGGCATCCCCTTCGACACGAATGGGGAGCTTCGGCATCACGCGGTCGAGGATGCTGTTGTCACCCGGGCTGCCGTAGAGCACCAGATGCGAGTCGCGAATCATCTCCGCGCTGACTTCGCTGTCTGCCACGACCTCCTGCTCGATGCTCCAGGGCCACAGCGGAAAGCCGCGCGCGCCTTTTTGGGCTAGCTCCTGCAAAGTCTTGCGGTTTTCCGGACGCATTGTGCCGTAGACGTGGATCATGCGGCCGTAATAAGCATCGGCTTGAGGCCCACTGAGCCCGGGGCGCTTGTGAAGGCTCTCTTCCACTGGAAAGCCGAGCTTCCACTCCGTGCCCTTCACGAGGTGCGCGCGGTGCCCGAGGGATGCGCGTTTTCCGCTGAACACCGTGGTTCCATCCACCACCAGCTGCACGCTCTCGCCGATGTCCGGCACCTCGCGCAAGTCGACAGAAAAGGCCCGCACGTTTTGCGTGGTGACATAAATGAATCCATTGTTCGCTTTTGCACTTAGGCGTGCGAGTTCCGGGTAGGTTTCGATGCGCGTGACCTCCAGCCAGTGTTGGCGCGGGGCCCGGTAGTCGCCGGTGACGAGCCGCACTTCAGCGGGAGACTGCTTGCGTCGCGCGCCGTCGAGCTCTGTGTACACCTTGCCATGACGATGCACGAGGTAGAGGAGGTCGTGCCCGGCTTCGAACCACTTGCTCCGGTGCGGTACATCGGTGCCCTTGAGGCGCGCGTCGAGCGCATGCACATAGGCTGGCCGCATGGGGCCTGGGTCGCGGTCACCGTGGTAGTAACGAAAGTCCGTATTCACCCAGTTATCGAGCAAATCCAGGGCGCTCCAGGGTCGCATGAGCTTGGCTTCGGGCTCCTTCACCTGACTCTCGCCGGTGTACTGAATCCAGCTGGGCGCGCCTGCGATGGCTTGCACAACGCTAAAGCGTGATGCGTGGCGAGAGCCTATGGCGTAAGCGCCGACGCCTCCATTCGACAGGCCGCCCAAGGCAATGCGCTCCGAATCAACGCTGTAGTGCCGTGTGACGTCGTCTATTACGTCGAGCACGTCCTGCTCGCCCATGTAGCGCCACAGGATTTGCCCATATCCGTCAGGCGCAACGACAATCCAGTCGGGTTTCCAGCGCGGCTCGTAGGTGTCCCAGAGGTGAA
>CAZEWA010000075.1:14571-21998 GCA_964515685.1 uncultured Polyangiales bacterium | reverse complement strand
GATTCGCTTCAGAAGGTCCATTGCACACCTGCCACCGGAAGAATGGGCAAGCTCTGGATCCTGCCCTGGCGCGAGAAGTCGGGGCTGTACACCAGCTCCTCGGTGTTGACGCGATTGGTGACGTTTTGAACTTCGAGGTATGCCTGCAACTCAGTCGAACCAAGCTTGAACATCTGACTCACACGAACATCGAGTTGCATGAACATCGGAATGCGCATGCCGTTCTGCTCACCGAAAAATGGTTGAGCCCGATTGCGCATGGCATCGACGTAGGTGCCGACGACCTTCGTGCGAGGGTACCCGCTCGACACGCGGAAACGACCACCCACCTCGAAGCCCTTGAGGGGCGACCACACGAGGACCGTGGAAAGCACGTGGGTTTGGTCGTAATCGAAGAGACGCCACGCGGCGTCGTCGTTGTTCTTGCGCTCGCTGCGCATCAAAGTGTACGCGACCCAGCCGAACACCTGGTCCGACAACTCGCGACGAATCAGGGTCTGAATGCCCGTCGTGCGACCTTGTCCCGACGCGAGCAACGCTTCTGCCACAAGCGGCGAAGCCTGGCCGTTGCGCATGGTGAGCTCGTTGAGGAATGTAGCGAAGCCCGTCAACTCCACCGTCAGCTTTTCGAACGGCTCGAAGGCAGCGCCTGCCACCAGGTGATAGGCGCGCGCGATCGGCAACAACGGATTGCCGAACGTAGCGGACAGGTCGCCCGTCGCAGGCTGCTGCGAGTAGATACCCGCTGCCGCATGCAAGGTAAGGCGATCGAGCACCGCCCAACGCACCGCAAGACGCGGTTCAACCACGAAATCCTGCTCGAATGCGCCTATCGCAGGAGCGGAGTCTGCCCGCGGCGTACGTTGACTGATGCTGCGGAAGTTCGGATCGAGACGCAGGCCGGGAATGATGTGAAGCTTGTCACCGAACGGCGTGATATCGGCTTCGATATAGGGCGCAAAGCCCACGCGCGTCGTGGAGAACGTGTCGTAACCTATCTGGTCGGGCGGCGGCTGGCCGAACACGCGGATATCGCCTTCACGCGCGGGCAAACCCATCGAGCCTGTGCGGTTGACCTTGTAGCTCGACACTTCCGCGTCGATGCCGCCCTCGAGCGTAAGCCAGCTCCGCACGCGCACTGCATGGCTCGCACGCAGACCGACTAGGAAGTCGTCTGAGTCGAGCGAAGTGGTGGTCGCGCCGTAGCTGCTCTTGATAGCTTGGCTTCCCACGCCAACGTAGGGCGTCACGGTTGTGCGCGCACCATCGCCGCGGTCTGCCACATAGCGCGCGTATACGCGGTAGAACGAAAGGTCGCGCGACTCACGCGTCACCAGCGACGGATCGGGATTGGGCACACCGCGACCCGTGTGGTCGGTGCTCATCAAACCAACGAGTTCGATGCTCTGTCCGCCGCCGAGATCGTGCTTGAAGCGCAACTGACCGTCTCGGTAGCGAGGGATCGGCACATACTCGCCAACGTCACTGTCGAGCCCCTTGGCGAGCTGGTCGATCACGCTCACGCGCGCTGACGCCGCAGCACTCGAATTCTTACCGATCGACGAGCTCAGCATGGCCGAAGCGTCAAAAACGTCGCCCGCTACCACGCCGTGCACGCCCTGCTTATCAGGCGTCTTGGTGTCGATGCGGACGATACCGCCAAGACCGCGGCCGTACGCAGCACCGTAACCACCCGGCACGAGCTCTACCGACGTGACCACGCCGGAGTGAATCGTCGAACGCAGACCACCTTCATGGTAGAGGCGCGGAATCGGCACGCCGTCTACATACGTACGCGTGTCCTCGGGGCCCGCTCCCCAGACCACGAGCTGGCCGGAGCCGACCGCAGAACGTGCCACGCCGGGCAGGTTCTCGACGACGCGCACTACGTCGCCCTGGGCTCCAGGAATGCTTCGCGCTTGCTCCGCACTCACCTTCGTCGACACCACCTCGCGCTTGAGCGCAGGCGGCGCCGTGACGAGGATTTCGAGATCATCGCTGGGGCCGTCCTCTTCACCAGGCAACGGTGCGAGCGCGACCTTGTAGGTCACTTCGAGTTCTTCGCCCGCCACCACCGTCTCTTCAGTCTGCAGCGTCGTAAGACGCTCACCAGACAGGCTCAAAGAGATCTTGCCTGGCGCCAAATCTGCCAGTCGGAACAGGCCATTTTCGTCGGTTGCGACCTGCACACCGCCGATGGCCACGGTGACGCCCGCAAGCGGCCTCTTGGTGTCGATATCGAGCACCTTACCGCCAAGCACACCGGTCGTGGGAACGACCTTCTCCTCACGGATCGTGAACACGTAGCGGTACACGATGCGAATCGCTGCCGGCTTACCGTCGATCTCAGCGGGCGAGAATTCAAAGCCGCGCACAGCTTCAACCGCCGCTGCATCAAACACAGGGCCCGCCGACTCGCTCACGCTCACATCCCCGACCTTACCGATTGGATCGATGAGGATTGTGAGCGTCACCGCCACGTCGCCCACAGGCTTTGGATCCACCTCAGGATACGGCGCCTCGACGAACTTGAGAAGCGAGGGTGGCTTTGTGAGCTTGGGCCCTTCGGGCGCAGGTCCCGCGGTGCTCGGCGTGGAACTCTGCGCCGCCGCTCTCTCCGCGGGTGCGGCGAGAGCAGACAACGCGAGCAGGCACAGGGCAGGACGCGCGAGCGCCTGAAATGATGGGTATGTAAAAAGACTCATAGCGTAAATCGAATGGACACCACGAAGGTCGCCGAGATGGCTTTTCCGCACTGAAGCGCAGGTTCGAAGGAAGCTCCTTCCACTGCGCGAATCGCCGCTTGATCCAGACCGTGACCAAGCGATTCCAAGACCCTCACGTTCTTCACGACACCCGACGCATCGACCGTAAGCTCCACGCGAACCTTGCCCTCGATACCCGCCGCCCGCGCTTCTTCGGTGTACTCAGGCCGTGCCATCTGAATCGGCTTCGGTTTACCTGCCGCCTCTGCGCATGCGTCTTCCGCGGCCTGCTTCTTCGCTGGCTCGACCAGACTCTTCGTCTGCGCGACCACGCGTTTTGCAGGCTGCGGCTCCCGAGAGCCGCCGAGCGATTCTCCCACGGGAACGGCAATGCCGCCGAGACCCACACCGCCCGTCATCGCAATGCCGAACGTAGGCACAGCAGCCGCAGCGGGTGCGGGAGCAGGAGGCGGCTCCGCTGCCTTGGCCTTGGGCACGGCCTTCGCCTTAGGTGCGGGCGCTACCTCAACTGGAGGCGGGGGCGGAGGTGGAGGCGGTTCCTCGACCTTCGCCTTGGGCTTAGGAGGCGCTACCATTGTAATGGTAATAGGCTGGACCTCCTTCTTGGGCTCGATCTCACGCACCCCCATGCCCAGGGTCGCGTGCAACGCGAAGCTGACGCCATACAGAACGGTCATCGAAGTGCGGCCCACGGCGTTACTGCCCTTCTCGCTCCACCTGAACAGCGAATTTCGTGATGTTGTTGCTGCGCGCGAGATCGAGCACATGCACTACGTTTCCGTGGTGCGCGGCCTTGTCTGCACTGACAATCAACGTAACGTCTTCGCCTTTTTTGCCTGCCTCAGCCAGCTTCTCGATCAGCTGAGCTTCGGTCACGGGCTGCTCATTGAAAAGTAGGTCGCCCTTGGGACCAATGGTCACGGCAGCAAGAGACGCCGCACTGCCATCCGAGTTTGCCGTATTGGGCAGATCTACCTTCATGCTCTGCGAGACTATCCAGCTCGCTGAGACCATCAGGATGACGAGCAGCACCAACATCACGTCGACCATCGGGGTCACGTTGATGCCGACGATAGCTCCGCCTCGGCCACCCCGACCACCACCACCGCTTGTCGTCCCTGCCATGGCGAAACTCCTTATTCAGCCGGTTCGTCGAGTGCAACGCGTGCGAGCGAGCCCTCTTCGGACGAAGCTCGCTCGCCCTTCACGCTCTCCGCAACTGCACGCGGCTCTTCCGCGTCTTTTGCTTCGGGATACGTATGGAGCCAAGCGGTAACGAGTCGCGCAAGCGAGTGCGCGTGGGTCTCGATCTCGCCGGCCTTCTTCTGAATCACGTTGTAGGCAACAACCGCCGGGATAGCGACGAAGATGCCGACGCCCGTGGCGATAAGCGCCTCCGCGATACCCGACATGACTTTACCCATGCCGGCGCCCTGCGTGCTTGCACCCAAGTGGCTGAAGGCCTCGATAACGCCGATAACGGTACCGAACAGTCCGATGAAGGGAGCGTTGTTGCCTAGCGTACCGAGCAAGTTTGCGCCGCGATCGAGATCCGCGCGCGCGCGTCCCAGAGCGCTCTCGAGCGCGTCGTTCACAGCGCTCGGCCCCCCCTTCTTCCACAGAAGAGCCTCGCGCAAGATTGAAGCCTCACGTGAGGGGCTCGCGTCGAGCGCGCGCTTGGCTGCTGCGTAGTCGTTCTGCTGCAATGCCTTGCTGAGGGCTTCGTCAAGCGCCTGACCTGAGCTCTTGTTCTTACGGAAGAACATCCAACGTTCCAACATGGCACCGAGGGACACCACGCTGAGAATGAGCAGGAGGTAGAGGACCCAGGTGGCCCCCAGCATGGATATCTTCAGCAGATTATCTACAATCACGGCATCACCTCGTTGGGCTCGGGAAATCAGCTCAGGGAAACTTCACACTCGTGAGATACAGCGGATCCGCACTAGACGTCTGTGTCTGCTGACGTAGGAACTCACCGCCAAAGGCCTTTTCCTCGCGCAAGGACCAGGTCCCATCCTTGTTATCCTTGCGACGGTAGACCGTAAGCTCGTACTGCACTGAAGACGCGGCGCAGGAATCGAACAAATTTGCGTAGACGTACCAGTTACCGGTAGGCGGTTGCTCATACCAGACAAAGGCTTCGCTGCGGCGGCCATCGAGTAAGCAAGCCGAGGCACGATCTCCATCCAATTCGGCGACGACATCGCCATCGACTACCTGTGAAAACAGGTTGCGGTCGTAGCGCACCTTCGCGGGCGAGACCACGGACAAATCAAGGTCTGCATCCTGATTCCAGCGCAAAATGGCGAGCGCAGCCGGTGGCTTTTTCTTCGGGTCGCAGGTATTGCCTCGGTCGGGAAAGTCAGGCCCGATGCAGAGCGGCACAGAGGCTTCCTTGCCGACATCCCCCTGCTCGTTGAAGGGCACTGCCACCAATTCGTAGCGGCCAGGCGTAAGGTCGGCGCTGATAGACACCGTGGTGCCCCACGTGTGCCAGCCTGGCGTGTCGATATCTACACCGCCGACCACCGTGCTCCAGTACCCCGTGCCTTCGCCACGCAAACGGAAGCCTACCGAGGACGCGTGCTCGTTTACGTGCCCGCCCACTCGCATCGCAGCCGCACCGACGAAGCCGCCGCCTTCGTAGACCAGACTCGTGACCGCGGGTGCGTCCTCAGGCAGCGCTGCGTCTGCCTTGGCACTGGTCAGCTTTCCTTTCTTGAAGTCAGCTTGTGCCGCAACGATGGGTTCATCTCGTCCAGGCAAGACGGGCTCTGCCTCGCACGCGATAAGCAACGCGCTCCCTGCGAAACCCCATGAAAAAACTTTGGCTTTGATCGAGCGATTCATCAGAAACGCCCCTGTGCGCGCAGCGTCCATTGGTTGTTCGCGATGTCGGTCGGCAAGCCGCGGCTATCGCGTCCGAGGTGGTCCTTGACCAGATCATACTGGAAGGTCAGACGTGCGATGCCAGGGATGCGAACGCCGACGATCGGGGAAAATGTTTTGATCTCCGAATCGCGAGCGAAAACCCTCCCCCTACGGCTGTCCACTAGATCGGAATCCGGGTCGTACACCTCGTAGCGAGCGCCCACGAAGCCGTATTCCGAGATGTCCTGGATGGCGGCCACGTACCAGGCAAGCTCGCGAATGTCGCGACCGACGAAGGTAGGATCCGCAACGTAAAGTCCGCGATCGAGGTTACTGGCCAAAAGGACTTCCCCGTACACGCGCGTGCTTCCGATTTTTGTCTGCAGATCGAGTGAAAGGTCCGCGCCCACCGCCCAACGGTCGAAGGTCGACGAGGGAATGGCGCCGCGGGCCGAGGTCGGTTTGTACTCCGTAATGGTCGCTCGTCCGTCGCCGTTGGCGTCATCCCACTGCAGGACGCTCTTCGTTGCGTCTGAGCCGGCGTGGAAGCCCTTACCTGTAAGGAACGACGCGCCACCCTTCACGTGAAACTTCTCGTGGGGTTTGGCATCTACGCCAAGCCGCCCGACATAGTCAGGCGCGCTGACGAAGTCGACGCCACCCACGTTCGAGCGATCATCGAGCGGCACCCCGTTCATCACGGCGAGCTGCAGACGAAAGACACTGTAAGCAGCTTCGAGCTTTACGCCGGTGTCGACCGGACCGGGGAAGAAAGCCAGCGAACCGGTGGTGCGTTCAAGGAATAGAATGTCGTCCTGGCCCTGCTGCAATTCGAGTCCGAGTGGGATCTCGGTAAGACCGGCGGTCAGCAAGAGCAGAGGTGGATCATCCTCGTGTAGCCCGGGCAGTACACCCGAGATCGATGCGCGGCGCACGCTGGTGCTGGGGCCACGCGTGTTGCTCCCGTCGAGCTCAAAATCAGTATGGAAATAACGCCAGCGCCCGTTCACACGCAAACGCCCGCGACGCACCGCGAACTTGTCCTGATTGAGTGCCGTGCCGCCCTGCTGGAGCTCGTCCTGCGACATCTCGTTGCGGCCGTACTGAACCTGCGCGTAACCTGAAATGTGCACTCCGTACTTGGCAATGCGCGAGAGGAGATCCTCCTTCTTGCGCTGTTCCTCGGCCTCACGCTGTGCACGCCGCTCGACTTCACGCTCAGCCTTAGCATCCAAGACGGCCTGCGCTTGCGCGTCCGCTGCGACCTGGATCTGTGCTTGCGTCTCGGCCAGCCGCTTCTCGAGCGCATCCACCTGACTCTTGAGTGTCGCCACCTGGTCTGGAGCTTGTGCCTGCGTCGTCGGTGCAGACTCCACACTGATTTCGACGTCTTCCGACGGCGCTTGAGCTTGGGCGACTGTCTCGGTGCCTAGCCCCACGAACGCGAGGCCGAACGGGATGAGGCCCAAAGCCCGGAGAAAACGATTGGAAGGTCTTCTTTGCATCTTGGATGAACTTGCCGAAATGGGGGGACGATGGAACTCAACCGAGTCAGAGGCAGTGCGCTGAAACTAACTCGGCCACACGTCGATAAGCCGACGCGTGGCACGCACTACGCTAGCTCAGATGGAACGCCTAGCCGGAAATCGGCGGCAACGTTCCAGTGAAGTTGGGAAGGCGCTTGGTGTTGTCGAACTTCCGACTCTCTACCTTACTTCCCTCGGGAAGGCACTGATTCAAGAACTCCAAATTCGTTTTTGGATTGTCGAAGCAGTCCTTTGCTGGACCGTCGCCATCACCGTCGCCATCACCGTCGCCATCACCGTC
>CAZEWA010000075.1:6490-14471 GCA_964515685.1 uncultured Polyangiales bacterium | reverse complement strand
ACCGTCACCGTTGTCATTGCTTTCGCTGTCGCTGCAGGCTGCGGGGGCCACTGCGATTCCGAGGGCAAGCAACAAGAACCCAATGCGCTTTGTAAGTTTGTCCATGATCACTTGACCTCGCAGAAGCCGTAGCGGCAGTAAGGTGCTTCACTGGGGCAGGTAGCGTCCTTCGCCTCGTCGACAGACTCGCCACCCGCCTGATTCACGCATGCTTGGCAGTGGTCTGGAGCCTCACCGGAACCACCACGCACATTGGTGTCGTAGTAGCAACCGCAGGAAATATCGGGCTGGAAGCTCGCGAGCGGACCCACGTCGCCATCGCGCTTCACCTTCATCGCGCAGAGCGGCACGTTGCCGGCTTCGATCTGCACATCGATAAAGTCGCGGGCGCCTGCAGGCAGGGGCTTATCCTTGGTAAGGTATTCGATCCAGCGGCGCACATTGGCGTCCGGAATCTGCTTTTCGCCGTTGAGACGTGCGTAAAAGTGGTGTGGGTTCCACAGGAAGTAGCGACCCTCGCGCAGATTGATCTTGTCGAAGGTCGTGGCCGTCGAGTCCGGCCAGTAGCCTTGCTTCTGCCCCGCGGCCTGGAAGGCCAGGGCGCGCACCGTGGCCCGGTTCGCGTCGACAGTCTCCGTGCTCGCGAAGCCGACTGAGGCTTCCCCATTGCCAGCTGTAACCGATGCAACAGCGAGGTCGACCATGCCTTGGTTGGTCTTCACATCGTTCGGGCCCTGGCCGCCATCAGGCAGTTTGCTGCCATAGAGAAAGTGGTCGAGCGGAATGCCAACAGCCTTCGCAAGCAGGAGCCCCGCTGCTGAGGTCGTGGTGCGGCTGCCGATCGCAGCTGGTACCGTCCACGGCGAGACGTGATACTTGGGATCGTCGAGGCCCAGACCGTAGATGTAATAGACGGCCTCTGCGCTGATGACCTGCTGCTGAGATTCGTTCGGAACCAGCAGCGCGAAACCGCTGATCGGGCCAACGCCGTCATAGATGTTATCAGGCAGCGGATCGACGCCACACGAGTCGGCGAGCTGAGCCATGGAACCCCAGGTCACCTCGGGGATCTCCTCGGCCGCATTCACCGTGCAGCTTCCGGCCGTGATCTTCTTGGTCGCCTCATCGCGGTACCAATACTTGACTGGACCTGCCAGGGGCTCGTTGTCGTAGAGCGCCGTCATGGCGAAGCAAGCGCCATCATCCTTGTACAAGACCACGAGAGGCTCATCGCTCTCCTGAAGCTCAACAGCCAGGGTCTGCAAAAGGGCGTTCGGCGCGCTGCCGCCACGGCCCCAGATGCGGGGCGCCTTGTCGAGGGCGTCCGAAAGGCCGGGCAGATCTTCGTCTTGGCAATTCTGCGCATCAGCCTGACCTGCGTAGGCCGAAGTGAGTCCGAGAGCCGCCAGACCGAGGGCGTGCCCAACCTGACGGGTTCGTGCCCGCCAGGGCTGCGCCGCTTGGCGCCGATGAAAAGAAGAAGCGGTCACGAAAAGACCTCCTGAAGAGTCCACATCGAGCGACCGGCGATTCGGTGCTCTCGTGGGCGCTCTTAGCGAGCGCCGTGCCATCTTTGGGAATGCGCGTTTTTGCGCATAAAAGAGCGGTCTTCGGCGCGGGCCTTGAGATTTCAAAGAGCAATCCCGCAAGTTTGGGAGCAGACCCTCGATATTTGAGGGCACCTACTTTTGGCGCGGGTGTACGCCCATGCTCGCTCATGGCGTGGTCCGTGATATCCCACGGCGCGATGTTTCGACCTGCGTCCCAACCCGTGGACCCCGCCTCTCTCATTCCTCCGCCGATCTCCGGCGAGCGCAGGGACGCCCGTCCCATTCCCCGACGCGAGCGGCTATTCCCATTTCTGACGACGCTGCGAGGTTACGGACCGCGACAGATGCGCCCAGACCTGATTGCCGGGCTCACCGTGGCGCTCTTCACGATTCCGCAGGCGATGGCCTACGCCTTGATCGCCGGCTTCCCACCGGCCTCAGGGCTCGCCACAGCCATCGCCGCCTCCATCCTAGGCGCCGCGTTCGGGAGCTCCGAGTTCCTCATCAACGGCCCGACCAACGCCATCGCCGTGATGCTCGCCGCCAATGCCGCCCTATTTGCGGCGCAAGGCAACGCGGTATCTGCGGTGATATTGCTGACTTTCATGATCGGCTCGCTGCAGTTTATCGCGGGCCTCTTGCGCATCGGCGCGTTCACCCGCTTCGTCAGTGAGCCCGTGCTCACAGGCTTCACCGCTGGGGCGGGCGTCTACATCATCATAAACCAACTGCCTGCCTTTTTAGGTATCCCAAAGGCGAGCATAGCGACCGATCTATGGGGGTTTTCGCCCATCCAAAGCGCGTTCTTCGATCTGCTGCGCTTGCTCCGCTCCTTAGACGGCATTCATTTACCCACGGCGGGCCTAGCCCTGCTCACCTTCGGCATCGTGCGCCTGGTGCAGCACTTCGAACCTCGCATGGGACGCCGCGTTCCGGGCCCCTTTGTCGGCGTGCTTCTGACGACGCTCATCGTTTGGGTGCTGGGACTCGACGCCGAGGACTCGGTCCACCGCGTACGCGTGGTGCGGGACATCGAGCCCCTCACGCGCACCTTGCCCAGCCTCTCTTTCCCGGAGTTCGACTTCCAGACGCTGCGCTCGCTTATCGGCCCGACCTTGGCCATCGGCATGATGGGCGCCGTCGAAGCCATCGCGATCGGCAAGGCGCTCGCGGGCCGCGTGGGACATCCATTCGACGCAAGCCGCCAGCTCTTGGGCGAAGCACTCTGCAACGTGGGCGCCGCCATGGTCGGTGGCTTTGCCTCCTCGGGTTCGTTCAGCCGCACCGCGGTGAACTTCGAGTCCGGCGCCGTCACACGCATGTCGTGCATTTTCTCGGGTGTCTTGGTGCTGGTGCTCGTGCTGGCATGCGCTCCGGTGGCAAACATCATTCCGATTGCTGCGCTGGCGGGCACGCTCGTGCACATCGGCCTGAAGCTCGTCGACGTAGTGCGACTCAAGATCGTGTTCGGGACCACCGAAGGCGACCGCATCGTCCTGCTTTCGACGTTCCTCGGTGTACTCCTGGCGGAGCACCTCGAGAACGCGCTGTTCGTGGGTATCGCCGTCTCTATCTACTACGCACTGAGGCGCGCTGAAGGCTTCAAGTTACGTGCCCTACAGGAAGGGCCCGATGGCAGTCTGAGCGAGCTCATGGAGCCCGAGAAGACACGGCGCAGCGTGCTGATTTTGAACCTGCAGGGCGAGCTGTTTTTCGCCGCCGCAGAAGAGCTTCAAAGCGAGCTCACGCGCATGCTTGATGCCGGCCAGCGCGTCATCGTGTTGCGCATGCAGGAGGCGTACAACCTCGACGCTACCACCGCGCATGCCTTGGCTCACGTGGCCGAACACGCGCGCAAGCTGGGCGGTCGCCTCATCCTGTGCGGCGTGCGGCCAGGTATGCACGGGACCTTCGAACGAGCGAACCTGCTCGGCGCGATCGGCGAAGACGCCATGTTCCCAGCAGAGCGTGAGATCCTTGCATCCACGCGGCACGCCGTAGCCTACGCACACCACATCGCAGGCATCTGAAACACCTTCTGAGCACCTTGGGACGGCGTGCGTGGACCCGGCGATGCCGCGCGCGTACCGTTAGGCTTTCGGACCTCTGACGCGCTCCACAACCCACTCGATCACGCGCTTGGACACGTTCTCGTTGTTGAGCTGGGATATCTGCTGGATGCCGGTCGGGCTCGTCACGTTCACCTCGGTGAGGTAGCCACCTATCACGTCGAGTCCCACAAAATACAGCCCATCTCGCTTCAGACGAGGCGCGATGGTTGCGATGATGCGCAGATCTTTGTCGTCGATTTCGCCGGCTGCGGCGCTCCCACCCATGCGCAGATTGCTCGCGATGTCGTCGGCACGCGGCACGCGCAAAACCGCGCCGATGGGCTCACCGTCGAGCAACAAGATGCGCTTGTCGCCTTGCTTGTATTCCGGCAAAAAGCGCTGAACCATCGCCACGCGCGAACCGTTGTGCGTGGTGGTGTCGATGATGGCGCGCAGGTTGGGGTCGCCCGCGTTCAAGGCCATCACACCTTCGCCGCCCGCGCCATCGACCGGCTTGATGACCGCCCGCCCCCCTACTTGCGCGACGAATTGCTTGATGCGCTCACGGTGGCTTGTGACCAGCGTCTCCGGCATCAGCTCGGGAAAGTGGCACGTGTAGAGCTTTTCGTTGGCCTCACGCAGACCCCGTGGATCGTTTACGACCAGGGTTTTTCCGCGCAGCCGCTCGAGCATCAACGTGCTCCACAGATACTGGGAATCGAAGGGCGGATCCGTGCGCACAAAGATTGCGTCGACCGTCTCCAAGTTGACGTCTTCGCGCTGCGCAAGCGAAATTGGGTCGATTGGATCGCGTTGGATTCGCGCTCGACTCGTCGCGGCATGCAGCACTCCGCCCACCAAATACAAGTCTTTGGCCTCGCAGTGGTCCACCCGGTGCCCCTGGGCTTGCGCCTCGAGCATGAGGGCGAACGAGGTATCACCCTCGAAATTGATCGCTCGGGGTGGATCCATCACAAAGAGAAAGCGCATAGGTTCCAGCTACACCGCGGGGTGACAGTCGGCAACTCGGGCGCTCCAGAAACGAAACAGCCTTGGCTGGGCCTACGCGACGCCTCGCGCCCGGCGGTTACCGGCCACGGGGCTCGCCTCCCTTTTGCGCGTCGCTGCCGGCCTGAAGGCGTCCAGGACCGGGCGTGCCAATGCGAATCGCCTGGACATGCGCCGAAAATCCCATCGGGCGCATGGCGTGACCACGACGCGCGAGATCTTCGTAAACGCCATCCGGCAGGTCCCGGGCATCGACCTGGCTAGGAACCGCCTGGTGATGGACACGGGGCGCCGCGATGGCCTGGCTTGGGTGCAGCCCGGAGAGAAGCACACCCATCGCAACTTGTTGCACCGCCGTCACGATGCGACTGCCGCCGCTCCCACCGATGCAGAGCACGGGCTCCCCGTCTTTGAACACGAGCGTCGGTGACATGCTGGAGACAGGGCGTTTGCCGGGCGCCGGCAGATTCGGTGCCCCGCCGCTCAGACCAAACGCATTGGGCTCTCCGACCTCGCGCGCGAAGTCATCCATTTCGTCGTTCAGCCACATGCCCGCTGCCGAGATGCGCGCACCGAAAGCGAGATTCACGGTGGTGGTGACAGACGCGATGTTTCCTTCGCGATCCACCACGCACAGGTGCGAAGTGCCGCGATTATCAGGCTGATGCGCCGCGGGCGGTTGCACCGTGAGGGGCTGCGTATAGGCCGCCGCCGGCAACGCCACGACAGGATGGAATTGTCGCGTGCGCTCTGCGAGGCGCCCCTCTGAACCCAGCGCATCGAGTGGCACGTTGACCATGTCCGGATCGCCAAAATAGTACTGACGATCGAGGTAGGGGCCTTTCCACGACTCGATAAGCGCGTGGTAGTAGGCGGCCGAGTGTTCCGTAGCGTTCGGCAAGACGCGTTCGAGCAGCGCGAGACTCGCCAAGATGGTGTAGCCACCTGCGCTCGGCGGAGGCGCTGTGACCCAGTCGTAGCCAAAGCGCGACCCGCGCAACGGATTGCGTGTAACCACCGTATACGCGGCCAGATCTTCAGCGCTCAACCGGCCACCCTGGGCCTTCGCGGCCGCCAAGATCTGTCGCGCGATACTGCCCCGATAAAACGCTCGCGCGCCTTCGCTGCCTAACGTTGCAAGCGTCTTGGCGAGGGCAGGATTCTTCAGCTTGCTGCCCACCTCGGGCGCCGCGCTGAACAGCGCCTTGGCCAGCGGATCTTTCAAAAAGCTTTCGCCCACGTAGGCCACCACACGCGCGGTATGCGGCGTGAATGTGTAACCGTGCTCCGCGAGTTCCTTTGCCGGCGCCACAACGGCCTTCAAGGGCAGCTTGCCAAAGCGCTTTACGAGCTCCTCCACGCCAAGCGGCTCGCCCGGAACAGCAACCGCCAGGCCTCCGCTGCGCGAGCGCTGGGCGGCAACCTCTGGGGCTTCTCCCGGCTGCTTCAAGAACATGTCCGGACCCGCTGCCCTCGGCGCTCGCTCGCGAAAATCGAGGAACGTGAGCGACTTATCGGAAGCCCGGTAATACAGCGCGAAGCCGCCACCGCCGAGCCCACTCGCACTCGGACTCACCACACCAAGCGCGAGCATCGTCGCTGCTGCTGCGTCGGCCGCATTGCCGCCTTGCGCGAGAATACGGGCGCCCGCCTCCGACGCCTCTATGTTGTCGGCCGCAACTGCATACTCTGCGAACTGCGGCCCCTCACTCGAACGGGAGCGCGGGAACAAAACAAGAAGGAACAAAAGCAGGCACGCGGCCCCGGCGAGGCGTGTCTTCGCAGCGACATGGCGCAAGGTCATGCTGCGAGCGAAGCCCACACGGGCGCCCCAGGCAAGCAAAACCCTGCCCGCGGCCCCACGACGCCCTCACTCAGCTTGGGGGAGCGTACTCCGCTTGGAGCTTGAAATGCAGGATGCGCGGACACTGTGCCGTGCCCACGTTGCCGTCACAGCGGCTCTCGCTTTCCAGCGTCGTGGACCGTGCGTACAGAGCTCGCATCACTTCTGATGTGATGTCGTGCCCTTCGCTATCGCAGGTTGCGTCGCCGCACGCGATAACGAAAAGCGCTGGCGCACGCGCCACCATCACGTGTCGCACGTGCTTGGTGACCCCGAGCGGGTAGCGGTCTTCGATGGAAATCCGGAGAGATTTCAGGACGGGAACTGAAGTGAGCAAGCGCGGGGCTTGCTCTTCGCGTTCACGCCGATCTGCTGAGCGCTGCGCCGTGGCGCTGTTCTTCTTCCTATGGAGATGCACGAACCCTCACGGTGATGTTTAGCGCGTGCCCCTCGGGAGCGAGCGACTCGTTGAACGAGTCGCGTGCGCTCACCAGCGACGACCGCCGCCGCCGCCACCACCGCTGCGACCACCGCCGCCGCCGCCGCCACTGCTGCGCTCTTCGGCTTCGTTGACGCGCAACGCACGGCCATCGAGCATGGCGCCGTCCATCTCAGCGATGGCTTTGCGCGCACTGTTTGCGTCCGCCATGGACACAAACGCGAATCCGCGCGAGCGGCCCGTCTCGCGGTCCATGACGACCTTGACTTCGTCGGTCTCCCCGAACTGGGAGAACGCATCACGAAGCGCGTCTTCATTGGTGTTAAAAGAAAGGTTACCCACGTAGAGTCGATTGCCCATGTCTGTCTCTCATCTTCGGCGGAAACGTCGAACCCAATCCGTCGAAGGGCCGATACCTCGAAGAACGGTGCAACGAGGAAGCTCGTTGCAAGCACCTGTTCATCGCCGGGCGACCCGCGTATCCATTTTGAGGACGAAAACGCGAAAAGTCGGAAGGACAGAGAACGTCTGGAACCCCGATCATCGCACTAAACACCGGCCAACGCAAGACCCAACGCCCCTGAGGACCGAACTTGGCGCTTTACCGCACCAAGAAGAGGCGCGAACGCCTGCTTAGCTGGTAGACTAGGGGAGCTGCCATCCGGTGGCCAATGCCGCAGGAGCTGCTCATGTCGACCATCGTACCGGGTTCTTTCGTTGTGCACGCCAAGCTTCCAGACCTCGGAAGTGGCGAAGTTCTCTCGGCGGACAAGGGCTCACTGAAAGTTCGCTTCGCCTCCGGCGAGCGTAACTTCGTGACCGAGCTCGTGTCGCAGTACCTCACTGTGACGATCGAGGGGCCCGCTCCTCGCGCTGCCACGAAGGCCAAGCGCGCCAAGAAGGCGGCCGCAAAGCCGGCGGCAGCCAAGCCCGCCTGAGCGTGCGCCGTGTCTGCTGAAGCCTAGGGCTCCATCGCCACGCCAGGGCCGCGACCCACTGCAATCCAAGACTGCGCCACCTCCACATGAACACTCGACCGCACGCTTGCACTCAGCGTGCGGTTTTGCGTTTCTGTGTTTGGAACCTTACG
>CAZEWA010000075.1:1422-6390 GCA_964515685.1 uncultured Polyangiales bacterium | reverse complement strand
GCCAAGCACTGCGCGACCATGCCCCCGAGCGACATGCCCACGACATGCGCCGAGCGATGGCCCAATGCCTCGATGAGCCCCGCGGTATCGGTCGCCATGTCATCGAGCGAATAGGCCTCACCCACGGGCCTGCCCGTGAAGCGGCGCTTCAACACTTCCTCCATGGGCTGCACCGGAAGTTGATCGAGACGCGTGGAGGCGCCCACATCTCGGTTGTCAAAGCGGGTGACAGCGAAGCCGCGCGCCGCCAGATCCAGGCAAAAAGCCTCGTCCCACATCACCATTTGAGCGCCGATGCCCATGATGAGCACGACGGGTTCACCGGTCCCGAATGTCTCGTACGCTAGCTCGACTCCGTTAACCTTTGCGCTGGGCATCACCACTACTCCTTAGCGGGCGCCATGATACGCGCTGGCACGGCTTCACGCATGGGAGACCTGCACCACGCCCAACCCCGCTCGAGCGGCGCAACCTCGACCGCACCACGGTCTAGCGCAACTTGGTCGATCTTGCGGAAGGGCACGTTGAAGCGCGGCCGGCTCGAGATTCGAGTTCGAGGCAAGTGCGACGCTTGCGGCTGAACGGCCTTTTGGGTGACTAGACATAAAAGATCAGCGCCAGCTGGAATGGTAACGAGAGGACTTCTGCTCCTTGTCTCGAGCGGCTGGACGCATGGCCGTTGCATTCATTTTTCGGGCGTTTTCTGCTTGTTGTCAGTCTTCTCCGACGCCAACCGCGCGGAGAGGCAGGCATGTAAGACAAAGAGCCCGAGGAGTTTGCTCCATGGCATTACGCGCGACCTTGACTCAGAAGTCCGTCGACTATCTCATAAGAAACTACAGATACCTAGTAGACGATCCCGCGTTCTTCTGGATGAAGACGCTCGCCCGATTCGAACTCGCGCGCGACATCGCAAAACGCACAAGCACCGTACCTCCTCTGCCGAGCGAGCCGACCCCTGCCTACACACCGCACATCACAGCGGATCACGGCACGAAAGGCGCGATTTCCGTGCTTGAGCAAGACGGCTACTACGTGGGACTGAGACTCTCGCAGGGCACGCTCAGCAAGCTGCTTGGCCGGCTCCAGAGAGCAACCTGCTACGCCGACCGCGATATCAGCGCGCCCTTTCGTCTCGACCGCAAGGCAGAGTCCGAAGCTGTGCACAAGCGCAAGTTCAAGCTTGGCAGCTACCTGGCA
This sequence comes from uncultured Polyangiales bacterium, assembly GCA_964515685.1. Classification (GTDB taxonomy): domain Bacteria; phylum Myxococcota_A; class Polyangia; order Polyangiales; family DASUME01; genus DASUME01. Next base: position 5,190 of record CAZEWA010000075.1, on the reverse strand, counting down.
CAGCAAGACGAGTGGCCTGAGTTTCGTACGATTCTGAACGATCCTACCCTGCAGGCCATTGCGAAAAGCTATCTGAATTGCCAGCCTGTATACATGCGCAGCGAGATCATGTGGAGCTTCCCCAACATGGTCTCCTCAGATGAACGCCGCGCCAACGCGCAGGTTTTCCACTGCGACATCAACGACTTCCGGACGCTCAAGTTCTTCTTCTACCTTACGGATGTCGGGCCTGGCGCTGGGCCTCACACCTATATCAAGAAGAACCCACGCCAGCGCACTCTGGCGCACCAACTGCTAGGGCAACGCTGCGCATCGATCCCGGACGAGCTGTTAGAACAGACCTACGGCTCAGATCAGGTCGTGACCATCTATGGACCTGCAGGGCTCGGTTTTGCCGGCGATCCCTACTACTTTCACCGCGGCACTGCCCCTACCGCAGAGCCTCGACTGCTCCTGCAGATCGAGATGGGCTGCAAGCGCTACCGCACCTGGTACGAGAAGCACTGAGCGCGGACGAGCTAGGTGGGCTGCACGGCTCGTTCAGGCGCTTCGTGTAGGGCCACTAGCCACCAGCCGCGCGCAGCTCAATCCCAGTCGAAGGCCATCGGCGCGCGGTTCTGCATCCCCTGCAAGATAGCCTCGTAGGCCTGTGTGCCGGGCACGATGCGCACTTCGCCGCTGTCGTCCGTGTCGAGAGCCGCGAGTGCGTCGAGGTTGATGGCGCGCAACCATTGGTAAGGGTTGAGCGTAAGGACCAGGCGGTCGTCTTCGCCTATGTCATGCTGTGTCGGCTGCCCAGACACCGCGAAGCCACCCCGCGTCCTCGGCTCCACATCAATGTGAGCTACAAAGCGGAAATCACCGCTGTCTCGCGTGAGCACGCCCTCTAAAATTGCGCTGTGGCCGAGCTCGGTCTTCGCGTCGGGAGCCTGCTCCGTCGTAAACCAGCTCACACCATAATCGTAGAGCGCCGAACGAATGCTGCCGGTAACGCCGCGCAGCGAAAAGACCTTCATCTCCTCTGGCGCCAAGGCGTCGAGTACGCCGTTGCCCGTAAACTCTGCCACAGACGCCTCGCACAGCTCCGCATCGGCGCCGGATGCGGCACAGAAGTAAATCGGGCCTACTGCCACGTCAGCGCGCTTGAGCGTAAACGTTCCGCCGGGGAGGCGAAGGCTGCTGAGCTCCGTGCCGCGCGCAAACACGGGAATGCTCACATGCTGTTGCCCTGTCTCGGCGCAGCCCTGTGCAAAGCTCAGACACAGCGTGATCAACGCGACACGTTCGAACGAGCTCATAGCGCAATCCCCAGAGTCAAAAGCCATGTACGCGGCGCGCCGGCTTGGATGTGACGTGCTGGCAAGCGTGAAGCTGCCTGCGACGGATCCCAGTTCGAGGCGTAGCTCAGCTCCATCGCCGCGTATTGCGAGCCCACGATGTTCAAAATCGACGCATCCAGCGTAAACATGCGGTAGGTCGCCCCGAGCGACAGATCGAGCAAGGACACAGGCGCTGCGCGCTCACTGTACGGCAAGGGTCTGCGGGACCAATAGGTGAATCCCAGGCTCGCGCGGCCCACCACAGGTGCATCTCGGACCTCGGTCAGAGGGTGCTCTGCAGTGGTGTCGAAGCGTAAGACCCAGGGCGGCACAAACGGAATGAGGTCGCCCTTGCCGAGCGGTGGATTGGGGTCGCTCGCCGTGCGCGGTGGTGGACCGTCGAGCGTCGCACGCACATAGGTCACGCTTCCCGCCGCCAACAACCAGGGAAAGGGACGTGCATCGCCGTGCAGTACAAAACCCAGACGTTGCGTGGGCCCCACAGACCGCGCACGAACTTCGCCCACATCGAAGACCAGGTCGTCATCGAGTGCCGTAAAATAGCCTGCACCGCGCACGTTCACGATGTTGTTGCGACCGAGCCCGAGCTTGGCGCCGAGATCCACCGAACGCACCTTCGTAAAGGGAGCAGGCTCACCTTCACTCAGCAAGAGCGCATGCGGTGACCGGTAGCCTTCGCCGTACGATGCGCTCAACGTGACCCGCTCGATGGGCATCACCTCGAGCACCATACGCGGCCCTGCTGCAATGCCGGCCGCACTGCGTCGGTATCCGGGGATGAAGTCTTCGTTGCGATAGGCCGGAATGAAGTTCTGCAACGCATCGTCGATGCGGTACGAGAGCAGGTCTGCGCGCACGCCGCCCTTGAGGCGCACATAGCGCGTCACCGCGAGATCGAGGTCGAAGTAACCACCGATATCCACGCCCAGGATGTCGGCATCGACGCGCCGATCCCAGATCAGGTTTTGCGGTGCCTGCACGAGATTCTGACTTTGCGTGATCTGATCGACGCGCGCGCTGAGACCGAGCTCCAGCGTGCCTCGCAGGAAAGACGTGGGCTCGAAGCTCACACTCCGATAGCGCGCCTTGGCCCCGATGGTGCGCGTGGTGTTCATCTGCTCGGTCAGGTCGCCACGGCCACTCCACAGCGGATTGAACTTCGAGCTCTCCACGAATCCCGTGTAATTCACGAGCTGGCGAAAGTCGTTGTACACGTAGAACAACGACATCTCCGCGTTGTCGCCGCGTTCACCGAGATAGCGCAACTTTGCCGATACCTGCGCGCGAGCCGAGGCTGCGTTTTGCCCCTCGGCGGTCGCATAGGGGTACACGTCGTAGTAGTCCACGCGGCCCGAGCGGATGTCCGACAGGCGGAGGACGTTCGCTGTACGCGCGCGCGAAGCGTAGCCTGAGCCGTGCAAGACCAGCTTTAGCGGGCCTTTTCCGAAGCTGCTCTGCACCACGGCATTGCCTTGAGTGCCCGAGCGGTTCTGCCCGAAGCCATCGGTCTTGCGGAAGCTGACTGCGGCAAACGTATCGTCGGACTGCCCCTCTGGCGCCCAGATCGCAAGCTCTCGAAACGTATTGAACGCGCCGTAGCTAGAAGCGAGCTGCACGCCGCGCTTCGTCATGCCGAGCTCGAAGTCGGCGCTGCCTGCAACCGCGAAGTCTCCCTGAGCGGGGTCGTACACCCCCTCGATCACACGCAGTCCCTTCACGGTCTCCGGGATCAGAAACCCGAGATCTGCGTAACCTTGGCCATGGATATGCGAGGGCTGATTCACCGGCACGCCATCGACATTGAGCTCGATGTCCTGGCCGTGGTCTGCGTCGAATCCACGCAGCATGAGTCGATGCCCCACCGCATCACCTTCGACTCGCATGACCACGAGCCCGGGCGCTGCCTTCAGCAGATCCGCTGCATCGACGTGAGGCGCGGCATGCAGCAGCTTGGCATCGAGCTGGTAATCGCTCACGCCTCGCGCTCGGTCACGCAGTGAAAGGGCCACCTCTGCGTGCGCGCCAAAACCCGGCTCATCGTCTGCGTGGGGGACTTTCTGATGATGCGGGTGCGGCACTACGGGCTCCGCGTCCGTCACGGAATGCACTTCGAACGTGCCGAGCTCGGGCAGGTCGAAGTGCACGGCCACGCCCACGCGACTCGCGATGGCCACCCCGCCCCGACGCGCCGGCTCAAACGTCCAACGCCGCACAGCTTCGATGGCGGCGCGGTCGAAGTCATCGCCTGCCGTATGCTCGATGGTCACGTCCGTAACCTCGCCGTCCGCGAGGATCGTGGCCTTCAACACCACCGTCGGATGCTCACCGTGCGTGAGATGCTCGACCGGATAGACCGGTGCAACACTCTCCAGGACCCGCGGCGGCACCATGACGGCATCAGCCTCGGCAGGCTTCTCCGCAGGCGGCT
>CAZEWA010000075.1:0-1322 GCA_964515685.1 uncultured Polyangiales bacterium | reverse complement strand
GGCTTCTCCGCAGGCGGCTGCTCTGCAGACTCGTGCTCTTCGCGCGGCAGCGGTTGTTCGACATCCGGCTGCGCGTGGAGCTGCCCAGCCGACAGCCAGAGAACGGCCGAAATTCCCCACGCATGACGCGCCCTTCGCGCAGCGATTCCCTTGGAACCGAGCGAAGTCGTCCGGGTGCTTTTGCAATAGGATTGCATCATTGAGGACGCGTGGCGTAGCACGAGCGTTTGTAAAGCTCACGCGACGCCGCCGCAGGCGCGAGCACGCGCAATACACTTCACCCATTGATGAAATGACGCTTTTTGCAATCGGTTTGCATGTGCGGCGCGGAACTCGCATTCTGTTCCGTCCGTGTCTGAGCATGTCCACGCCCATACTCACGAAGTTCTCGCTCCTCGCCCCATGGAGCGAGCTGCGACGTGGTTGAGTCTCGCCTGCGCAGTGCATTGCTTGGCCATGCCGCTCTTGGGCGGCGTGCTGCCCGCGTTATTCGCATCCCAGTTTGCAGCAGCGCAGTTGGCGACGCACGGCAGCGGGCTCGACATCGCACTCACGGCCTTCGTCGTGGTGAGCGTTTTGGTGAGCAGCGCATTCGGCTTCGCACGGCATCGCGACACGCGCGTCCTGGCCGGCATGGGCGTCGGGCTGTGCTTCTACTTGCTCGGCCACGAGCTCGAAGAAAGCCCGCTATCGCTGCCTCTCTCGGTGCTCGGCGCGCTATGTCTCGCCGCCACGTCGTACTTCAGCGCGCGTCTCTCGCAGCGCTGCGAAGACGACCACAGCCAGTGCGACCACACGCACGGATCAAAAACGGCGTAAGCCGCGCGCCAGTGGCCTGACCCAAGCCAATCAGCAGGTCCAGACCAGCAGCGCGTCGCGGCACTCGCGGCGCGTCCCTGCGCGCGAAGGAATCAGCTCGCCACCTGTGGACTCTCAAGCCGGTACACGTCTTCGAGCCCGGCGGGCGTCTTGACGTTCACATCGAGGTCTTTGATGTAGCCGTTACGGATATCGTACACCCAACCGTGCACGGTCGGGCCGCCACGACGCTGCCAGGCCTGCTGCAGGATGGAGGTCGCGAACAGGTCGTGCACGCCTTCCATGACGTTGAGCTCGACCAAACGCCGACCACGGGCTTCCTCATCATTTATCGCGTTTAGCTCGGCCTCATGCAGGCGGTAGGTGTCCTTGATGTGCACCAGCCAGTTGTCGATGAGCCCGTGCTGCCGATGCCCCATGGCCGCGAGAACACCACCGCAGCCGTAGTGGCCGCACACGATCACGTGCTTTACCTCGAGCACGTTGACCGCGTAGTCGAGCAC
>CAZEWA010000074.1:0-22123 GCA_964515685.1 uncultured Polyangiales bacterium | reverse complement strand
CGACTGCAGGATTTAACCCGCGCGCGCCCACGAGGTTTCCGTGAAGCAAAGCCACAAGACCCTGCTGCTGTGGGTCCTGCTGATCCTGATGTTCGTCGCCATCTATAACTTGGTGTCGGATCCTGATCAGCCGCAGACGGTGGCCTTCAGCGACTTCATCACCGATGTCCGCAATGGGAAGGTCGAGCAGGTTACGATTCGGCCGCACGAGAACAGTGCGGAGTACCGCTATCTCGCGGTCAGTGACGACGCCCCCAAGAAGAAGGTGTCTCACGGCATCCTTGGCGAGCAGATAAACCAGACGCTCATCGACAACAACGTCAAGGTTGAGTACGCGGCCGACGAGCAAAATGGCTTGTGGACGAGCCTGCTAGTCACCTGGCTGCCGATGGTGTTCTTGCTGGTGATCTTCTTTTTCTTCATGCGGCAGCTTCAGGCCTCTGGCGGTAAAGCCATGAGCTTCGGCAAGTCCCGCGCACGCTTGCTCAACGAGTCGCAGAACAAGGTGACCTTCACGGACGTGGCTGGCATCGATGAAGCCAAGGACGACTGTGAAGAGATCATCGCGTTCTTGAAGGATCCGAAGAAGTTCCAGCGTCTCGGCGGGCGTATCCCGAAGGGCGTGTTGCTCATGGGAGCGCCGGGAACAGGCAAGACGTTGCTCGCGCGCGCCATCGCTGGCGAAGCGGGGGTTCCGTTCTTTAGTATCTCGGGCTCAGACTTCGTCGAGATGTTCGTTGGCGTAGGTGCTTCGCGCGTTCGCGACCTCTTCGAGCAAGGCAAGAAGCACGCACCGTGCATCATCTTCATCGATGAAATCGATGCCGTCGGTCGTCACCGCGGTTCCGGTATGGGTGGCGGTCACGATGAGCGCGAACAGACGCTCAACCAGCTCCTGGTAGAGATGGACGGCTTTGAGTCGACCGATGGCGTCATCATCATCGCTGCGACCAACCGACCAGACGTTCTCGACCCAGCCATCCTGCGCCCGGGTCGCTTCGACCGTCGCATCCACGTGCCGCGTCCCGACCTGCGCGGGCGCGAGGGTATCCTGCGCGTGCACACCAAGCGCACGCCGCTTTCGCCCGATGTCGACCTTGAAATCATTGGTCGCGGAACGCCCGGCTTTTCCGGCGCGGACCTCGAGAACCTCGTCAATGAGGCTGCTTTGCTTGCGGCCCGACAGGACAAAGACTCGGTTGCGATGGCGGATTTCGAGCTCGCCAAAGACAAGGTGATGATGGGCGCTGAGCGGCGCTCCATGATCATCAGCGAGCACGAGAAGCGCACCACCGCGTGGCACGAGGCTGGCCACACGCTTGTCGCCCGCAAGCTGCCGAACCACGACCCGGTTCACAAGGTGTCTATCATTCCGCGTGGGCCTGCGTTGGGCGTGACGATGTCGTTGCCCAAGGAAGATCGACTCGGTTACTCCCGCGACTGGGCACTCGACCGCATCGCGATGGCGTTGGGTGGGCGTATTGCCGAGGAGTTGAAGTTCGGACAGCTCACCACGGGCGCGTCCAACGACTTCAAGCAGGCCACGAGTCTTGCGAAGGCGATGGTCACCGAGTGGGGCATGAGCGACAAGCTCGGGCCCATGGCGTACGGCGAGCGCGAGGACAACCCCATGTTGCCCTTCGGTCCGGGCATACGCCATCAGGACTACTCGGAGATGACGGCTCAGGAGATCGATGCGGAGGTGCGTCGCATCATCACGGAGCAGTACGCGCGTGCACGTCAGATTTGCCAGGAAAACATGGACAAGCTGGATGCCATCGCGGAGGCACTCCTCGAGCGTGAGACCCTGGATTCCGGGGAACTCGATGCGTTGATGGAAGGGACGCCCATGCCGCCCCGTGAGCGCCTGATTATCCCGACCTATGCCGACAAGCGCAACGAAGCGCGTGAGAAGCGTAAGGGCAGCATCTTTCAACCGCGTCCGCGCGAAATCCCCTCGGGCGGCTGAAAGGGGGGGTGTTTGATCGTAGGGGGGCGGAGCGTACCAAGCGCGAACCAGGCCAGTGGCCACGCGAATCAGGGTAGCGATCCGTCTCCTGCGCTCATCTCCCCAGCGCCTGCTTGCTCCATCTGGGGCGTGCTCAATATCACTCCGGATTCCTTCAGTGATGGCGGGGCGTACTTAGACCCCGCTCGCGCTGTTTCCCACGCGCAACATCTGGTCCGCCTTGGCGCGGACGTTGTGGATGTCGGGGGCGAATCCTCGCGACCGGCGGGGAAGACGTACGGTGCGGGCTTCGAGCACGTGACGGTCGAGGAGGAGCTACGAAGGGTGCTTCCCGTCGTGCAAGCGCTCGTTCTCGGGGGAATCCGCGTCTCGGTCGACACCGTGAAAGCGGAAGTGGCACGGGAAGCCCTGCGGTGTGGCGCCCACATCATCAACGACGTCTCATGCGGACGGAGCGAAGCGCTGCTTGAGGTCGTGGCTTCTTCATCCGCCGAGCTGGTGCTGATGCACACGCGCGGCCAGGGTGAGTGCCACGGGGACAATGTTTGCTACTCGGATGTGGTTTCCGAGGTCCGAGATGAGCTGCTGGCCGCGCTGGCGAAGGCTGAGCGTTACGGGGTGGGGCGAGAACGGATCTGGATCGACCCAGGGCTCGGCTTTGCCAAGACCTCTTTGCAGTCCTTCGCGGTACTGAATCGAGTAGAGACTCTTCTCGCCACAGGGCAGCGTGTGTTGGTGGGCGCCTCGCGAAAATCATTTGTAGGTGAGGTCGCCAAAAGTCCAAGTGGTGAGGTCCTTCCACCCGGGCGGAGGCTGGGAGCCACGGCTGCGGCGGTGACGCTGGCTGCACTGCAAGGTGCACATGGCGTGCGCGTTCACGATGTAGAGGAGATGTACCAAGCCGTGCGGGTCGCACTCGCCTCCCTCGGGGGGCGTACATGATCGACGAGACCTTCGAGTCCGTCGCCGAGTACTTCGCCCATAGCCCCCAGCGGCTTGGCATTGCAGTACTCGATGTCATTGTCGTGGCTGTCCTCGTCTACCGCGTGCTCCTCCTCCTGCGCGGGACCCGAGCCCTGCAAATGGGCGTGGGCTTGATCCTGGTGTTCTTGGCCTATGAGGCCTCACGGCGGATCGGCCTCCTCACGCTCTATTCGTTGCTCGATGGCCTGCTGACATCGATGGTGCTCATCATTGTCGTCATCTTCCAGGCAGATATCCGCCGCGCGTTGATGCGCTTTGGTGGCAAAACCTGGTGGGTTCCAGGTTCGAGCGCGAAGGCGACCTCCGCCATCGAAGAAGTCGTGAAGGCCGCGACCATGCTGGCCCAAAAGCGCATCGGCGGGCTCATCGTCTTCGAGCGCGATGCGATGTTGGATGAGTTCATTCAGCGCGGGACGCAGCTCGACGCGGTGGTTTCCAAGGAACTTTTGTACGGCCTGTTCATCCCGAGCTTCGAAAACCCCCTGCACGACGGTGCGGTGGTGATTCGCGACGGGCGTGTGTGGCAGGCAGGAGCCTTCTTGCCGCTGACGAGCAATCCAGACATCGACAGGACGCTCGGCAGTCGGCACCGCGCGGCCTTGGGTGTGAGCGAAGAGACCGATGCCGTCGTTCTCGTCGTTTCCGAGGAACGCGGTGCCATAAGCTTGGTGTTCAACGGGAACATGGTTCGTGACGTGGATGCGAACTCCCTGCGCGACGCGTTGCCTGGGCTCCTCTTTCGGCGTGTCCGCCGCAAGAAGAAGAAGCCCGTCGCGGGGGGAGTTAGTTCGCGTCACAGTATGGCTCCCGCGGCGCGCGCGTCGGGTCCCTTGCGTACTGAGGGCGCTGCAGCCGCGGCGAGCTCTTCGACGCGTGACGATGTTGCAAGACCCGCCGTGCGTCCAGCGGGGGAGAGCGAACCGTGAAGGTCGACGCCACACTCACGCAGCGCTTGCGTCGCGCGTTCTCGGAGAACGTGGGGCTCAAGCTTTTTTCCCTGGCTGTGTCGATAGGCCTTTTTACCGTGGTTCACGGGGCCGAGTCTGGGCAGCGCTCTTTCCAGGTGCAGGTGGTGGCGCTGCTGCCGCCTGCGTCCAAAGGCAAGGTCCTGGTCGGCCGGATCCCTGACAAGGTCAACGTTCGGCTGAGCGGAAGCCAATCGGTCATCAACTCGGTGCGCTCCCTCGATACGGTGCAGGTCGACCTGACAGACGGCAGCAACTACTACTACTTCGACCCTGCTTCATTTGGTCTTCCGGCAGGCATCGATGTCCAGGTCACGCCTGCAAGTCTTACGCTCGAGTGGGAGTCACGGCTGGAACGCAAGCTCCCCGTTCGTGTGCAGCTGTCCGGGCTTTCCAATCCGAACCTCGAGGTCACTGGTAAGCCAGTCGTAACTCCCACGCGCATCTCCGTGTCGGGACCACGCTCGAGCGTGGAACCCCTTCAGGAACTGGCTACGGAGCCGATTTCCGTCTCGGACCTGGGAGCCGGTGTGCATCGCCGCCGGGTTAGGCTGCTGCCGCTGCCAGACAGCATCACGGTGCAGGAATCCACTGAGATTTCAGTAGAGCTCACCATAGACACGCGTAAAGAGCAGCGCAGGCTGCGTCGCATGGAAATCGCGGCGCTGGGCAGCTCAGGGGCTGTCAGCATACGTCCAAGTCATGTCGACGTATTTGTGGCAGCGCCCGAGCGAACACTCGACGAGCTCGATCCCGAGCACGTGGTGCCTGTGGTCGAACTTGCGGACGTGGCGCTGAGTGCGTCAGGCGCGGTGAGCGTGCCCGTGAAGCTGCGCGGACTGCCTGAAGGCTCGCGCATCTTGCGTATCGACCCTGAAGAAGTGCTCGTCCGACTCAAGTAGCAGCCAGCGCTAGCCAATATCGCGCTTGGCCTCGCCGGCAATTTGGTCGGCCATCCGTTTGATGGCGCTGCTGCTGGGGCCTTCGATCATCACACGCAGCTTGGGTTCTGTGCCGCTCCAACGTACGAGGACGCGACCGTCTGCGCCGAGCTTGAGCTCTGCATCGCGGATGGCTCTTTGCGTGTGGTGCATGTCCTCGAGCGGCTTACGTGCTTGGAACTTTGCGTTGATGAGAACCTGAGGCACGCGTTCGATGGCGTTGTCGGTCAGATCACCGATGCTCTTTTGTTCGCGCACGGAGATAGCAAGCGCTTGCAGTGCCGCGACGAGTCCGTCGCCGGTGGTGGCGTGATCCAAGAACAGCAGGTGGCCACTTTGTTCACCGCCGAAGTTGAGCCCGCCTTTTCGCATCGCATCCACCACGTAACGGTCGCCGACAGCGCAGCGCAAGAGCTTGCCTTTCTCGGCCGCGAGGGCTCGCTCGAGGCCGAGATTGCTCATCACAGTTGCCGCGAGTGTGCGCTTTTTAAGCTTTCCGGCTCGCAACATGCGCGTGGCACAGAGCGCCATCAGTGCGTCTCCATCGACGACTTTGCCTCGCTCGTCGACCAAGATGAGGCGGTCTGCATCGCCGTCCAAGCACACGCCGAGGTGTGCCTTCTTGCGCAGGACCTCGTGGGCGCAAGTCTCGGGATGTGTGGCTCCGACTCGGCGATTGATGTTGTAACCATCGGGGCGCACACCGATGGCGATAACTTCTGCGCCGAGTTCGTGAAAGACGCTAGGAGCGACGCGGTAGGCTGCTCCGTGTGCGGCATCGATGACAATGCGCAGGCCTTCGAGGGTCAGATCTTGGGGAAAGGTCTGCTTCACGAAAGCCACATAGCGGCCGGGGGCGTCGTCCAAACGCTCTGCACGTCCCACTTGCTTGCCGCGCGGACGGTTCTTGTCGATTGCGTCCGTTTCGATGAGACGCTCAATCTCGTGCTCCACTTCATCGGGGAGCTTGAAACCATCGGAGGCAAAAATTTTGATGCCGTTGTCTTCGAACGGATTGTGTGAGGCGCTGATGACCACGCCTGCGTCAGCGCGCATGCTGGTTGTGATGTGCGCAACTGCGGGCGTAGGCAGAGGACCTGACAACATCACGCGCCCGCCCAGGGCACAGACGCCGGATGCGAGCGCCGTTTCGAGCAAGTAGCCCGATACGCGGGTGTCTTTGCCGATGACGATGCGGGGAGGGTGCTTCACTCTGCGGCGGGCTTGATAAGTGATAGCGGCCCCGATGCGAAACGCGACTTCAGGGCTCATGCTGCCTTGATTCGCGGGGCCGCGGACGCCGTCTGTGCCGAAGAGCTTTCGAGTCATGTGGGGGACGTTGTTACCACATTCGCCTAAGGTTCCCAAGCCACGTCGAGACGCCAATTTTGGACTGGGCGATACTCCACGGTCCCCACCATGTCCGCGGGGAAGCGCAGCTCCAACAGACCGCCTCCACGGCTTTGCGGCGGTACGTTCGGATTCACTGCATTCGGGTCTGCGCCAGGAGCCACAAATCCTTCTATGTATGCCCCGCGTACGACATGGCGTAGCGCACCCAGGCGCTTTTCGATCAGCTGATCGAGCTGTACGCCCGCGCGAATGCGCGTCGTCTTCATCGACTGAGTGCGAGACTCGATAGAGAGAACGGGTATCGCGCCGCCGAATTCCTTGCGCACTTCCTCTGTGAGTAGACCGGCGGTGGCACCTGCAAGTATGCCTGCCGCGGCACCCGTCGCGTCGTTGTTTTGCCGTGCAACATCGTCTGTGCGCGAGCCCAGCAAGCGCGCGATGATTTCGCCGGTATCTGTGACGCTTGGGTCACTGTGCGTGAAGGAGACCTTCGGGTCGCTGAGTCTGCCATCGACTCGCACGCCGATCTCGTCGCCACCTACCTTGTGGACTGCGTAGAGATTCACTATCGGATCAAGCTCGCTGTTCACATCGAAAGCCATGCGGCTCTCACGCAGCTCGAACCGCTTCCCGTATAGATCTACGTCGCCTCGCTTGAGTTCGGCGCTGCCTTGCACAGTGAGGCTCGGCTCCTGATAGCGAACCATGAGATCGGCGAACACCTCTGCGCTGAGGCCAGTGCGCAGAACGCGAAAAGGCGAGTCCTTCGCCAAGAAGCGTAGCTCGAACAGATACGGGTTTTCAGGCGGTGGTACGGGCGCTTCGCCGACCACGAACACACCTGGATGCCGATCGAGTCCCTGTAGACTTGAAGCGAGCGCATTCGGAATGTTCACGAGCAGGTCGATGACCTCGAGCTCGCTGCGCGTGCGGTTTTTTTCGATCTCCGCGCGAAACGCGAGACGTCCGGTCAGCGAGGAGACAAGCACGCCCTCCTGTCGAATCGGGAAGTCTGTCAGACGCAATGCAAAATCCGTGCGAATCTTCTGGGCCTTCTGGAAGACCACATTGCCTTCCGCGCGGAACTGACCTTCGAAATCGCGGGCCTTGATCTCGTCGATACGGATCCAGTTGCCCTTGAGCTTGAGTTGCGCCTCGACCTCTTCGAACTCCTGTCCGAGCGTGCTGACGCCGATGTGCCCGTCCGAGAATGCGAGCCCGCCATCGAACGCGAGTTGATCTTGCGTGACGTGGTAGGTGACGCGGGTACTGCCATCGAGTCTGCCACTGACGCGTGCGCCGATTGGGAACGCGATGAGCACGGGAGCGAGTTCGAAGCGCGTAAAGCTCAAGGCCGCTTGCAGAGGCGGCGCCGTTGGGCGTGAGGCTGCGAAGAAGTTGGCACGCGGGACAATACCGCTGATTTCCGCGCGCGAACCGTTGCCTAAATTGAGTTTGGCTGTGAGGTCAATTTGCTCAGTCGAGAGCGATCCCGACAGGTCCATCGCAAACGGCCGCCCCATGGCGCGCGCGTCACGCAAATTTCCGAGACGATTGGATTGCGTGCTGTGGGGGACGAGCTGCAGTGCGGCCGATGCGGCGGTGAAGCTCACCTGCGGCGGTGTACCGAATAGATCCTTGGCGCTGAGATCGAGTCTGAAAGGGCCTGCAATGTACTCGCAGAGCAGGGGGATCTCTTCTGCGGTGCCGGTATTGGCGTGCAGCTCGAGATCCATGTTGGGTAGAGCGAGCTTGGCTGTTCCCGTGAGCCAGTCTGTGAGCGGGATGGCGGCGCGGAACGTGGCTTTGGCGACAACTTCGCGATCGAGATTGACCTCGACTTGGCCCTGCGCCTCGTGAGCGATCGATGCTGCACGCACTTGGAGGGCGGGTCGACGCACCATGGCGCATGCGCCGAGGCCGGTTTCGCCGTCGGGCCACCTTGCTGTGACATCGAGATGCGCTTCGGGACCCGCTTCGCTCTGCGCGAGCGCGAGTGTGCCCCCCGCTACGACACTGAGGTTTGCGCGGAAGGCTTCGGGAAGCTCATCGAGGCGACGCTCTTCGAGACGCAGCTCGGCCTGAAACTCGCGTGTCGCCAAGCTTGCGCGCAAGGCATCGAGATCGGTTAGCTCGCTCGGCAGGGCGCTGAGGTTCCCCGTAAGGGTTGCGATAGGGCCGACGCTGTCGGCCAGCATGAGCTCGCGCAGGTCGAGCCGCTGTCCGTCGTGTGCGACGCTCACGTCGAAGTCGAGGGGTGGCAGGTCGAATACTTCGATGTCGCGTACCTGGGTCTTGATGTCGACGATAGGATCGGCCACCGAGCCCGCACCGCGCACGGTGGCGCTGATGGTGCCTTTCGGCGCGCGTAGACCAATCCACGAAAGCCAGGGCTGACTCACGCTGAATGGAACCTTCTCGAAGTCCAGACCGAACTGGTAATTGCCGCCCATCACCTGCTCGGCAAAGCCATGACCATTGCCAGGAACTCCGCCCGCGTAAACTCCGATTCGGCTTCCGTTGGCGAGGACTACTTCGCTCTCTACATCGAAGCGACCTTCCAAGAACACGAGCGTCAGCAAAACTGTGAGGTCGGTCATGCCGAGGAAGACGCCATGACGCAGGGAACCTTGGGCATCGATTCTTGGTTGCTGCGGCACGCCGGAGAGCGTGAGAGTGCCGTCAATCGTGCCATCGAGGTCGGCGAGGTCGATGCCCGAGAGCTCGCGTAGACCGCCTAAATCGAAGCTCTGAATCGAGCCTTGGACGCGATAGGCTTTAGAGAAAGAATACTTGCCGTTCAAGCTGAGGCGTTGGGCGCCGTTGGCGAGGAGGAGCTGACGAAACTCGATGCCGTTCGCATCGAGCAGAAGGTCTGCTTGGGCTCGCCAGGGTTCGCGACCGCCTACGGAAAGCTCGAAGGGATGGGCGCGCACTTCAATCGCGTCGCCGCGCTGCACGACATCTACATGGCCGTTGAGGAAGCGGCCCGCGGCGTCCTTGAGCGAAAAGTCCGACCCGTAGCGCCCGCGATTTCCTTGAATCGAAAAGTCGAAGCGGTCAGCGACGTAGCCTGAAAATGAGAGCTCCGCGGCGGACCCCTTGAGCTTCACTTTGGGCTTCATCAAATCTTCATCGGCGACGACACTGCCCGTGAGTTGCAGCGCACGAACGGTTGCGCCCTCGTAGGCGAACCTTTGGAGTCCTAGCTGTCCGTCGAACGAAAGCCTCTCGCCGTGCTTCTCGAGCACAGCGTCCGTGGTGATTGCGAGGCGGATGTTTTTGAGCGAGGCGGCTCGCGCGGCGTCGGGTACATCGGAGCGAATCCGAATCTTACCGTCCGCGTTCTCGTCGACCCAGCCTTCGCCCTTGAAGCGACCTCCTGCGTAAAAGGCGAGCAGTGAATCGATGTCGAAGCGGCCCTCCGCGTAGCGACCCGCGAGGTCGACGTTGTCGATGTTTACGCCAAGTACATCGAGCCACGGTGCGTGTGCCTTGATCGCAATCGGGCCATCTTGTGGCACCGTGGCATCGACGGTCGCTGCGATTTTTACCGGCGGAAAGTAGGCGAGTAGATGGGCGAGCGCGAGGCCTTCCGTTTCGACGTGAACCGTTAAATCACCTTCGCTTGGCAGGCTACCGCGAATGAGTAGAGGCCCTGCTTCGGTTTTCAGCGCTGCGTCGTAGGCAAGCGCATCGAGCGGGCCCTCGAGTCGCACGATGCCTTCGAGCTTCGAGATGACGCTGCCACCGATGCTTAGATCCAGGGCTTGCAACAGGTCGGACGATGCCGGCTTGGCTTCGACTACGAGCTTGAGATGAGCCGCTTCGGCGGACTCTGGTGCTTCGTAGCGCAGCGAAGCGTGTAGGTGGTCTTCGTGGACCTGCACGCGCGCGGCACCGGTGATGAGCAAGGGGGCCGTGAGGACTTGCGTAGTCGCGTGGACAACCTCGAAGGGCAGGTTGAAGGGGGAGGTAAGCTTGCCCGACAGCTTCTGAATGTCGGCGTGAAAGCGGTCTTGGATTTTGATGTGACCGCGCACATCGAGGCCCTCAGCTCGTAGACTGCTGAGGCCTGGGACGTCGCCATGCAGCGTCCCATCGACCACATGGATGTTGTCGAAAAATATCTCGAACGACGATGTCGAAGGGCTCTCGCCTGCGCCCTTAGGTATCAGCGCATCGAATAGTGTGATGGCTGCCTGGGACGAGGGAATGGCGCGAATCTCGGCGCCGATGAGGTAACCGCGTGTGAAGCGAAGGCGGCTCTCGAAAAGCTCGTACAGGTTGAAATCGAGTTCGAGGCGCTCGGCTTTCAGCACGACGCGACCTTCGGCGTCGACTATATGAATGCCTGCTGCGGTGATCCCGCCGAGATCGAGTGCATCCACGCGATCAATCTGCACCTTGCCCGTGAGCAAGTTCTCAAGCTGGCTCTCGATGAGACGCCTGGCAAAGCCACGTACGCTCGGTTCATACCAGGACCAACTCAACGCGATTCCGAGCGCGCCGGCGAGGCTGAGCGCCAAGACGAGGACACGCTTTCGCAGCGACGCGCGCGAGCTGTGCGCTGTCTCGGTCAAAACGCCTCTCCAATGGTGAGATGGACGGCGCCGTTGAGCTTGAAGAGCGGATCCGCTCGGTCGACGTTTTGCGCGTCGAGACGCTTGCCTTGCAAGCCCGGCACAAGCCAGCCGACATCGAGACGCACAGGGCCCACCAAGGTCTTGTAGCGCAGTCCGCCGCCGAAGGTGGTGTTGGGATGGTCGAAGCGAAAGCGAGCTTTTTCGCCTAAGCCTCCACCGTCGACATCGCCCACATCGATGAACGTCGCGATGCCGAAGCTGTCGCCGAACGGAACACGCAGTTCTATGCTGGCAATCCAGCTTCGGATGCCGCCGGGAAAACCGAGGGCGGGATCGATATCGCGCTGGCCTAGGGCACCTGCCTGCACGCCACGCACAGAGTAGGGACCACCGCCGCGTAGCCGGTAGGGGCGTGGTCCAAGACGCCTGAGGGGCTCGGAGAGATTGTCGTCGGCCTTGGTCTCGAAGAGTCCCATCCAGCCGAGGCCTGCGCGGGCTGCCAACACAAGGCCGTAGGGCAACGGGACGTAGTGCCTCAGCTCTGGAGTCAGGCGCAGATAAAACCACTCGGACGGAGGCAGGGTCTCGTGTACTTCGAGGCGCGCAAGCGTGCCCCGACGCGTGTTGGTTCGATCGTCACGCGTGTCCCACTCGATGATTTGCTGCAGAAAAAGTAGGTTGTAGCGCTCGGACTGCAAAAGCTCCGTGGCTACTTGTCGCTCGTCTTGGCTGAGGCTTCCGTAGACGAACTGCGGGATGTAGGGGTTGAAGTGAACGGACACCGACACGTTCAAGCGGTTGCGAAAGAAGCCGCGCGCGGGTCCGAGTCCTACGTCGATGTCGTCGCGGACAAATTTGGCGCCGTATGGATCGGGGCCCCGGTCCCAAGCGACGGTCAAGCGTAGTAAGGTGCGCGCTTCCAGGAATGCTGGCCATTCCAGCAAGGAACTGAGCGTATTACCCAAGCGAGGCGGGTTACGCTCCCCGTCGATGCCTTCCATACGCGGGAAGGGCGCGAGAAAAATCACGCGCGGACGCTCTTCGATGCGTAGGCGTCGCAGTCCGCCAAGGAAGTTTCGCACCTCTGCATAGGTGAAGAGGTGTACGTCCCATTGTTGCGCCGCATTGATGGCGCGCTGGCCGTCTTCAACACCGATTTGGAAACCTGCACCGATACCCAGACGATAGAGTTTGGCGGGCTTTACGCGAATCCGAACCGAGACCTGAGCGTGCTTCGCTTTGCTTTTTGTCGTCGGGTTCCGGCACGCCTCTTCAGCAGACAAGGTCTTCTCGGCTAAAGGCTTTGCACCAGGGTCTGCTTCGACATTCGTGTCTTGTTGCCAGGCGAGCCACTCGCCTTCCTTGGCTCCTTCTTCGGGCTTTTCTTCGGATCTTTCTTCGGCGCCGCTGGCTTGTTCTCGAACGGTGATCTCGACTTCAGAGAACACGCGCATCTGATAGATGCGTGTACGCGCATCTTCGATGTCACTTTCACTAAAGGGCGCACCCGGGCGTAAATCGCTCGCTTGTAGAATGAGGTCGGCGGGCAGGCTCCCGAATCCTTCGACGCAAACCGAGCCGAATTCGCTGGGAGGGCCTGGCTTGATGGTGAACGCGATGACAGCGGATTTCTGGACGGGGTCGATGTCGACGCGGCCATCCACCTCAGCCGATGCGTAGCCTGCATCGCGCAGAATACGCACGAGCTTCAGTTCGATTTGGTCGAAAATGGCCTCGTCGAAGCGATCGTCGATCGAGATTTCATTGGCCACGCGCATGAGCTCGGCGCTCACAGCCGGTTTGAGACCGTCGGTGCCTTGCAGGGACGAGCTAAACACCTGAACCGGTTCTCCCTCTTCGATCTCGATGCCCAAGCGGATTTTGTCTTCGCCGGTACGCGAGCCGTAGAGCGCATCCTCTGGATCGGAAGTCACGCCGGTTACGCGCGCCCCGTAATAGCCACGGGCGCGATACCAGCGCTCGATGCGCAGCAAGTCGCGCTCGAAGACGCTTGGCTCGTAGAGCGGCCAATCCGTCCAGGCCCAACGCCACATGGGCAAATGGATACGCCGCGCGTCGAATGGAGGGCTGCCGCAGGTCGGCGCCGGATCCTTGCTCAGATCGATAGCGAGCCAGGCCCGCTCCTGTGTTGCCAAGCAGGATTGCAGGGCGAAGCGGTCGAAGTCCTGTACGCCTTGCAGCGTGACTTTATCTACGCCGTAGCGCCCGTCGGGGATGGTTGCGCACGCCGAGAAGCAAAGCCCCAAGCACAGCATCCAAAGTCGAGCGAGCCCGCTACCACCCATCGAGGACGGATCTGTAGTACGCCGAAGGCCTCAGGGCCCCTTTACATCATTCACGGCGTTCAAGGTCGACAGGTACACCATCAAACCTTGCATCTGATCTTCCGGCAGATGGTCAGGTCCGATAGGGCGCATGCGGCCCGAACCTTCGCGGATCTGCTTTGTCATGTGGGCAACCGAGGTTGGGCGGTTCTTCAGTGCCGGCCCCAAATCGGACTCGCCTCCCGGGTGACAGGCGCCACAAGCCATGTCGTAGCTGGTCTTGCCGGCTTCAGTGAGGCTGGCCCATTCTGTGGGATCTGTGATGACCAGGACGGGTTCCCCGCCGGAGGTCCCATCCGAAGACGAGGGCGTCGTGCTGCCGCCACCACAAGCCGTAAGCAGGAGCGCGCTCCCTGCGCAGATCGATGGCAACCAGTTCAAGCGAATCTTCATGTTTCCTCCGTGGCTGCGCCCGGCACCGCCAGGCCGCCTCAGCGCGCAGGCATCTCCGCGTCTGCGCCGGATTCGAATTACTCCTACCTGCAGTACGAGTGCCAAGGATTTTCGAACACGGCACCAGGATGTGTCGATCGGGCCCACGAAAGCGTCTCGCGAGTGACTGGAATGGGGCGCGCTCGACCCTTGCCTCGGCGTACAGGTTCGCCTCGGGGCGAAAGCGTGCACCTCGGGGGCTGTGGTACCGTTGGACATGGAGCGGGCGATCCTCGAATTCGTCGCAGTCGTTCGGCGCGTCGGGGTGCACGTCTCGCCTGCGGAGGCGATCGACGCCGTGCGGGCCGCTAACATTGTAGGGCTTGCCCGTCGCGAGGATCTGCGCGCCGCGTTGACTCTGACGCTCGCCAAAGATGCCCAGGCCCGCGCCCGTGTGGGCTCCGCTTTTGAGCGCTTTTTCTCGGCGGAAGGATCCTCCGGGCCCACGCACCTGTACGCGCGTCTTGGTGCTGCGGGCTTTACGCAGTCGGAGATCGAGAGCCTGCGTGCGGTTCTGGAGGCGAAAGCACGCACGAGTCCGGCGGCCGGCTTGCTGCGGGCGATTACCGAGGGAGATGCTGCGGTGTCGCACCTGCTCACGGTGGCGCAGCGCGCGCTGCAACTGCCGCGGCAAGCAGATACCACACAGGTAGGTTTCTGGACCATGCGCCTACTCTCGGCGGCCCGAGTCCCGCGAGCGGAGACCGATCTCGAGGGCATTCGTTCTGCATTGCGCGGCGGCCTCGGCGCACGCGGTGAAGCGCTGGCGGATGCGCTGTCCCAGGCGCTAAGCGAGGTGAGCCTGCTAGCGCGGGCTCAGGTGAGTCAGACCGCGGTTGCACTCGGCTCGCAGCTCCTCGATGAGCGCCCCTTCGCCACGCTCACGCCGCACGAAGCGCTGCAAATGGAGCAGGCTGTGCGCGACCTGGCCATGCGCCTCTTGGGCCGCGCCGCCGTGCGTGCACGGCGCGACAAGCGCGGACGCCTCGATGCTCGTCGAACACAGCGCAGCGCTTTGCGCACGGGCGGCATCCCGCTGCGGCTGCATTTCCGCAAGCGCTCGCGTCAACGTCCAACGCTAGTCATGCTGTGCGACGTTTCGGATTCGATGCTGGCGAGCGCACGCTTCATGCTGCAGTTCGTGCACGCTGTGCAGTCTTTTTTTCGAGAGGCCCGCAGCTTCGTGTTTGTGAGCGATGTGGCGGAGGCGACCCAAATTTTCCGCACCGAGACGGCCCCTCGCGCGATAGAGCTTGCCTATCGCGGGGGCATCGTCAGCGTCGCAGCGAACTCCCACTATGCGCGCGCCTTTTCGTTGCTGCACGAGCGACATGCCGACGCCCTGGGCCCGCATACGACGCTGCTCGTGTTAGGCGACGGGCGCAGTAACCATCTGTCGGCAGGCGAGGGGGCCTTGGCTCAGCTAGCAGGCAGGGTGAAGCGGGTGCTCTGGTTTACGCCTGAGCTTGCGAGTCGATGGGCAGACGGAGACAGTGCGCTGCCCCTGTACGCGAAGCATGTGGACCAGATGTTCTCGGTGCACGACCTGCGAAGTCTCAGGCAGGCAGCCCGGGCCTTGGTCCGGCTTTGATATGTAGGACTTGCCCTCTGGTGAGCTGGCCCGCTGGCTGCGACTCCCCAGGGCTGCTATCCCGCGCGCTTAATGAAGCGGTATCTGGTTCAGACCTTCGGCTGCCAAATGAACGTCCACGATTCTCGGCGAATCGAGGAAGTACTTGGCGATCACGGCTACATCCCCACCGAGGTCGCGTCTGACGCAGACGTCATCGTCTTCAATACCTGCAGCGTTCGCGAAAAAGCTGAGCAAAAACTGCGTAGTGCAGTGGGAACCTACAAACCACTAAAAGCCGAGAACCCGGACCTTGTGCTGGTGGTCGCGGGCTGCGTCGCGCAGCAAGAGGGCGAAAAGCTCCTGCGCCACATCCCGCATCTCGACGTGGTGGTCGGCCCGGACAACATCGCCGAGCTGCCGGCGCTCGTGGAACACTTGCGCGCGGGCGGTCCGCCCACGGCACGCACGGTGTTCGATATGGACGCGCCGCGCTTCCTCACCGCCAAGCCGCGCACCCAGGCCCGAGAAATCACGAGCTTCGTCACGGTCATGAAGGGCTGCGACGAACGCTGCACCTACTGCATTGTGCCTTACACGCGCGGCCCTGAGCGCTACCGCCCGGCGGACGACATCGTCGATGAAGTGGCGCGGCTTGTGGCAGGCGGCGTGCGCGAAGTGACGCTGCTGGGGCAAACGGTGAACTCCTGGCATTCGCAGGGCTCAGGGGAGGGCGAGAGCGAGTTCCCTGCTTTACTGCGCCGCATCGCCAGTGAGGTGCCGGAGCTCGCGCGCCTTCGCTACACCTCGCCCCATCCACGCCACCTGACGCCAGCGCTGATCGATGCGCACGCGGAACTACAGATTTTGCCGAAGCATCTGCATTTGCCGGTGCAGTCGGGCTCAGACCGCATGCTCAAGCGCATGTTGCGCCGCTATACGGCCGCAGACTTTTTGGCGCGCGTGAGGGCGCTACAAGCGCGTGTGCCCGGACTCACGCTGTCGACCGACATGATCGTGGGCTTCCCCGGGGAAACCGATGAGGATTTCGAGGCCACGCTGAGCTTGGTGCGAGAGGCCGGCTTCATCTCGCTCTTCGGCTTCAAGTACAGCCAGCGGCCCTATACCCCAGCGCTGAAGCTCGAGGACGACGTGTCCGAGGAAGTGAAAGACGAGCGCCTGCAGCGGCTCTTCCGCACGGTGGAAGCTCAGCAGCGAGCCCACTACGCGAAGCTCGTGGGGCAGCGCACCGAGGTCCTGATCGAGACGCGCGACGACACGCGACCCAACCGCTTCACTGGGCGCTCCGAGCGCAATGAGCTCGTGCATGTCGACGTACCCGAGGGTACCGATCCAAGAGGCGAGATTCTCGTCGCCGAGGTGATCGAGGCGTTCAAGCATTCACTGCACGGTGTGGCCCAAGGCGCCGTGCCTCGGCGAGAGCTGCCCGTTCAGCCCGAAGCGACGGCAAAAAAGTCGCGCACGCCGGTGCGCTTGCCCCTGGCGTCAGCATGACTGCGGAGGGACCGCCAGAAGATCTTTCTTCGGTGCCCTCGAACGCGGTGGATCCTGGCTCGAAAAGTCCGAGCCTATCTTCCAAGCTGCTCGCCTGGCTGCCCGCGTTTCTCTACACGAGCCTCATCTGGTGGCTTTCGTCCCAGGCAGTCGCAATCGAAGCCATCGAGCGCTTTCCGTTCCAGGACAAAGGCGTTCACTTCGTCGAGTACGCAGGCCTCGGCCTCACGCTGTGCTTTGCGGTACACCGTACCTGGCCTGGGCGCGGCCTGCGCGCGGGACTCGCGGCCGTCTTGATGACGAGCTCGCTCGGACTGCTCGACGAGCTTCACCAAGCGTTCGTGCCAGAACGCTCGGCGGATGTGCTCGACCTCGTGGCGGACACCTGCGGCGCGTTTTTCGCCGCGCTGCTCTACGAAGCTACGCGCAGGCTCAGACTGCGTCGCGCGCAGCCGGCAGCGCCGCTCGACGCGCAATCGAACGCGAGCTGAGCGGCCTCAGTCTACCTTGAGAATCGCGTGGAACGCTTCCTGGGGAATGTCCACGGAGCCCACAGACTTCATGCGCTTTTTGCCCTCTTTCTGCTTCTCGAGGAGCTTGCGCTTACGCGAAATATCGCCGCCGTAGCACTTGGCGGTCACGTCCTTGCGCATCGCGCGGATCGTCTCGCGCGCCACGATTTTCCCGCCGATAGCGGCCTGAATCGCGACTTCGTACTGCTGGCGCGGCACGATTTCACGCAGCTTTTCCGCGAGTTGCCTGCCCACGTGCTGCGCCTTTTCGCGGTGAACGATAGCGCTCAGCGCGTCGATGGGCTCACCGTTCACGAGCATGTCGAGCTTGACCAAGGGGTTTACTCGGTAGCCTATCAGCTCGTAGTCCATGGACGCGTAGCCCTTGGTGGAGCTCTTGAGCCTGTCGTAGAAGTCGAACAACACCTCGCCGAGTGGCAGCTCGTACGAGACGATAACGCGGTCTTGCGACGCGTACTGAATGCCAATCTGGGTGCCCCGGCGCTCTTCGCACAGCTTGATGACGGCGCCCACGTAAGCCGAAGGCGTGTGAACCGCGACCTTAAAGTACGGCTCTTCGATGGTGTCGATATAAACCGGATCGGGAAGCTTCGAGGGGTTTTCTACCCAGAGCTCTTCGCCCTTGTTGGTCATCACGCGATACACCACGCTCGGCGCGGTGGTGATGAGGTCCAGGTTGTACTCGCGCTCCAAGCGCTCCTGCACCACGTCCATGTGCAACAGGCCCAAGAACCCGCAGCGGAAGCCGAAGCCGAGTGCCGCCGAGGTATCGGGCTCGAACACGAAGGCAGCGTCGTTCAAGTGCAGCTTGTCGAGCGCATCGCGAAGCTCGCCGTACTTATCGGTTTCGGTCGGGTAAATGCCCGAGAACACCATGGGCTTCACGTCTTTGAAGCCTGCGAGCGCTTCCAAGGTGGGCTTGCGTGTGTCGGTGATGGTGTCGCCGACCTTGGTGTCGTGAACCGACTTGATGCTGCAGGCGACGAAGCCCACTTCACCCGGTCCGAGATCTTTGACGGCGCGGGCGAACGGAGCGAACACTCCGAGCTCGTTCACCTCGTAATCAGCCTTTGAAGACATCATGCGGATCTTCTGGCCGACCTTGAGGCTGCCATCGACCACGCGCACCATCACCACGGCGCCGCGGTATGGGTCGTACCAGCTGTCGAACACCAGGGCGCGCAGGGTCGCCTCGGGATCGCCCTTGGGGGGCGGCACACGCTTGACCACGGCTTCGAGGATGTCTTCGATGCCGATACCCGCCTTCGCGCTCGCGGGGATAGCTTCACTGCAGTCGAGCCCCACAACCTCTTCGACCTCGTGACGCGCGCGATCGATGTCGGCGCCCGGCAGGTCTATCTTGTTGAAGACCGGGATGATTTCCAGGTTGTTCTCGAGCGCCAGGTAGACGTTGGCCAGCGTCTGAGCTTCCACGCCCTGGCTCGCGTCGACCACCAACAGCGCGCCTTCGCAGGCTGCTAGCGAACGTGATACTTCATAGGAGAAATCCACGTGCCCGGGCGTGTCGATGAGGTTCAGCGTGTAGGTCTGGCCGTCCTTGGCCTTGTAGGTGAGGCGGACGGTCTGGGCCTTAATGGTGATTCCGCGCTCGCGCTCCAGGTCCATATTGTCGAGGAACTGGGCCTTGCTCTCACGGTCCGACAGCGTCCCCGTGAACCCGAGGAGGCGGTCGGCAAGGGTGCTCTTGCCGTGGTCGATGTGCGCAATGATGGAGAAATTGCGAATGAGGGACGGGTCGGTAGACATAGGGGTCCGGAATGGCTCAACCGAGAGGTTCGGTCATAGGTGTCGAAGCGCGCGGTACGCGCAGGAGCAAAACACAGGCACGCGGGCTACGCGCGCAAGCAAAACAGGATACGCGCCAAGGGCGTCTCGTCCGTAAGGGTCAGCTCTTGCGTCCCGGACCCTCTGCCACGTCGAACGTGAGCTGTCCCGGGAGCTGGTCTCTGTGCCTATTCAGGACGAGATCGATACCTTCGCGAATGTAGACAGCGACGGGCACTTTGGTGCGCTCGTGCAGTACCTTGAGCTGCTCGTTCTGCTCAGGGGTGATGTAGATCGTCGTGGAGATCTTCTTACGCGCCATGCTGCTTCGGCCCCGTGCCCCCTCTTTAGGGCGGTCGAGTGGCGTCGCGACGGTCGCGACTACATCCAGCTGTGAAGCTACGTGCCCACATACATACTGTCAATCCGGCGTCCGGCGGATTCTGGGGCCTCTTGGACCCCGAGCCGACCAAAAACCAAATCGACAGCGATTTTCGTGCGTTCGCTTGCCCGCGGTACGGGGGGAAACGTAAGCTCCTGACCGAGTTGTTCTAGGAAGGGGCCTAGTTCTGTGATGCGTGAACTGTCGATGCGCCAAGCCGGCGGAGTGGTCTTGTTGCTGGCGCTTACCACCGGCGCAGGCTGCAAGCGTGGCGCTGATTCGGAAACGGCCAACGATGCGAAGCGTCGCGAGCCTCAACCCCTTTTGGTCAAGTCGTGTGCCGGCGGCGACGCGCAAACCGTCGACGTGAACAACGACGGCAAGCACGACATCCGTCACGTCGTCAAAGACGGGAAGCGCGTCTGCACCGAAATTGACATGAACTTCGACGGGAAAATCGATGTGATTCGATTCTACGCCGAGGACGGTGTGCAGGTTGTGGTGGAGCAGCACGACTTCGACTTCGACGGTCGGCTCGACGCCCAAGCCTTCTACGAAGGGGGTGCGCTGAAGCGCAAGGAGCTCGACACCAACTTCGATGGTCTCGTGGACACCTGGATGTGGTGCCAAGGTCCGCTCGTGGAGCGTGCCGAGCGCGCGCGACGCAAGCCCGGCCGCGTGGACACCTGGGAAACCTACGAGAACGGCATCCTTTCGGAGATCCAGTACGACCTGAACAGCGACGGTCGCATCGAAAAGTGGGAACTTTTCCAGGACGGATCGTTGGCTGAGACGCGCCTCGATCTGAACGCAGACGGCGTTGTAGATCGTAGCGAGATGGCAACTCCGCAAAGCATCAGCGACCGAGACAAAGCGGTCAGCTGCGACGGAACCGCGTTGCCCTCGGCACCGGTGTCGCAACCTGCCTCGTCGGGTGACGAGAACACGGAGCCTGCAGGGGAGCCTGAGGCCGGCGAACCCGAAGCTGGGGCGTCCGACGCTGCGAACGACGGCAAGGAGGGTTGAGCCATGGGTTCTGTGAAGACGCTCGCTGGAGCAGGCATCTTGGTTTTGCTCGGGGCATGCAGCAGCTCAGTGCAGCTCGGCACGCCCAGCACCCCGAACCTCGTCGAAGCCCGACAGGCAGGGCGCAGCAAAGCGCTTCACAGCAGCGGTGAGGGCGACCTCAGCGCGACCTACGGCAGGTGCGACGGCACCGGCCCGCGCAACGAAACCAGCGAATACGACACGTCGGGAGACGACGAGCCGGATGTCCGCAAGGTGTTTTTGCGCGTAGGCGAGGGCACGCTCGCGCGCCTGGTGCTCATCTGCCGCGAGTCCGACCTCAACGCCGACGGCGCAAAGGACGTGATTCGTTACTACACCGACGAGGGCAGGCCGCTTCGCGAAGAAGCCGACCGCAACTTCGACGGGAAGATGGATGAAATCACCATCTTCCAAGAGGGCCAGATCCTGCGCCAGGAGTTCGATACGCTCGGAACGGGCAAGGTCGACACCAAGATTTTCTTTGCTTCTGGCAAGCCCCTGCGTGCAGAGCGCGACCTGAAAGGGCGCAGCACGGCGGACAAATGGGTCGCAGACCGCTGGGAGTACTTCGAAGATGGTCGCGTGGTCCGCATGGGCACCGACCTCGACGGAGACGGCACAGTGGATAGATGGGATCGCGACAACACCCCGCGTCGTAGCGCGGACGCTAGCGAATCAGCCTACGATCCAGCCTGATTTACGGAAAGCTCGGCAGAGAAGTGGCTGAAGAGCGTCTGCAGAAAATTCTCGCACACGCGGGTGTGTCTTCCCGGCGTGCAGCGGAGCAAATCATTCATGACGGCCGCGTTCGCGTGAACGGCCAGGTCGTCACCGAGCTCGGGACCCGCGCGGATCCTGAGCGCGACCGCATCGAAGTCGACGGAAAGCCCCTGGCGCGCGCGGAGGGACACAAGTACTTCCTCGTGCACAAGCCGCGCGGCATGGTCACCACGCTGCGCGACCCAGAGGGCAGGCCGAGTCTGTCGGAGCTGCTCGGCGGCATTCCCGAGCGCGTGTACCCGGTGGGTAGGCTCGACTTCCACACGAGCGGTGCGCTCTTGCTCACGAACGACGGCGACCTCGCGCAAGCGCTGCTCCACCCGTCGCGCGAGGTCCCGAAGACCTATGTGGCCAAGCTCAACCGTGCCGCCGACCCGCGCATGATTTCGGAGCTACGTGCGGGCGTGACCCTGGACGACGGCTACCACACGCGGCCTGCGCACGTGATCGAGCTGCGCAAGGAAGAGCAGAAGAGCTGGCTCGAGATCACCATCACCGAAGGCAAGAACCGCCAGATTCACCGCATGGTGGAGGCGGTGGGCCCACGCGTGATGCGCCTGTCGCGGCTGAGCTTTGCAGGGCTCAGCACCGACGGACTGCGCCCAGGCCAGTTGCGCGAGCTCGAGCCCCAGGAGCTGAGCGCGCTGCGCCGCGAGTACCTGCCAGGTGCGCAGGGAGGCAAGCCCCAGCGTGCAGCACAGACCAGTGAGCGTGGCTCAGACCGCGGTTCGGACCGAAATGCCGCGCCGCGCTCGCAGGCCGGCAGGGCTCCACGCTCGGGACAATCCTCAGGGCACGCCAGCGACCGGAACCCAGCGAACAAAATACGAAAACCGTCGTTCCGCGTTTGACACATAGGGGTGTGTCAGCCATAAAGAGGTCGCGGGGTGGAGCAGCCTGGTAGCTCGTCGGGCTCATAACCCGAAGGTCGTTGGT
>CAZEWA010000073.1:0-23023 GCA_964515685.1 uncultured Polyangiales bacterium | reverse complement strand
CACATCTCCAACTACGGCCACGACATCGAGAGCCGCCTGACCGGCAAGCACGAGACCTGCTCCTACAAGCAGTTCAAGTTCGGCGTGTCCGATCGCAGCGCATCGATCCGCATCCCGCTTGCGACCAAGGCCGACGGCAAGGGCTACCTCGAAGATCGCCGCCCCAACGCGAACATGGATCCGTACACGGTGTGTCGCCTGATCGTCGAGACCACCTGCGGCTGAAACGAGCGGCCTCCCTAGGCCTTTGAGCTCGCGACGTAACGCCGTCCTTCCTTGCGAAGGGCGGCGTTTTGCTTTGGAGCAAACGCTACACTCGCAGCGCGTTCGTCGACAAGTCGGCGCTCAGGCGAGCGCGTCGACGAGCGGCGAGAGGTCCAAGGTCT
The DNA here is from genome assembly GCA_964515685.1 of uncultured Polyangiales bacterium. GTDB lineage: Bacteria > Myxococcota_A > Polyangia > Polyangiales > DASUME01 > DASUME01. Next base: position 22,637 of record CAZEWA010000073.1, on the reverse strand, counting down.
CAAGCTCAGGCAGGTAGCGCACCACGGCTTCGCGCGAGAGCCGCTGACAAATGCTCGGGATGAAGAAGTGCTCCCCCGTTCGCAACACGTAGTTGAGAATGAAGAACCGATAGGCCTCCTTTAGGAAGCGCACTTCGTTTTCGGTCAGCGGGAAAACCTGGTGATAGGCGCGCAAGAAACGCTGAAAACGCGGCTCGAGAAGCGGCGTGGCCGTGTAGCTAAACACGGTTTGGTCTCCTTCCTCGCGTGCCACCCGGCAAAAGAAGTAGAAATCCATCATGCGCGGCTCGATCCGGAACCAGTCGTAGTCCCAGCGGCTAAACAGCTGGAAGCCTTCTTCCTCGTAGGCCACCGAGAAGTTGCCGCGGTTCCAATCGATGAGCACAGGGATCTTGGGGAACCGGTGGTAGCCTAGGCGCTCGGCTTGGTTGAAGAACAGATCGCAATGCCTACGGATCAGGGTTGCGTGCTCCTGGCTGAAGCCCTTGGCCGTCCAAATCGCTTCGTTTTGCATCTGGTCGTAGAGCGTTGCCACGTCGGAACCGAGCGACTGCCAGGTAGGCGCAAGCTCGGTGGCCGCCGCAGCCGAGGCCCGGTGAAACCTCGCCATCTCGCGCCCCAGCAGGTCAATCTGCTCCTCGCTGAGTACTGCGGGCAAAACTCCGCGACGCGGCGCCTCGCCGTAGAAGACCACCCACGCGCCATCGTGCTTGTAGCTGAAGACCTCGCCGTTTTTGAGTAGAACCCCGGCGAGAAAGCCAGCGTAAGGCCCGTCTTGCAAGAGGTCTATCCACTGGCGAATGCGCGCGTGGTCTTGCCGGAAGTGTACGTATGAGCCGTACGACGACACCTTCGCAAAGGCGCTTCGGCCGCTCTCGAGAGCGAGCCGATAGACCCTATTGGTCGAAACCCCCGCGCTCGTCTCAACCGCGCTAACGATTGAATCCTCGCTGCCTAGCTCCGCCCATGCGACTCGCAGAATCTGTGGCTCTTCGGGTTCTGTCACGGAACAAGAAGGTGCCCGATTTTAAACGCGGCGCCAAGACCGCTCACCAAAGCGTCAGGAAATCGCGAATCCCATGGCCTGAAAAGGGTCTCGCAGGTCTTCCGGTAACGGGGCCTGAACCTCGATCATTTCGCCAGACACGGGATGGGGCAGCCGCAAGGAGCTGGCATGAAGCGCAAGTCGACGGAGCCCAAAGCGCTCGCGGAACAAGCGGTTTTCCTTGCCGTCACCGTAGGTCGTGTCGCCGATGATCGGCCGAAAGAGATGCTTCAGGTGGCGGCGAATTTGGTGCAGACGCCCGGTGATTGGGCGTGCCTCGACCAGCGCGTAGCGGTTCTCGAAAAGATCGAGCTTGCGAAACTCGGTCTGCGCATCTACGCGGTCGGCCTTGTTGTCCTCGCCGCGTGGCAGCGCGTAGTCGACTAGGCTGTAGTCAGGCATATCACCGCGGGCGAGCGCCAAGTAGTGCTTCTCCACGCGCCCTTCGGTGAAGGCCCGCTGCACAGGCTCGACCCAGTCGGGAGCCAAAACCAGCGCGATAGCCCCGCTCGTGGCGCGGTCGAGACGATGCACCAAGTGCACGTGTTGTCCCACAAAATCTCGCACGCGTGTCAGGACATAGTCCCCACCTTCGTCGGACCAGCCACGATGTGCCGACAGTGCGCTCGGCTTGTTGACGATGATCAGAGCGTCGTCCTGGTACAAAACAGGAAGCGGTCCTTTTGGTGCCATCGTGGCAGGTCGCACGCGCCCTACTCCCGTCAGAAAGCGAGCGCCTCGACTCGCTCCGTCTCGTGTGAGATTGACTCAGTTTGCGCTGAACGCACGCTCCGCCTTTGGGGAGCCGGCCCGCCTGGCGAAAGCCCACTTTGGAACAGGATCTCGGACAAAGCAGCGCAAATCTCACCGCATCGGGCGCAGGATAGCCGACGAAACGCGAACATAGACTGCTAAGCTCCTATCGTGCGCATCGCTTACCTGGTGAACCGGTATCCGTCCATCAGCCACACCTTCATCCGTCGCGAAATCGAGGGACTTGAAGCACTTGGCGCCCGGATCTCGCGTTACTCCCTGCGCTCGATACCGCTCGCCTCATTGCCTGATCAGGCTGACCAACGCGAGCTTTCCATCACCACCGCGCTGCTTGCGCACGGTGGCAAGGCCCTCCTGCCTAGCGTGGCGCGCGTCGCGGCCAAACGTCCCCGCGCCTTCTCACGGGCACAAAAGCTCACACTGGCTACGGGGCAACGTTCCGATCGTGGTGTCCTGCGCAACTTTGCCTACCTCGCAGAGGCCTGCGCGCTGATCGAAGCCTTCGAGCGCGAGCCGGTGGACCATGTGCATGCGCATTTCGGCACCAACTCCACTGCCGTAGCCATGCTTACCCGTATCTTGGGCGGACCGAGCTACTCGTTTACGGCACACGGCCCCGAAGAGTTCGACAAACCCGACCTGCTAGCGCTGCGCGAAAAGATTGCGCACGCGACCTTTGTCGTCGGCGTGAGCAGCTTTGGGCGCAGTCAGCTCTATCGCTATTGCGAAGCCTCCCAATGGGACAAGGTACATGTCGTGCGCTGTGGCGTCGACGCAAGCTACGTAGCGCGCGCCCCTACCCCTGTGCCTGAAGCGCTTCGCTTTGTCAGTGTCGGGCGTCTCTGCGAACAAAAAGGCCAGCTGCTGCTGGTCCAAGCCGTAGCGAAGCTCGTCCACAAGGGGCGCAAGCTCGAGCTCGTCTTGGTCGGTGATGGCCCGATGCGGCGCGAGGTGGAACAAGTCATCGCGCGCGAGCAGCTCGCAAATCAGGTCCGCATCACGGGCTGGGCCTCGGGCGATGCGGTGCAGCGCGAAATCGAAGGGGCCCGCTTCTTCGTTTTGCCGAGCTTTGCCGAAGGCCTACCCGTCGTATTGATGGAAGCATTGGGCAGAGGGCGCCCCGTGATAAGCACGTACGTGGCAGGCATTCCCGAGCTGGTAGTCGACGGTGAATGCGGTTTCCTCGTGCCCGCGGGTTCGGTGGATCATGTGGCCGCTGCCATGGAACGCGCCCTCGACACCAGCAGCGAGCGCCTCCAGCAGATGGGCAGTCTCGGTTACCAGCGGGTGCGCGAGATGCACGATTCACAAGCCAACGCAAAGACCCTGCTTGCGCTATTCCAGCGTTACCAGCAGCAAGCCTAGGCGAGCCTGTAGCGGCTTTTGCTCACCAGGAAAACTTGTGCATCAACTTGAGCTCACGCCGCGAAAAGGGCGGTAGCTGGATGCGGCGCACGGCCTGCCTGATGCAAGCCACGCGGCCTGGCCCGAGCGCGCCCGAACGGACGTCGAGATCCCGCACCCGACCACTGGGCCCATCCAAGTAGATATCGACGTCGACGCCGCGTCCCGGATTGTCCATGCAGCGCTTCACATCGACGGCGACCTTGCGAACCTCAGCCCGCAATTCCTCGACCGTGGGAAGCTCGCGCAACACCGGCGCGGGAGACGTGAGAGCACTCGACACGGGCCCCTGTACGGTCGCCACGGGCAAGACAGCCGAAGCCGCCTGCTCTGCCACGAAGCGCGGCGCCTCGGCAACGACCGCCGGAGACTCATTCGGCGCAGGTTCCGCATGGGCGACCGCAACCGGTTGCACCGTGGCGACCGGGCTCTGACCCACGAGCATGAGGGTGCACAGGACGCCCGCCAGAAATGCCCCTGCCCCCACGAGATAGTGCGAGTCGACCTGCGCGAGCACGCGTGCAGGCAGGCCCTCGAGCGCAGCCATGATTTTGGCAAGGCGAGCGCCGGAGAGACCACGACTCTCCGAGAACAAGCGCGGGACACTGCCGAACGCATCGCCCAACGTCGCTGCGGCGTCATCTGAGGAGGGCGGCGCCGAGAGGGGCGCGGCAGCTACGGCCGCGTTTTCTGTGTCGAAGGCTGAGCTCTGCTGAGACGAATCCGTAGGCAAGCCGAGCGCCTCACGGAAAGCCGTGTTTTCGGGGCTATGCCAAGCCTGAGGCCGAGCGCTCGGGCTCAGGTCCGGCAGCGGCTCAGCCTTGGCGGCCCCCCCTCGTCCAAGAGGTGCCGGCAGCGGCGTGGAGTCGGCGGCACTCGAGCCTGGTCGGATTTTGTCGCGCAGCGACCGTTCGCCGAGCGGATTCGGCCGCGCCTCCACCACGGTGTCTTCCGGCGCTAGGAACGACCGGGCCGCATCGAGACGCGTGGTATCGTTTGCGACGCCTCGCGCGCCGGCAATCGAAGTCACGAGCATGGGATCGCGTCGCGCAGCACGCCAGCCCTTGAGCCCCTGCCGCCAAACCTCGGTGCCCCAATCTAGGGTGCCAGCTTCGAGCATGCCCGCCATCTGCTCGGCGGTCAGCGGCCCCTGCTGGCGACCGTTTTGCGTGACGAACCAACCTTCGCCGGGGCGCGGCGCTTGCCGCAGCGGCGTAGCCTCCGAGCGCCCCTCAGCCAGCGCTATTTTTGCTGCCTGCAACGACAGTGGAGGTAGGGCCGCGCCCGGCATCTTCACCCGCTGAGTGGCCGCATACGTGACTTGTTTCGCACTCTTCACGACGATGGGCTTGCCACAGCTCTTGCATGAAACACGGAAATCGCGCTTCCCCACCAGACCGTCGTCGATGGTGTAAACAGCACTGCATTTGTCGCAGACTAGGCGCATGGGGGGCTGATGACCCCACGTTATGCCTGCCTATTGCGGAAGGAGCAAGTGGCTCTGGCGCGTGTCGGCTACAGAAGTCGCCTCATTGGTTCCCTGGCTCGCAAAGTGAGGTCTCACTTGCATCAGAGCATACCAAGCGTGAGCCTGACTTCTCGCACGACAGGCTCTCGCACTGCGCCGGCCGCGCGCAGGGCTCGTCCTTTTTGCGCCCGCCCTCGAAGAACGCACCGAGCCCGTAGGGCGCCGTGCACGTCAACAGGTCGGCGCGCATGTCTTGCAGGACCCGGAAGGCCTCTTCCCCCGAATAGGAGAGCGCCTTCTCCCCAACCAATTCCGCCTGTGAGGCTTTGCACGCAGCGAGGACATCGGCGTCGCACACATCGCGATCTGCCTCGTCACAGCAGTTGTCACGACCGTCGCAGACGGCCTCGGTATACGACGCACACAACGTGTCGAGCGTGACGAACCCCGCGTCTTCACTCTTGTTGCAAGCGAACAGGAAAAACAGGGCAGGCAGCGTCTTGGTAAGCGTGTTCACGCTCACGAACATGTCATGCAGACAGCGCGGTGTCACTCGTCGCTCGGCTCGCCGACGAACGGCGGTGGCACACTCGTGATCGCCCGCGAGGTCGATTCAGGCGGAGTCTCCTCCAGGCTCGCACAATCGAGCAGTGCCTCGTCCAGCAAGCGATTGAAGCGAGGCGCCCTGTCCATAGCTTCGCGCACGACACGAAACTGCCCCTCGGAAAGCCGCAGAAGTGCCCCCAGCGCAGAAAGCCCAGTGAGCACATCGACGCGTGCATCGAGCACCGTCAGTCCATCGACATACACCTCACCAAACACCTCGCCCGTGTCGAACAGCTCGATCTTCAGCTGCTCGCGCTTCCCCGCCGCTAGCTGCAGGACTTCCACGAAAGCGTGTCCCGACAGCTCCCCCTCGATCACGATTTCCCGCATGCTCCCCCCGGAACTTCGAGTGGAGTCTGACCTCTTCGGCGACTCCCCGCCATTTGGCTTGGTGCGATCTCCCACGATGGGGCCGTACACCTACGCAGACCTGTCCCCACACCGTCCCAAGCGCCCCGCACCCTCGCGCTGTTCCGATCCAGCGAGTGCCCCGTGCTTGATTGCCCTAGACTCCGGGCGTGACCTTCTGCCTTTACCGCTCGAACCGCGTGGAAAAGCTCGCAACCGCCCTCTCCCAGGTCGTGCGAACACCACTGGGCGACCCTTTGGCACGCGAGTGCATCGTGGTGCAGGGGCCCGGCATGGAGCGCTTTCTCTCGGCCCACCTCAGCACCGATCTAGGTGTGTGGGCGAATCCCTGGTTTCCATTTCCACGTGCGATTGTGGAGCTCGTACTCGACGCGGTGCTTGGGGAAGTACCGGAGTCCTCGCAAATCTTCCGCCCCGAGACGCTCACTTTCCTCATCGCGAAAGCGCTCAGCTCGGAGCTACTCGAGGACGGCGCTTTCGAGGACGCCAAGCGCTACATCGGACGGGACAGCAGCCACGTGAGCCTGCTCGGCCTGGCATCGGAACTCGCATCCACCCTCGACCAATATTTGGTCTATCGGCCCGACCTCATCCTGAGTTGGGAGAACGGCAAGGACGAGCATTTCCAAGCCAAGCTCTGGCGCAAGCTGTGTAGCGATACCCAAAGCTCCCATATCGCACGCCGTATGGAAGCCCTGAAGAGCGCGCTCCTCGGCGGCCTGTCTGCAGAGAGCGCAAGTCTCTTGCCCGAGCGCATCAGTCTGTTCGGCATCTCTACCCTCCCACCAGCGTTCCTCCACGTCCTATCCCAGCTCTCTGAGCACATCGACGTCCATCTATTTTTGCTCACGCCGTCTCCCGACTATTGGGGCGACTTCGACCGCAAGCTTGCGCGTGGCAACAGTGTGCGCACGTTGCTCTCGACGCTCGGGCGCGTAAGCCGCGAGTTTATCGATTTGTTGCTGGAAACGGTGCCGTTCGAAGAGCCTTTCGGCGAGTTGTTCGATCTACCTGAGGCGAGCCACATCCTCTCGCATCTGCAACGTGACATCGCCGAACTCACGGAGCGCGATCCGCAGAGTAGCGACGCTCTCAGCCCAGTGGCGGTCACGCCGAGCGACCGCAGCATCTCTATTCAGGTCTGTCACAGCCCGACGCGTGAACTCGAAGTGCTGCGCGATCTACTGCGAAGCAAATTCGAGAGCGACAAGACGCTCGAACCACACGATGTGGTCGTGTTCGCCCCCGATATAGAGCGCTACGCCCCAGCCATCGAATCGGTATTTACGCAAAGCGACAGCGAAGGTCGCGCGCACATTCCCTATCGCATTGCCGATAGGCGTGCCTCACGCGCATCCACCTTGCTCGAGGGATTCTCGGCGTTGCTCGACTTGGCGGAATCGAGACTCACACTCAGCGAAGTGCTCGATTTCTTGCACCGCACTCCAGTGCAAGAGCGCTTTGATCTCAACGAAGATGAGCTCGACACGCTGCAAGATTGCCTGGTTGAGGCCGGCGCTCGCTGGGGCCTCGATGGCGCCCATCGCACGCGCTTCGGGCAACCTGCCTACGAACAAAATAGCCTGCGTTTCGCGCTCGATCGCCTGTTTGTGGGCTTTACCTCCGCACAAGCAGAGCAACGCAGCGTATTGGGCGTGCTGCCTTTTTCCGATATGGAAGGCGAGCGTGCCGTCCTCGTGGGCCGCTTCGCACGCTTTGCGGAAACGCTGTTCGAGTTGGTGCAAGCCTCCGCGAATCCACAGAGCCCACAGGCCTGGTGTGCGCTCTGGCTCGCGTTCGTACCGCGCCTGTTCTCCGAGACGCGCGAGCTCGCGTCCGAACATCACAATCTGCGCGCCACGATATCGTCGCTCGCACAAGACGCAGAACTTACGGCGTTCGATGCGCCGGTAACTCTCGCCGCCATACGCCCCATCCTCGAGTCTCGCTTCGAGCGTGGTCGAGCCAATCTCGGCTTCTTGACGGCAGGCGTAACCTTTTGCGAGCACGTGCCAATGCGCGCCATTCCCTTTCGCGTGGTGTGCATGGTCGGAATGGACGACGAAGCTTTCCCGCGGCGCGCACGCAAGCCGAGCTTTGATCTCATGAGCCAATCGCGCCGCGCAGGCGACCGCGACGTGCGGGAAGACGACCGACAGCTCTTTCTGGAGGCTTTGCTCTCAGCCCGCGACGCGGTGGCCATCACCTATGTCGGCCGCAGCGCCAAGGACGACAGCGAGCGCCCTGCATCTGTACTTGTCGACCAGCTCCTGCGCGTGCTCGACAGGCACTTCATTGTGACAGACAACGCGGAAGCCTTGTGGCTGCCATTCGAGCGCAAGGAGACTTCCGAGCACGTGACCCAGCTCCACGCGCTGCATCGCTTCGACCCGCGCTACTTCGTCCCCAACGCATCGTTTGCTTCCTACGACGAGACTGCAGCACTCGCAGCTCGGGCGCTGCTCGCACCACGCAAGACGCAGCCTGCCTTTATACAGGGCCCGATTCCAGCGGTTCCCGCTCCTGAGGTAGACATCGAGAAGCTCGTGTCGTTCTTTCGCGCGCCCCAACGCGCCTTCGTGCGGGACCGCCTACGCGTACGATTGCCGCAGGAGTCGGAACAGACTGTCGACCGCGAGCCCACGAGCCTCGATGCACTCGAACGCTACCAGCTGCACGACCGCCTTTTGAAGGAGCTACGCACAGCTGAACGCGAAGTCCAAGCGCGAGTGCTCACGCAAGAGGGTCAGCTGCCACCTGGCACACCGGGGCTAGTTCTGTTCGAAGATCTCGAGAAAACCATTCGCGCAATGTTGGCCGAGGTGGATGCTGGGGTTCCGCTTCCAAATCTGCGCTTGCGCATCGACACGCCGCACGGCCGCATCGTCGGCTCTCTCGCTTCCATCCACGAGCGCGCACGCGTGGAGTTCAATGCCGCCACGGTGAATGAGAAACACAAGCTAAGCACGTGGATCCGTCACCTCGCACTCTGCGCCAGCGAGAGTCCTTGTAAGGAGAGTCTGCTCATCGCCAAGTCCGACGGAACGCGCCGCGGTATTGCAACCATCACGCTACATCCCGTGGAAAGGGCCAAGGAGCTGCTGACACAACTGCTCTACCTGTACAAGCTGGGCCAACAGATGCCCCTGCCCTTCATGCTTCCCGGGTCTAGCAAGTACGCACAGGCCTACGTCAAAGGAGACGACGAAGCGTCGTGCTTGGAAAAGGCGAAAAGCAGTGGCACTGCCACGAGGTTCGTCGACAGCGCGGAACGCTACAAGCGCCAGGTCTGGAGCGAGCAAGAGCTCGCCGAGCTCGAACACCTGGTCGCACAAGGAACGGATGGACAAGTGGACTTTGCCTCCGTGGCGCGGACCGTCTTCGTCCCCATGCTCGAACATTTGAAGGAGGGCGAGGCATGACCATGCTGCCACTCGATCCACACAGCCTGCCCCTTCAAGGCACCGCCGTCATCGAAGCCAGCGCGGGCACAGGCAAGACGTACACCATTACTAGCCTTGTCTTGCGCCTCCTACTCGAACGTAAGCTGCCCATCGCACAGATCCTCGTGGTGACCTATACCCGCGCTGCAACCGCAGAGCTTCGGCAGCGCATTCGCGCGCGCCTTCTCACTGCGCAACGCATCATCCGCGGTGAAGCGCTAGACGATCCTTTTTGCCAAGCGCTGTGCCACGACGTCCGAGCGGACATCGGCCAGGAGCAACTCCAAGAGCTTATCGAACGCGCCCTAGCCGACGTGGACGAAGCGCCCGTACTGACCATCCACGGTTTTTGTCAGCGCACTCTTTCGGAGCACGCCTTCGAGAGCGGCTCCGGATTGCGGCTCGAGGTGACCACCAGCGCGGCGCCAATGATGGCCGAGATAGCCGATGACTTCTTCACGAGTCGACTCTTTGACGCCTCACCCGAAGAAGTGCGGCCATTGCTCGGTGAACCTGACAAGTTACGCACTCTCGCGGCGCGTGCGGGTTCAGACGAAGCGCTGCGTGTTCTGCCCGACGTCGTTCAGGCGGCTGACTATGAAGCAAGTCGCTGGGAACGTGCCCACGCGCGCTGCACGGAGCTATGGCAACGCGAACGACAGGCTATCGTGGCGCAGGTGGCGACCCTCAGCCGCGCGAGCACCCATGTCGCCAGTTGGAGCGAGCAATGGGAAAACGTATTGGCTCAGCGAGCTCCCGGGGCCACGCGTACCTTAACTCCCGCATGCCGGGACTACTTTACACTTTCAGGATCACGCACCAAGACGAAGAAGGGGCAACCGCCGCCCGAGCATCCTTTCTTGGAAGCTGCGGAAGAACTCGTCCAGCTCGATGCAGCCTTTGAGGTGCAAAACACTCAAACACGCATCCTGTTCCGGCGCGATTTCCTGTCGTTCTTGCGTACCGAGGTGAGGCGCAAGAGCCGCGAGCACGGTGTGCTGACCTTCGATGCCCTCCTCACAGAACTGCACGCCGCGCTGCAGGGCACGCTGAGTGCAAGCCTCGTGGCCGCACTGCGTAAGCGCTATCGGGCCGCGCTGGTCGATGAGTTTCAAGACACAGACCCGGTGCAGTACGAGATCTTCCGCACGCTATTCGGTCACGACCAAGGCTGCCTACTCCTCATCGGCGACCCGAAGCAGGCCATATACGGATTTCGCGGTGCGGATGTGCTCGCCTATTTGAAGGCGCGCAACGACGCTGGACAGCAGGTCTACACGCTCGACACCAACCGTCGCTCAGACCCTAGCTTGATAGATGCGCTCAATCGTCTGTACACGAACGTCAAGCTACCCTTCGCTCTGCAGCGCATCCTCTACCAACCCGTTCGCCCCCCCGAGGGTCTGAGCGACCGTTTCGCGCAGCGAGATGGCCGAGGCGCCTTGGACTTCTTGCTGCTCGCAGGCGAAGCCCGCAAGGCCCCGGCAGAGAAAGACATCTGCAACGCACTGGCGTTGGACGTTGCCCAACTTTTGGTAAGCGACTGCGAGCTCCATCAGGGCGGAGAAGGACCACGCAGAGTGCGGCGCTCAGACATCGCCGTGCTCTGCCGCACCAACAAACAAGCCCTGGCAATGCAGCTTGCGCTCACCCAGGTGGGCGTCCCCAGCGTGTTTCAGGGCGACGAAACGGTGTTCCGCAGCGAAGACGCGGATGCCGTGGAACGCCTACTCGAAGCACTCGTGCACCCGAATGACGCTGGCATCTTGCGTTCTTTCCTGTGCTCTTGGTACGGAGGTTACACCGCGCAAGACCTGTGCGCATTGGAAGAGGACGACACCAAATGGGAAAAGCACCGCAGCGTCTTTGCAGCACTGCACGAGACCTTCTTGCAGCGCGGATTCATGCAAGCGGTGCGCGGTCTGATGATGCACTACTTGGTCGAACAGCACCTGCTGCGGCGTCCCGATGGTACGCGCAGAATCACGAACCTGTGGCACCTCATCGAACTTTTGGCGACCGCTTCCATCGCGCAACGCTTAGGTCCACTGGGCTTACTGCGTTGGTATCGCATCGTGCGCGCCGACGAAACAAGGCGTGCCGAACTGGTGGGGGAAGACCACGAGGTCAGGCTCGAGAGCAGCGAAAATGCCGTTAAGCTGACCACCGTACACAAGAGTAAGGGCCTCGAGTATCCCATCGTGTACTGCCCATTTTTGTGGGCCGCCGATGAACCTCGCGGCAACGACAAAGAGTTCGTTCGCTTCCACGATCCGAAGCACGACCATGCCCTCACGCTCGATCTCGGCAGCGACGACCAGGCGGCACATCTCGCCCTTTTTTCCGAAGAGACACTGGCCGAAGGGCTGCGACTCTTATACGTGGCCCTCACCCGCGCCAAGCACCGCCTGTGCGTTGCCATCCCCCAAACGAAGGGGTTCGCGAAGTCCGCGCTCGGATACACCTTGCTAGGTGGCGGCTCACGCGCCGAGGTTGAAGCGATCTTCGACGCACTGGGCGAGGGCGGATTTGAGACGCACGTGCACGGCCTCGTGCAACGTATTGGGGGCGCTATCAGTGTACGTCGTCCCGTAAACGAAGCTGTGCCTCCGCAAGCCCCAAACCCACACGCCGCCCTCGAGCTACGAGCGCGCGCCATCAAGCGCAGTCTCGACCAATCGCGCCGAGTGTCGAGCTTCTCAGGGCTTTCTGCCTCGCGCAGTGGCGCACACGCAGAGATCGGGCGGGACCACGATGCGCTGGCCCAGGAAACGCTGACTGATGAAGTCGCTCTGTCCCCACACGTACTCGACGCCTTCCCGCGCGGAGCTGCAGCAGGCGAGCTCGTCCACGAAGTGCTCGAACACGCAGATTTTCAGGCGTCGCAGGAGAGCCTACAAGAAACCGCTGAATCTGTGCTCCTTTCCCGAGGCTACAACAGAACGCTGTCGAGCATTTTGAGCCAAGGTCTATTCGATGTACTGCACACACCGCTCGAGCCTGGCCTCACCCTCTCCTCTATCGACCGCAAGGCTCGCGTAGACGAGATGGAGTTTGTTCTTCCTGTCACGTCCACCCTGACGCCTCAGGTGCTTGAGCGCGCCTTCCGAGAACATCGTGCGCCAAGTGCCATGCCCACCTATGCAAGCGAGCTGCGTGAGCTGAGCTTCGACAAGCTCGTAGGCTATCTGCGCGGCTTCATCGATCTCGTGTTTCGGCACGAAGGGCGCTATTACCTGGTCGACTATAAGTCCAACTGGCTCGGGGCAGCGACGGCGGCCTACGGCAGTGCGTCCCTCGTCCGCGCCATGAACGACCACCACTACTTCCTGCAGTACCACTTGTATGCGGTGGCCTTGCACCGTCATCTTCGACTGCGCGTGCACGGCTACGACTACGACAGTCACTTTGGCGGCGTTTTTTATCTGTTCCTGCGCGGCATGTCACCCGAGCATCCGTTTCAAACTGGCGTGTTTTTCGATCGCCCGACCCATGCGCTTGTGACAACCCTCGAGCGCGTACTCGGAAGCACGGGGGACTCACCCGCATCGCGTGTGCAGCCATGAAGCCATGGAAACTTCTAGAACAAGCCGGAGTGCTTTCCCCACTCGACGTCGAACTCTCCGAAGCCCTCGCACGCGTCTCCAAGGCGCAGAGCACAGAAGCGCTGCTTGCCGCCTCACTCGTCAGCCACGAAGTGCAAGATGGCCATGTCTGTCTCGATCTACGGCGCTGGGCGGGTCGTGACCTCGAAGGCGAGGATGGCAGCGTCGTGCTGCGTTTACCGGCACTTGAACCGTGGTTGGAAGAACTCCAACGCTCGAATCTAGTGAGCACAGACGGCGGACAGAGCGCAGCCCGCCCACTTGTCCTAGACGGCACAGAGCGCTTGTACTTCGCTCGGTACTTTGAGCACGAAGAAGCCCTCGCCAAACGCGTGCGCTTCTTTGTCGACGCACAGCAAGCCGCAGACCGACCGCTTTTAGACGACTTGATGGAGCGTCTGTTTCCCGAACGTGCAACGCAGGAACCCGACTTGCAAAAGCAAGCGGTCCTCGCGTCGCGAAACCGGCGCTTCAGTATGATTGTCGGAGGCCCTGGCACAGGCAAAACCTCCACCGTGGTCCGACTGCTCGCGGTGCTGATTCAAGATACCCTCGACCAAGGCGACCTCGAGCCGCGCATTCTGCTTGCCGCGCCCACAGGCAAAGCCGCACAGCGCCTGGGCGAAGCCATCGAAAAGGCGCGCGCAAGCCTGCCTGTGAGCGAACGCGTCCGCGACGCCATTCCAAGCACGGCATCGACGGTCCACCGCGCACTCGGCACGCTGCAGGGCTCCACGTCACGCTTTCGCCACCATCAGGACAATCCACTCGAGTGCGACATCTTGCTGCTTGATGAGGCCTCCATGGTCGATCTTGCGCTCATGCGTCGGCTGCTTGACGCCGTGCCAGATCATGCGCGTGTCATTCTTCTGGGCGATCCCGATCAGCTGGTCTCAGTCGAAGCGGGAGGCGTCCTGATAGACCTCTGTAAGAGCGCCGACGACCCCAGAAGCCCGCTGCATCGTTGCAAGAGCATGCTGACGCGAAGCTATCGCTACGCACAAGACAGCGGCATCGCTGCACTCGCTCTCGCCGTGCACAGACAAGACTACGAAGCGTGCATCGATATCCTGCGCAGTCAGCTTCCCGATGTGGCCTACGCCCCGTCTCCCGACGACCTCAAGCTGACGCGTGCCCTCGAATCGGAGGCCAAGACGCACTACCGCGGTCTCAGCGACGCAAAGCTCGAGAACAAGCTCGCGGCCCTCGATGCCTTTCGCGTGCTGTGTGCACATCGGACCGGCCCAGCTAGCGTTACGGCGCTCACCCCTTTCCTTTCGAAGAGCGTGAGCGGTAAGTCGAGAAGGCCAGAAGACAACTACGCAGGTCGACCGATCCTCATCACGCAAAACGACTACGTAAGCCGGCTATTTAACGGCGACGTGGGCGTTCTGCACCGAGCCGAGCGAGCTACGGGCCGAGCGAGTGGCCGCGATGAAGCGGGCATATGCGCGCACTTTTCGGTCGGCCCCGAAACGGTACGTTCGCTCAGCCTCGCCCGACTCCCACGCCACGAAAGCGTATACGCCATGACGGTTCATAAGAGTCAAGGCTCGGAGTTCGAGCGCGTTGCCATCGTACTGCCCGAGAAGCCGTCGCCCATACTGTCGCGCGAACTCTTGTACACCGCCATTACACGCGCCAAGCGTGCGGTCAGCATCTACGCAAGCGAAGCATCGCTGCGCGCGGCGATCACGCAACGGACACAGCGCGCCTCAGGGCTCCTCGACCGGCTCCTCGCCTGAGGGTTCGTGGTGCTGAAGAATGCGCTTCTGCAAGAGCACGTGTACTCTGTCGCGCTCGTGGTCGAGCTGTTCCGGAGAGGCCCCGAGCGCGCCTAGCAGAGCGCTCGCCATGGCAAGTGCCACCTCTCCCTCCGCCGAAACCACCGAAGTAGCTCCCGCGTCGACGAGACCACCCACATCGCGCAGATACTCAGAGCGCGCGTACACGCGGATGCGCGGATTCACTTCCTTGGCCACGCGGATAATGTCAGGCGAGCCTTCGATGCTCGGCGCCGTCAGAAACAGCGCTCGCGCACCTGCGAGTCCACCTTCAGCTAGCACCTCGGGCCGCGTGGCATCGCCATACACCGAACGAAACCCCTTCGCATTTAGTTCACGCACCGTTTCGATGTTGAGATCGATAACGCTCACGTCGACACCATTGTCGCGCAGGATCTCGCATACGACCTGCCCCGTGGGCCCATAGCCGACGACGACTGCACGCTCTGCATCGGTACTTCCCCGCTCGGTGCGCTCGTCGACCGAGGCCGCATTGAGCTCGGGCTTTGTGCGCTTTACGAGATACTTTGCGAGCTTATACAAGAATCCGTTGAGCGTGATGGAAAGGATAGACACAGCCACCAGCAGGCTGGCTGCGTCATGCGGAAGAATGCCTAGCGCGATGGCGGTGCTCGAAAGCACGAATGAGAACTCACCGATTTGTGCGAGCACGGCTGAAACCGGTAGAGCAACGTCATTTCGTCCTCCCAAAGCTTTGACGATCAGGTACGCGAGAAGCGGCTTGGCCAGCACCACGATGAGCAGCGTCGCTAAGACCCGCAGCGGAGACTCCATCAACGTGGAGGGATCGAACAGCATCCCGACCGACATGAAGAACAACACCGCAAAGGCGTCGCGCATCGGAAGCGCATCGGAAGCGGCACGCGCGCTAAATTCCGACTGGCCGACGATGATTCCCGCCAAGAATGCGCCGAGAGCCATCGATGCACCAAACAGCGTTGCTGAGCCGACGGCGATGCCGAGCGCTGTCACCAGCACGGTCAACGTGAACAGCTCACGGGAGCGCGTCATTGCGATGTAGCCGAACAATCGCGGAATCACCCGGCGTCCGACCACAGCCACCGCCAAAACCAGGGCGATGAGTTTGAGCGTAGAGAGGACGAGCGAAGTGCCAAGCGACGACTGCGAAGCCTTGGGACCAAACAGCAGCGGCAACACCACCAGCGCAAAGATCGTGAAGATGTCCTCCATTACGAGCCAGCCGACGGCAGTGCGACCAGCCCGGGAGTGCAGATCCCGGTTCTCTGCGAGAACGCGCACGAGCACCACGGTACTCGCAACCGAAAGAGCCAAACCAAAGACGATTCCGCCCGAGAGGCTGTAGCCCCATCCGCATGCGAGCAGCGTTCCGAGTGCGGTGGCGCCTGCTATCTGAAACAGTGCACCGAGTACCGCGACACGACGCACCGCCAGCAGTTCCTTGAAATGAAACTGCAAACCCACACCGAACATAAGCAGGATGACGCCGACCTCGGCGAGCTCACTGGCGACCTTCTCGTCTACTTCGAAACCAGGAACGTGTGGCCCGGCCACCATGCCTGCGAGCAGGTATCCGACGATGGGCGAGAGGCCCATGCGATGCATTGCGAAACCGAACGCGAGCGCCGTTGCAAGCCCCCCGGTAATTGTGACGATGAGCTCGAAATGCGGCATCCACTGTTCCTTTAGAGCTGGCTTGCCCCAAAGGTGTCGCAGGCAGCGGGGTCTCCTGTCTCAAAACCGCGCCGAAACCAGCGCATGCGCTGCTCGGAAGACCCATGGGTCCAAGTCTCCGGTGTGACGCTGCCCGCACTCTGACGCTGGAGTCTGTCGTCTCCAATCGCCGCAGCGGCTCGCAAGGCTTCCTCCACATCGCCTTTTTCGAGAAGCTTGCGCTGCGCCGTATCGTGCCCCCACACGCCCGCAAAACAGTCGGCTTGCAGTTCGAGCCTCACAGCTGCGCTCGTGGCTCCTGTCCGTTCGCGAGCGGACACCTTACGATCGTATCCAAGCAGGTGCTGAACGTGATGGCCGATCTCGTGGGCTATCACGTAAGCTTGAGCGAAATCGCCCGGAGCACCAAAGCGCTGCCGGAGTTCCTGATAGAAGCTCAGGTCGATGTACACGTGCTGATCGCTCGGACAATAAAACGGCCCCATCGCCGCTTGTCCCATGCCGCATCCAGATGTCGTACTGTTTCGAAACAACACCAAGCGGGCCGGACGATAGCGCTGACCTGTCTTCTCAAAGGTCTGCGCCCAGGTCTGTTGTACATCGTCGAGAACGAACGATACGAACTGGACCATGTCTGCTTCAGGGTCCACGCCGCTTTCACCTGTTGCGGGACCAGAAACGCCGGGATTTTGACTGAACGAAGCCGACGGGTCCGAGCTGAACAGCCCGCCACCAAAATACAGAACCGCCCCACCGATCAGCAAACCTGGCAATCCAAAACGTGAAAAGAGCCACATCAGGAGGCTGATCCCGCCGCCGCCTAAACCCGCCCGGGATCCGTCGCTTTGCGCACGCCTATCATCGACATGCGCGCTCGTGTGCCCTCGCGTCCAGCGCATAAGGTTGGCTTAGCACGAGGCGTCCGAAGACCTGAAAATGAAAGGACCTTCGCGACGCAAATGCCAGCCTATTTGTACTCGATGAGCTTTCCGCTCTGTCCACGCACGCGATCGAACCAAAACTTGAGTTGGCCGTGACTGTGCGGGAGTTTACCTAGCACGATGAACGCAGCGTAGGCCACGTCTGGACGACGTTGGTACACGCGAAAGAACAACAGCGGCCAGGCTGGCCACGCGAGGGGAAGCGACCATGCCACGTTGCTCAAGATCTCCTTGAACAAGGTGCGCTCAGCCCAGCTACCACGACGAAACCACGCCTCCGCGGTCGCATGACCGCTGCGCATATTGCGCTTCCACCACTGGGAAAACTCGGTCATCGCGGCGTCGTGCAGCGTCATCTCCGCGTCGAGACGCAGAACTCGGTGCCCCTTGCTTCGCAGGCGAAAACACAGATCAGGCTCTTCTCCGGCGATGAGGTCAGGCTGAAACCCGCTCACCTCTTCGAAAGCCGAACGGCGCACCATGAAGTCGCCGCCACATGCCACAGCTTCACCGACGGGCGTGGCCCATTCGATATCGCACAGACGATTGTAGACACTCGCATCTGGATAGCGCTCGCGTCTGCGTCCACACACCACAGCGACTTGCGGTGCGGCCGTGAGCTCAGACCGCGCGAGAGCTATCCAATTGGCATCGAGCTCGCAATCGCCGTCGACGAACTGCACGAACTCCACGTCAGGCAGCACTTGCGTGAGGCGAGCGAAGCCTTCGTTCCTTGCGCGCCCTGCCGTGAACGGCACGCTAGGGTCGAGCGCCACCACATGCACGCCCAAGCCGCGCGCGAACTCCACGCTGCCATCAGACGAGCCCGAGTCCACATACACCAGCTCGTCGGCCTGCAGCTTGGCAGACTGAAGACAACGTTTGAGTCGCTCGCCCTCATTGCGACCTATCGCCACAAGCCCAACGCTCATGCCTTCACTCCTGACTCGGGCGTGTAACAGCGTGGCGGCGCGAGGTCTGCCCGATTCTTGGGCCAAACCACACTTTGCATCAACAGATCTCGCAGCAAATAGGGCGTGTTCGCTTCACGTTTGAGCACGCGCTTTGCAAGCCCCACACAGCCCGCACCGAGCGCCGCGACATCCGCGAGCGCCGCGTAACCTAGGCCGTGATTCTTTACATAGTAGCGCCGCCGCGACTCGAACCAATACGCGGGCAGGCGCTTGGGAAGCTCATTCAGCACCGTCACGCCCGTGCTCTGACCACGAATGTGCATCACGCGACTCTGGGGCACATGCCACGTCTCGTACCCTGCAGCCTGGGCACGCAAGCAAAGGTCGGTTTCCTCGAAGTACAGGAAGTACGATTCGTCGAATCCACCGATCTCTTCGAGCATCTTGCGACGCAGAATCATCGAGGCGCCTGGCAACCAATCGACTCGCGCAGGCGTGTCGCCCATCTCACGGGCCACGCTGTGGTTTGCGAGTAGGCGCGTGACCACACCGAGGACGCACCCGCCTTCCACTTCAGACCACACGGTCGGAAAGCGAAACGCGATGGGCCACTCACTGCCATCGGCGTGCTCAAAGCGGCTACCTGCGATACCCACACGTGGGTTCGCTTCCATGAACCGCACGAGCTCCAACACGCCGCCGGGTCGCACTTCCGTGTCTGGGTTTAGGCAGAGTACGTAATCCGGCTCAAAGCCCTGCTCGAAGGCTCGACGCATCGCCAGGTTGTTTCCAGCTCCGAAGCCGCCGTTGTGCTTGGAGACAACGAGATCGGTGAAGTCGCCGAATCGCTCCGGGATTTCGCGAGCCAGTACGGCTTCGTCGCCCGACGCGTTTTCTACGACCAGCGCCCGGACCGAGAGGCTTGGGTGTTCGAGCTCGCTCCGCAAAGATGCGAGAGCCCGCAGCGACAATTCAGCACTGCGATAATTTACGATGGCCACAACGACCGAAATCGGAGTGCGATTTTCCATCACGTACGCCCTTATCCGCCCTTCGCCCAGCCAGACAACATCCGTAGTAACGAATGTGCCAGGCCCCGGCGATCGGGCCTATCGAAATGATAGGCTCCATCAACCATGACCCCCAGGAAAGAGCTGCGCACGCGCTAGCTGCGTGGTGCCTAAGAAGGGCTGCCCACTTCGGGACACACCGTTCGTTCTTGGCCCGCAGCGCGTGCGTTGATTCAGCGCTTCGCGACGCTTTTCTCTACCCGTTCCCGTAGCGCTTCGAGCGTCTTCTGCGGAAGCTTGCGCGCGTGCCGCCGGGCCATGAAATCGGGAACGTTGCCTGCAATGTCGACCTCAACCTGGTACAGCACGTTGGTGATGCCAGGCTTGCTCGTCCAGAGGCGGTAGAACCCCTCGAGGCGCGGCATGCGAACGACGCCCTTCTGCGCCGGCTCCGCGGGATCCTCGACGTTCCGAAAACGGAAAGTCAGAGCTTCCTTGTTCGGCGTGTAGCGCCAGGCAACATCGAGCAGCACGTCTCGGTCCCAAACGGGCCACGGCGCGTTGACCTTGTTGTACAAGAGCCCGTTGGTCTCGGTGATCCAGCGGACCTCTCTCGACTCCAGGCAGTTCCACATCCAGTCGACATGGTGTTCCACGTCGAGCATCACCTTCACGACATCTTCGATGCCCGCGTTGATGCTGGTGACGCCACGAAAGCCTGGCAAATCCTGCCCCGGAATTTCCAGGACCCAAACTTTGATGTCGTCCTTGTCGGCGACGAGCTCCCAATGCTTGGTATTGGCTGTCGCAGAAACAGCGAAAAGCAGGGCGAGTAGGCAAGAAAGGGGGAACATGAGACGACGCATAGGCACCCGACTGCAACCCGCATGGGAGCGGATCATCCAAAGTTGTCCCTACGCTCGCAGCACTCGCTCGCGGAAGCAAGAGGGTGGCGAGACGCATCGCACAGTTCACACTTGTTTGGAGCACTCCCGCGCAGCCTCGCACACCTTCGCGCACCCAGTAATTTCGGCACCAATTTGATGTCTACGCAACCATCGGGATCTGCTTCCGAAGAGAGCGGAATGCGGTTCTCAGCGCGGCGTAGGGATCTTCGCTCGCCGCTTGTCCGGCGATGGGGGAGCCACCGCGGCCGAGTTCGAGCTCTACTGCGGCGTTGAATCGTCTACCGCTAGCGCGCGGGAGCTCATTCGCGATCACGATATTGCACTGCACGCGCCCCGGCCAGGTCTTGTGGAGAGACGATATCTCGGACATCGCCAGGTGCAGCAATCCCTCCTCAGGCACCATCTCTCGGAAGCGAATAAAGAAGCCGTCGGACATGCGATCACCTCGTCAGTGGAAGGGGGCGGCCGGAGGTCGCTTGCGACCAGGTCCGGCTTCCAGTCCCCCCTGCCTGAGCAACGACCGTGCCGTCCGGCTCGAGAACCGCGGTTCCTCTACGAAGTAGGACGGATTTTGCGCAGGATCGCCCTGAGGTCGTGCGCCGTGCGCAGGCCTATTTGAGCAGGAGTTTCGGGAAAACCGCCTCACATGCGCCCATAAGGTGCGCCACGCTGGGGACGATACGCCTCACGCGTCGCCAGAGCACCGTTGCCCAGGCTATAGCCTGGCGCCCCGGGAGGCTTCGTGGGGTCGAGAACGACCCGGCGTCGGCTTCCCTGGGAACACGCTTGAATGGCGCGATACCGGATCTCGCCTGAACCGGTCCTTCTCAGCCCGCTGCGCTCGCAGGCTTCTCCTGAAACAGCGCTGCGACCGTGTTCGGGTGAACCGGCTTCAAGAGATGCTGCTCGAAACCGGCTGCTAGGAGGCGCTCACGGGCTCGCTCGTCCCCGTAACCGGTGAGCGCGATGAGCCGAGGCGCATCTGCGCAGAGAGCCACGATGAGCGGTCCCAGGTCGGCGCCGTCGATATCGGGCAGTCCCAGATCGACTAGAGCCACCTCGGGCAGGAAAGACTTCGTGACCTCGAGTGCCTCTGCACCCGAGTGCGAGAGGGCCACCCGATGCCCCAACCGCGACAGCGCCTCGGACAACAGCTCGGCACAATCTTCATCGTCTTCGACCACGAGAATTCGCTTGGATTGAAAGCTTGCTGACATGCGAACACCCCCGTCGGCTGCATAGTGGCTCAGCCGAGGCGGGGGTGCACGTGGGGACGCAGACCGAAAGAAGCGTCCGGCCGGGTCCACTGGATCAGAAGATGAGGAAGCCGCAGTAGCCACCGATGCAGGTGTTCTGCGTCTCGCCCTGGCCAGGCGCGCAGCAATCCTCGTCGGCTTCGCAACGCTCGTTCAAGCTCGAGCACGTGACTTCCTCGACGCAGACGCCTTCCGTCTTGTCCTCGTTGATGTCGCAGAAGCCGGTGCAGCAATCGAGACCGCTCGTGCAGGTGTTGCCAGTCGCCTTGCACGGATTGAGCGCGGCGAATGCACGGGTATTGCCGGTGTTGCTCTGCCCTTCCAGGTAGAACGCGGGCATGCTGGGATCGGTGAGAGCGCCGGTCTCGAACTCGCCGCCCTCCTTGACGCGCGGCTTGATGGCAGCAACCCAAAGGCGCTTCTTGATGCCTTCCTTGGCGGATTCGCCGAAGGCGGCCTCATCCAAGATACTGCCTTCGAACACGCGCGTACCCCACTGGCGCATGGAGGTGAAGAACACCCAGTAGTAGCCGCCGACCTGAACCGGGAGCACGGTCGGGTAGTAGTTGTTCAAGCCGTTTTGGCCAAGCACCTTGTTGGCGTTGTCGAGGCGAACGCGCTCGCCCGTCGTCAGATCTACATACCAGAGCTCGCTCTTGGCCGATTTATCGCGACCAGGGAAAGCGACTGCGAAATCCGGCTCGCTTGTGAGCGAGTAGATTACGCCGTTTCCATCCGGTGTAAAGAAAGGCCATGCGGGGTAGCAAGGACCCGAGCATGAACCCTTGCTGA
Organism: uncultured Polyangiales bacterium; assembly: GCA_964515685.1. GTDB lineage: Bacteria > Myxococcota_A > Polyangia > Polyangiales > DASUME01 > DASUME01. Next base: position 644 of record CAZEWA010000073.1, on the reverse strand, counting down.
TTGCGCCACGCGACTCTTCGCTGGGATTGAGCCAACCGCCTGGCAGGGCTGGCGTGCAGTTATGCGAAATGGGGCCTGCTATCTCGCCGACGCCACCCATTGGATGGTAGTCCGAACGAGCAACACCCATGTCCTGCCGAGTCGAAATGACGCGCAAGTTACTGAACGTGCGGGTGGCCTGGTCGAAATCCATGATACCGAGTTCGTGGCGATCGGTTACGCCGCTCACGAGCTTCGCGTGATTGAAGACCACCTTGTCTCCTTTGGGGGAAAACTGTGGCATCCACATGAAATTGGCGGCGTTCAACCCCTTGCTTTCCACGATCTTGCCCGTGGCAGTATCGACCAAGCTAGCCGCCATGGGGCCGGGCACTAGCATGAAATTGTTCGGCGCACGTGGGAACGTCAACGCGCCGTTCGTGCACTGCGGGTTACCCATCTGCAGCAAGAGCTTGCCGTCGGGCGTCAGGGCTCCGAACGTCGGATCCTTCAGGTCTGCGAGCTGGGGAGGCTGAGGAGTTTGCCCAATCTTGTGGCTCGTAACCTTGAAGAAGGCGCTGCCAAGACCGTAACCGTGCTCCGACGAGACAAGCATCGAGCCATCGAACGAAACCGAGTGGCAGGAACGGCAAGGACCCGTTGGG